>JBOEHD010000086.1:0-60175 GCA_050633745.1 Acidimicrobiales bacterium
AGTGGTTGTAGACGGCGACCGACAGAATTTTCTTGGCCGCGTCTTGACCCACTATGTAGTTGTCGAGGAATTCCCGGATCTCGCGGGGTTTGAGGAGGTCTTCGAACGAGAGCTCTGCGCCCTCGGCCAACTCCTCCTCAATGATTTCGTTACAAAGATCGATGCATTCATCGCAGATGTAGACGCCAGGTCCGGCGATTAGTTTCTTGACCTGCTTCTGCGACTTGCCGCAGAACGAGCATTTGAGTAGCTCGCTGCCTTCTCCGAACTTTGCCACGCTTAGACCCCTAGATTCGCTCGGCGGTGGTAGTAGTGCCAACGGCGGTAGTCGCCGTACTAGTTACTGTGCGGTCGAGCCTGGCGGGATCGACTGCGAATCTATAGCCGCTGGTACGAGGCACTTTAGGAATCCACTGCCCGAATCGGACCGCTTGTATCCACCGCATCCCGCTCCGCGATTACTTCATCTATGATGCCGTATTCTTTCGCCTCTTGCGCAGTCATCACAAAATCGCGGTCAGTGTCCTTGGCAATTTTTTCGATCGGCTGGCCGGTATGGCGGGCCAGCATCTCTTCTAGTGCACTCTTGAGCCGCTCGATTTCGTTGGCCGCGATCTCCAGGTCTGATACCTGACCCTGGGCTCCGGTGTACGGCTGATGGAGCAGCACACGGGCGTTTGGCAGGGCCAGACGCTTGCCGGGGGCTCCGGCAGCCAAGAGAATGGCAGCCGCAGAGGCGGCTTGACCGAAGCAGATGGTGCCGACATCAGGCTTGATGTAGGACATCGTGTCGTAGATGGCGAACATCGCGTTGACGTCGCCGCCCGGCGAGTTGATGTAGAGGGCGATGTCTCGGTCCGGGTTTTCAGACTCGAGGTGCAGCAACTTGGCACAGACCAGGTTGGCCACGTCATCGTTGATAGGCGTGCCGAGGAACAGAATGTTGTCCTTCAACAGGCTTGAGAACAGGTCTCGACCGACGACACCGCGAGGGGTGTCTTCATAGATGGTCGGGATGGTGTAGCTGTTCGTCGGCAGGTGGTGGTGGGTCACGTTTGATCCTCTTCGGACGTCTCGTCCTCTGCTGTGTCTTCTTCAGGCATTTCTAGCGCATCTGCGCTGATGGTTTGGCCATCCTCGTCGACAAGCTTCGCTCGTTCGATCAGCCAATCCAGAGTTTTGGTTTTCAGAAGGTCTGCTCGCACCGAATGCAGCTGACCGGCTTCGACCAGTTCGGCCTTGACTTCGGCCACTGGGCGCTCGAAACGGTCGGAAACCTCTTCGAGTTCTTCGTCGAGTTCTTCATCGGTCGCGGTGATCGACTCCTGAGTTGCGATTGCCCGCAACGCCAGATCGAGCTTGGCCGCGATGGCCGCTTGTTCGCGGAGTTCAGCCATCATCGCTTCAGGGTCTTGACCGCTGAACTGCATGTACTGCTCGAAGCTGATGCCCTGAGCTTGCAGCCGCATGGCCATGTCCTGGAGGCGTGATTCGAATTCGCCATCGATAAGTGCGGCGGGGACGGAGTCGTCCTCGACGGTCTCGGCGACCAGTTCGGCCAGCTTGTTCCGACGAACCGTGTTGCCCTGCATGATGCGGGACCGGCTCATCTTGTCCTGATAGTCGGCCCGAAGGTCGGCCAGGGTGGCGAACTCAGAGTTCTCTTCGACCCATTCGTCGGTCGGCTCCGGCAGCACGGTCTCTTGAACCTGGGTGACGGTGATGGAGAACGAGATCGGCTCTTCCTCTTCCTCGTCGGGGTGAGGAGCGTCGAACTGCTTCTCATCACCTGCGGAGGCTCCGACGAGCTGATCGTCGAACCCTTCGATTCCAGTGGCTTCGCTGCCGACCTCATAGTTGTAGTCGTCGGTGGTCATGCCAGCGATCTCTTCACCGCCGTGGGTGGCGGCGATGTTGATCACGACCTGATCGCCCTTGTCGGCAGCCCGCTCGACCGTTTCGAGAGTCGAGAACTGCTTGCGCATGCGATCGACTGCCTCGTCGAGGTCTTCGTCAGTGACCTCAAGCTTGGGGATCTCGATTTCGAGAGCGTCGTATCCGGAGACCTCGACCGAAGGCCGAACCTCTACCACGGCGTCGAAAGTGACGATGCCATCTTCCTGGCCACCGGTGATATCGATCTCCGGCGGGGCGATGACGTCGACTTCGTGCTCTTTAACCGCCTCTGAATAATAGTTAGGCAGAGCGGCACGGAACGCCTCTTCACGGGCGTACCCCTGACCGATGCGTGCTTCAAGGACTTTGCGGGGAGCCTTGCCTGGCCGGAAGCCCGGCAACCGGACTTCCTGTGCGAGACGAACAAAAGCTTCGTCGAGGTCTTTTTCGAACTCGACTTCCTCCAGTTCGACCGCGACCTTGACTTTGTTACCCTCGAGTGTCTCAACAGTGGATTTCACGTGGTCAAGTGTACCTACGCCGACCCACCCCGCGACGAGTCAAGAATAAGCAGCGCAGGACGGCCGGTGGGCAGATACCATGACGGACGTAGTGAGACGGGATGTGGCGCAGCTTGGCTAGCGTACCTGCTTTGGGAGCAGGGGGTCGAGAGTTCGAATCTCTCCATCCCGACCACTACTTATGCGGGTTCCACCCACCCGCCTAAGGCGACAAACGGGCACTGGTAGCCATTTTGGTAGCCAACGCCGACAGACAGGTCCGACGATCGGCGCTCTCGTTATGCCGCCACCCGGACGTGACCTCAACCTTGCCGATCCGACGAACCAGGGTCGGCGACGACCTCTACAGACTCAATCGACGACTGCGAATTCGACGAGTCGAACCGTGCTGCCAAGTTTGAGACCGATCACCCGGAAGCGATACCCAAGCTGGTCGCATCACTAATGCTCGGCACGCAACCGCTCGTCCAACTCCCGTAGCCGGCTCACCATGGCCTGGTAGTCGGACTCCCCCTCAGACGTTGCCCGCCACTCCCTCAAATTGGGACGATCCCTCGCAATAGCCTCTTCAACCTCGTTTCACTGAGATCGGACATACGTTCGACCATAGCTCCGCCGCCTTATCGACGCTGCAACCTCTGAGCATCCTCGCTCAGTCGACAGCTCAGAAATGATCGGGAAAGTGGGGAAGGTGGCGGGTTTCGAACAGTCGGTCAAGACGGTCGACTGCGCTGTCATCGGCTGAGAGTAGGCCCCAGGATCGAAGGCGGCGGGCAGAGCGGTAGCCGCTGAACAGCGAGGCCATCGCCTTCACCGGCACAACTGCATCGGGCTCGCCGGTCGAGCGGGCAACGGTGGTCTCTTCACCGTCGGTCTCGATGGTGTACGTGCCAGCGTTCCACGGGGCGAGGTCATCCTCAGGCAACCGCAGCGTTACCTGGCCGGCCTGGCTGTAGCCGCGGCCGCTGAGCGCGGCCTCGACATCGATCACCCGAAACCAGGCGCCCTCGCCATCCTCGGTATGGAGCATTCGAGGCTCAGAAAACAGCTCTTCAGCGGGATCATCGGCCGGTGCCGTGGCCCACACGGCGCGACCGACGAGGTCATGCCTCGCGACGTAGCTCCACAGCGAGCGATACGCATCGAGCGTGAGCCAGCCAAGATCGCGGATGACCAATTCCTGACTTCGAGCCCGGTGGGCGACCTTGCCGGCCCGCAGGGTATAGACCATGTATCCGTTCGGCTGACCATCGCCGTCACGCGAAAGTGCGATATGAACCGGGCCTTCGTCTGGTCGTTCTTCTAACACTCCGGCGGCCCACAGCGCTCGCGACCGATGCAAGTACCCGGTCCGTTCAGCGATGAACGCGATGTAGAGCGCCCTCACCGCATCGAAGCCAGCCTCGACGCTGAGCCACTCGACCGTGCTCGATCCCCCGTCGCCATCGAAGAAGCTGATGTCGACCGAGTCGACCGCGTAGCGACGGGAGACCGAACCGATCGAATAGCCGAACCGTTGGTAGATCGCAGCCTGCGAGGCCCAGAGAGCGGCAACCGTTTGCCCCTGCTCCCGCATCTCGAGCGTGGCTTCGGTCATCAAGCGGCGCATCAAACCGCGGCGTCGATACTCAGGATGGGTTGCGACGCCGGAGACGCCGCCCATCTTCATCGCCTCGCCGTTAAGCCGCATTGTGAACGGGATCGTGATGAAACTCGCGGCCAGCTGCGAACCGTCGAACGCGCACAGCGTCCATTCCGCACGGTTGGCGCTCCCGGTCATCGAGTCGGGCCCGTCGCCGAAGGCGCCACCGTAGACGTAGCCGCCGAGGCTACCGATCGCCCCCATCTCATCGGACCTGGCAGGCCGCAGCTCGATCATCGTCCCATGTTCGCTCTGCTGTCCTGTCCGGTCAACCGAGACGGCAGTGCTGGGCGCCACACCAGCCTCGTAGCCCGCTGCTCAGATCGAGTGCTACGGTCTTCCAGCACCCCCGACGAACTAGCTGTACTCGTCGTAGACGCCGCTTGTGGCGTCGGTCAGTCTGTAGCTGGCCGTTGCGAGGTCGGTGCTGATGGGATCGATGGTCAGGGTGCCGGCCACCCAGATTGCTCCCCACGAATCGTCGAAGCTGAGCCCGTTGGCCTCGTCGACCTTGACCAGAACCGTCTGGTTGGAAGGCGGCGCCGGAACATGGATGCAGGCCCCAAAGTACGGCACGAGGAGGAATTCGGTGATGACGTCGTCCTCAAAATTTAGCGGCGCGACGAATCCGGCCAGGTTTATCTTCGCTCCGTCGAGGTCACTGTTGATGGCATCACTGGTCGCGTCGTATTCGGCCTGCATCTCGGCATAGATCTCGTCGGCTTCGGGGGAACCGTCGTCAAGCTCATTCAGCCGGTCGGCGTAGCGAGCGTAGATTTCATCGCTGGAGTAGCCGGCCGGGAGCAGGTCTTCCCACTCCACTTCCTCATAACCTTCGGGGTAGTCGTTGACCGGCCGGGCGTCCGAATCCGGATCGGCGGCCGCTTCAGAGTCCACCGCTTCGGACCATTCCTCGAGCGACGCTCCGTACTCGACGTCGCCTCTGCCGGTGACGGGCTGGGTGCGGACCGACGACTCGGCTTCCACCTGTTCGTTCTCTGATGCGCAAGCCGCGCCGATCAGCGAGGCTGCGACCAGAACGGTGACGGTCCGTCGCCACCTCGGCAGCCTGGTTTGTGAGTTGCGTGGTTCATCTCTCATAGATTTATACCTTCATATCCAGTCCGTCCTGTATTGATCGGCGGTATGCCGCGAATCCTGGAATAAGCCCAACACAGACAGCTCCGACGATAACCCCAACAAGGATGAGCAGCTGGGTCGCGTCGGGCCAGGACAGGGCTAGATCCACCCCGAAGCGGTTGGCCACAATCGGACGCCCGATGGCCAGGAGGCCGTACAGCATGGCGACCCCTAGAGCGCAGCCTGCCACCACCACAAGCAGCGTCTCCAGCACGATCAGCTGCACCACATGGGACGCTCGGGCGCCGACGGCCCGTAACACGGCGATCTCACGGCGACGCTCGTTGAGGGTCGACAGGATCGTGGTCAACATGCCGAGTAGGCCGGCCACGAGCACGAATCCGGAGATCACGAACAGCACCTGCTCGACGACCGAGATCGTGCGCCAAAACTCCGCCAGCGTTGCACCGGGGATGATGGCGGTGAGCGGCTCGTCCTCGTAGTCGTTGATGTCGCGTTGCATCCGAAACGTCAGCACACGGTTATCCAACCCCACCATGAAGGCGGTGATCGACGTTGGGGTGAGATCGAACTTCAGGACCTGTTCCGCGTCGAGTGTCACCGCCGAGCGGCCGCCGTCTTGCCAATCGACGTGGATGGCCTCGATCCCGGCAAGGCTGACGTGGACCGTGCGATCAACCGGGGTTCCAGTCTTGTCGAGCACCCCGACCACGGTGAACGGTTTGTCGTCATGATCGGCGAAGTCGACCGCCACTAGGCCGTGGGAAAGGATGATCTCGTCGTTCAGCTCGTACCCCAGCGAGCGGGCGACATCGGCACCGAGCACCGCGTCGTACACCTCATCGAAGGGTTGACCAACCTCGAGCGTCAGCGGTTTGCCACCGGCATAGCGGTAGTGCTCGAAATAGTCACCGGTGGTACCCATCACCCGGAATCCACGATGGGAGTCGCCGAGCGAAATTGGGATGGTCCAGGCGACCTCATCCATCGTAGCGATCTCCTGGTAGCTGTCCCAGGTGACGTTGTTTGTGGCGTTCCCGATGCGGAACACGCTGTAGAGCAGCAGGTTCGTCGGACCACTTCGGGCCCCGACGATGAGGTCGGTTTGAGAGACCGTGTTGAGAAAGCTTGTTTTAGTTTCCTTGCGGATTTTGTCGACCCCCAGCAGCAACGTGACGCTGATGGCGATCGAGAAGACGGTCAGCAACAGGCTGGTCCGCCGGAACCGTGCGCTTTTGAACGCTATGCGAAGCAGATTCAACTCCCGCTCACCGACCCGGGTACACGGGGCGCAGATGCACCGGTTGAGAGTTCGATGAAACGTGAGAATCGCCCGGCCAATTGTTGGTCATGGCTGACGAAGATGAGTGTGCAACCGTGCGCCTCGACCTCTTGGAACAACAGCTCAAGGAAACGGTCGCGGTTGTCGGAGTCGAGCGCCGAAGTCGGCTCATCGGCCAGGACGATCTCCGGACTGCCGATCAGGGCCCGGGCCACCGCAGCGCGTTGCTGCTGACCAACACTCAACTCAGCAACCGGCGAGGTGTGCAGCTCATCGGCGAGGTTCAACGCCCCCAGGAGATCCCGGGCGGTCGACACCAGCCCCCCAGCTTCCGCCGCCCGAGCCGACTTCCGCCGCGAGAACGCACACGCCATCGTGACGTTCTCCAGGGCCGTTAGGTACGGGAGCAGGTTGAACTGTTGGAACACGACTCCCAGATGGTCGGCCCGAAACTGGTCGCGTCGACTCGGAGACAGGGTCGAAAGGTCCGTCCCGAGCAGGCGAATCTCTCCGCTGGTCGGCGTGTTGATACCGGTCAGCAGGCTCAGAAGGGTGGTTTTTCCGCTTCCGCTGGCGCCGCGCACAAAGAGGTGCTCACCGGCATCGAGCCGTAGCTCATCGATCGCGACCGTGTCCGACGGCTGGCCGGGCCAGCGGAACTTCACCTCTTTGAGGGTGATAACGGAGCGATCCTCGGTCGTGGTCACCTACTAAAGGCTAAGGACAGTTGACGCTGGCGAGAGCTCGGCAGCTGACTGCCCGACCGGAGAGACCCATTGAGCGTCGATGTCCTCAAGATTCGGAAATTCAGCGAACAGCATCGCCGTATCGAGCTGGCGAATCTCGTCCAGGGAATCACAATTGAACATCCATGAGGCGGTCAGCTCGGCGTGGCTACCCTCGAACTCCACCTCCGTGCTGACGTCATCGGCAAGCTCGCAACCGGCTTCGGCATTGAGGGTGATGACGCCGGGCTGGGTGAGCGCATCGGTGCGATCGGTCACCAGGGAACGCTCCTCGTCCGTCGATGGCTCTTTCTCGAAGCCGAAGATGTTGAACGTGGGACTGATCAGATCGACGATCAACACGCCATCGCTCCATGCGACAGACAACTCTGCCACGCCATGCTCATGAGCCCCTAGGCCACCGGACGACCCGTCCTCATCATCGTGATCGTCGTGGTCGTCATCGCCATGGTCGTCACCATCATCTTCGTCGCCATGGTCGTCGTGCTCGGCGTCTTCGTCTTCGTGGTCTTCGTCGCCGTGGTCTTCGTCGTCGTGGTCGTCATCAGCATCCTCATCGCCATGATCATCATCATCGTGGTCATCGCCCACTTCGTCGTCATGGTCATCAGCTTCCGCAAGGTTGCCGGAGGTGTCGTCGGCGCCGCTGACACTCGACCCGGCATCGGTGGCGCTGTCGTCGCTCCCGCAGGCCGTCAATAAAAACACAAGGACGGCCACCGCCGCGCCTCGTCGCCATGACTTGCTCGCAGGAACCATCCGCACTCCATTTCGGTAATGAGAATCATAATCATAATGACGGTCGACGCTACCTGCAAGGGTTTCATCGGGTCGGCGGTGCGAGACCACCCGGATGGTCGACACCCCTGCTTCTGGCGGGTGCCCATGCCGAGGCCTAACGTGCAGCCATGACCAGGTTCGACGGCAAAGTAGTAATCGTGACCGGCGCGGCCGGTGGTATCGGGCGGGCGGCGGCGCGGCGCTTCGCTGCCGAAGGGGCTTCGATCGTCGCTGTCGATCTCGAAGGCGACGGACTGACCGAGACGGTCTCGCTCGTCGAAAAGGCTGGCGGGGCGGCGGCCAGCATCGCCGCTGATGTGACCGTGGCCGCCGAGGTCGAGGGCTACGTGAGCTTCGCCGTCGAGACCTTCGGCGGCGTCGACGTGTTGTTCAACAACGCTGGCATTGAGGGAGCGATGAGCCCGCTCGAGCAATACCCGGACGACGTCTTCAGCTCGGTTCTCGACGTAAACGTCAAGGGTGTCTGGCTCGGCATGAAACACAGCGCCGATGCGATGCGCAAACGTGGCGGCGGCTCGATCATTAACACCGCCTCGATCGCTGGCCTCAAAGGCACACCGGGTTTGATCGCCTACGGGGCGAGCAAACACGCGGTAGTTGGTATGACAAAGACCGCGGCCGTCGAGCTAGCGCCGGCTGCCATCCGGGTCAACGCCGTCTGCCCGGCGCCCATCGAGACCAGGATGATGCGGTCGATCGAGGCTGGCATCAATCCCGATGATCCCGAAGAGGTCAAGAAGTCGGTGAACGAGCGGCTTCCATTGGGGCGCTACGGCGAACCGGACGAGGTGGCTGCCCTGGTGGTGTTCCTGGCCTCGGAGGATGCCGCCTTTATCACCGGTGGCATCTACCCGATCGATGGCGGCAGCACCGCCCGCTAGTACGCGTCGAGCATTCCGTGCGTTCAAAGTACTGTCAGGGAGCTACGCGATATCAGGGGGCTATGCGATATCAGGGGGCTACGGAATGTCAGCGGAGGATGTGATGAGTCTTGATTCGACGGTGGCGCTGGTGACCGGTGCGCAGCAAGGTATCGGTGCCGCGACAGCGGAAGTCCTGGCCGAGCGCGGCGCGACCGTTGTCATCAACTATCTGGACGATAAAGCGGCCGCCAGTGCGTTACAGGCCCGTATCGAGGATCGTGGCGGGCGGGCGGCGATCGTGCCGGGAGACGTTGCGAACACCGCCGATGTGGCCAACATGGTTGACATCGCGGAGTCGTTGGGCGGGATCAATCTGCTGGTCAACAATGCCGGCATCTTTCCCCGCGTCGAATTCTTGGAGATGACCGAAGACGACTGGGATTCCGTCTTTGCGGTCAACCTCCGTGGCATGTTTCTCTGCGCACAGGCCGCGGCCAAACACATGGTTAGGGCTGGCCGGGGCGGGTCGATTATCAACCTCGCCTCGTCGGCTGCGCATACCGGGCCGCCGCTCGGCGTGCACTATGGATCGACCAAGGCAGGAGTGGTCGGCTTCACGCGGTCCTTGGCCTCGGCGCTAAGCCCTCACGGTATTCGCGCTAATGCAGTCGCTCCTGGGCTGACCGATACCGCCCAACCTCGCTACGGCTTGACCGAGGCGGAAATCGAGGCCTCCGCGACCAGCCTCCCGCTCGGGCGTATGGCCTCGCCAAACGACATCGCGACCACTATCGCCTTCCTGGCCGGGTCGGATTCACGCCATATAACCGGCCAACTGCTACACGTAAACGGCGGTCAATTCTTCGCCTGAGTTCTCTGCCCTCCCCTGGGCTGTTGACCTCGTCAGGCGACACAACATAGGTTCTGTTGGGTGCCAGACACCGATACTGCGACCAACGCCATGACCCACGAAGAGTTGATGGCTTGGGCCGAGTCGATGGTCGCCCCGCTCAGTGAACGAGCGTCTGAAGCGGAGCAACTGCGAGAGCTCCCGCAGGCCACCATCGATGACGTCGAACGGGCCGGCGTGTTCAAGATGGTCGTGCCTTCCGAGCTTGGCGGTTGGGGCCTCGGGCTGCGGGCGCTCGCTGACTCGACCCGGGTTTTGGCCCATGGCTGCATGTCGTCGGCGTGGACCCTATCGTTTCTCGTATTGCACAACTGGTTCATCGTTCGCGGCCCCCGCGAGCTGCGGGAGGACGTGTTCGGCGATCGGTCCTACGCCATGATCCCCTGCCCGCTCGCCCCCACCGGCACCGCCACGCCAGTCGTTGGTGGCTATGAACTGAACGGTCGCTGGCAGTGGGCCACCGGAGTGCAGCACGGCAACTGGGTCATGGTCAGCGCCATGGTTGAACGGGATGGCGGGCCGCAGCCGATGTTCTGTCTCGCTCCTATCGCCGACGTCGAGATCGACGATGTCTGGCACACCTCGGGCATGCGCGGCACCGGCAGCAACGACGTCATCGCCGAGTCGGTTCATATTCCCGAACACCGCACCATGTCGGCCACCGATCTCCGCGGTGACAATCCCCCTGGCTCTCAGTGGAGCGACAACCCTTTCGTGCGCTACCCGATGACCCCGGTGCTAACCCTGGTCGCCGCCGCCCCAGCCCTCGGCGGCGCCGAAGCGGCCGTCGATTTTTTCAAGACCTACACCAAGTCACGAGTGCTGCCGTACTCCCTCGGCGACCGGCAGGCCGAACAGGGCGCCTCCCAGGCACGCCTAGCGGAGGCCATCGCCACCATCCGAGCGGCACGCCTCGTCTGGCAAGACGCTCTCGACCAGCTCTGCGACACCTACAACACCGGCACCGTGCTCGATCGGGCCGAACGCAGCCGCTTCCGGCTCGCCGCAGCCCACACGGTGCGGCTCTCCCTGGAGGCGGTCAGCATCGTGCTCGAAGGATCTGGAGCTTCGGTGCATTTCGAATCGTCGCCGCTGCAGCGGATCTACCGCGACCTGGTCACGCTCAAGGGGCACGTCGTATTCGACTGGGACCGGACCACTCAACTCGTTGGCAAGCTCGAAGCTGGCATCGACCCCTCTCCTACCGACATGCTCTGAGCTCATCGTCGCGTCTTCCCGCTCAGCTCCAGGTCCAGCAGCCAACGGGCATCGTGAGTTTGCCAGCACGTCCGGACCAGGGGAACTACGATTCTTGTGTTCGTCTGCATCGCCCGCTAGATGCAGCCATCGAGGAGGGACGATGAGATCGGTACGATCGCTTTTGCTCTGGTTTGGCGTCGTCGCCCTGCTGCTCAGCGCATGCGGCAGCAGCTCCGACGACGGTGAGGAATCCGAGGCGTCGGAAACCAGCGCGGCCGCACAAACGACGGCTACCACTGCGCCGCAGACAACCAGCGAGTCGCCACCTTCGGAGTCGACGACAACCACCGAGTCGAGCACCACTACAGAATCGCCGGCTACCACTGTCGGCGAAACGACGACGGTGGTCACTTCCGAGGCTGGTCTCCCGGCAACCCCGGTCGCCGCGTTTCTTTCGCAGGCCTACCTGTTCGGATCGGAGCAGGGGTTACCAACCGCCGATCAGCTCCCGTTCCCCGTCAACACCGTCACCGCTCATTGGTATCAGAGCGACGGCTTTTATGTGGTGGTTTACGGGGCGCTCGATCCCTCGCTCGTGGTGTGTCCCGGCAACTCGCTCCAGACAGCGTCCGCCTTCGTCAACGTCTCCAACGCGCCTATGAACGGAGCGGACTGCTCCTTCGCTCCGACGGTGGCCGAAGCCCCGAGCGGTGTCGTGACTTGCAACCGCATGGTTTCCTACGTGACCCTCATTCCGGCAGGTACCGAGGGCGTCTTATTCGGAACCATCGAGATGATGAGCGACGGGTTGGGAATCGGGCTGACCGGCCAAGCTCCCACCGACCCGGCCAACACCCCCGAAATCGCACGGGAACTGATCGACTGCTAACCGCCGACCACACTTCACGAAACCCTTAGGGCCGTCCGCTGCTGGCCATTGGAGCTGAGATGCAGCTCCGGCATACTTGGGACGTGACTCGACTTACGATCGTCAGCGACAGCCACCTCTCGCCGCGAACCCCCGAAGCCGACGCCAACTGGACAGCCATCGTCGATCACCTGGCCGCCGCCAAGCCCGACCTAGTGATACACACCGGCGACATCAGTCTCGATGGCACCCACCGCAAAGAAGACCTTGAGCATGCAAAGGCCCAGCTCGATCGACTCGCCGCTCCGTGGCGGGCGATCCCCGGCAATCACGACGTGGGCGAAACCGCCGAGGTGGCTGCTTCAATCGTTGACGAACGTCGAAAAACATACGAAACCATCTTCGGCGAACGATGGTGGACCATCGACGTCGATGGCTGGCGGCTCATCGGAATAGATAGCCAGGAGCTGCTCAACAGCGACGCCGCAGCTGAACCATCCTGGGCCTGGTTGGAAACCGCTCTCGACAGCGAGCTGCGGCTGGCCGTCTTCCAGCACCGCCCTCTTCGAACGCTCGAAGCGACCGAGATCGACACCCCCCGGCGATACATTATCGAGCCGGCCCGTTCTCGCTTAGAGACGCTCCTGCAAGACGCTGGGGTCGAACTCCTCGTGAGCGGACATGTTCACCAATGGCGA
The DNA here is from genome assembly GCA_050633745.1 of Acidimicrobiales bacterium. Taxonomy (GTDB): domain Bacteria; phylum Actinomycetota; class Acidimicrobiia; order Acidimicrobiales; family SZUA-35; genus JAHELU01. The sequence continues at coordinate 12,529 of JBOEHD010000086.1, forward strand.
TCGGTGGATGTTGCCGGCATGAGGCATCTCTGGGCTCCATCGAGCTGGGCCACCATGTCTGACGACTACCAGCCGGTCATCGGTCAGAAGACCGTCGGCCTGGTTGAGGTCGATCTCGATCGACACACTGAAGCCGCGCTCGTTGTGCCGTCGGCGATCGGTCAAGAGGTCGTCGGCGTGACGATCCCCGTCCCGTACGACCACTAGCGCACGTCACATAGGAAGAGGATCGAAGTATGTCCGAAGACCGGTTGTCAATGCCGTTGGGCGAAGCGATCTACTCGCTGCGAGCCATCCGCAAGCTGAAGCCCGATCCCATTCCAGACGCCGACCTTGAGGCCATTCTGGAGGCCACAATCAAGGCCCCGAACGGCGGCAACATGCAGCCGTGGCACTTTCTAGCGGTACGCGACCCGGAGCTGCGCAAGCAGTTCGCTCCCCTCTATCACGAAGCTTGGTGGGCCAAGCGGCGAGATTCCGGATACCACACTCCCGAGGATCTCCCAGACAACTACCGCTCGGCGATGGGTCTGGCCGATGAGATCGGCAGCGCTCCTGTTCTCGTGTTCATTTGCGCCATGGCCAAGGGAGCAGCAGCCGCCAACTCGATCATCCCGTCGGCCCAGAATCTTCTGCTGGCGGCCCGCGCTCTCGGCGTCGGCGGCACGATCACGACGCTGCATCCGACGGTTGAAGAAAGAGTGCACGAACTCTTCGAAATCCCCGAGACGGTGCAGATCGTCTACTGCATTCCGCTTGGGTACCCTCGCGGTCGATTTGGCCCGACGACACGCAAACCTCTGAGCGAGGTCAGCTCCTACGACAAATGGGGCCAGCGCCCGCCGGAGTAAGAGGCCTTAGCGGGTTCCGGCCACCACCGTTGCACCGTTGGCGCCGGTTTGTTCGCAGTGCACCGTGCCGGCGACGACCTCGCACCAATCGCCGGACTTCAGGACTTTGGTTTCGTCTTCCAGCACGACCCGAAATTCGCCGTCGGTCACCATCAACAGGGCCGAAAAATCGTGGGTGTGGAACTCGCCGTCAGCATTCGCTTCCCAGACCTTTGTGGTCGGCTCGCCATAACCAGCGGCCGAAAGCTTGGCCCCAAATTCATCCTCTGTCATGGGCAGAGACTATTCCAGAGTCACGATCTCGGGCCACTCTCACTTGCCTCACCGGGCACCTGTCGACCAGATTGGCGGTACCGAGTTGAAGGGACGAATCCATGGTGAAAGCAGCAGCCGCAGTTCTTCGTGAGGTCGGTGCCGACCTCACGATCGAACAGATCGATCTCGATGACCCAGCGCCAAACGAGGTCCTGGTGCGCACCGTCGCCTGCGGCGTGTGCCACAGCGACCTGCACTTCATGCAGGGCTCGATCGGGGGGCCGACACCGACGGTACCGGGCCACGAACCAGCGGGAATCGTCGAGGCAATCGGTGCTGATGTTTCGTCGGTGGTCGTCGGCGACCACGTCATCGCCTGCACGTCGATGTTCTGCGGGAGCTGCAAGCAGTGCATGTTCGGCCGCACCCACCTGTGTACCGATCGGGCGTACTGCATGCGTCCAAAGGGCGCCGACCCGCGACTCTCGCTCGATGGTGAACCGCTCAAGCAGTTCGCCGATCTGTCCGGCTTCAGCGAAATGATGCTGCTTCACGAGCGGGCGGTGGTGAAGGTCGACGACGACATTCCGCTCGACCGGGCGGCTCTGGTCGGCTGCGCGGTTACCACCGGCGTCGGCGCGGCGCTGAACACCGCCAAGGTCGAGCCAGGGTCATCGGTCGCGGTATTCGGTTGCGGCGGCGTTGGCGCATCGGTGATCCAGGGAGCCCGCCTCGCCGGAGCCCGCCAGATCATCGCCATCGATCTCCTGCCATCGAAACTCGAAAGTGCTCGTCACTTCGGAGCCACCCACACCATCCTGCCGGGCGAAGATTCGATCGTGCGGGAGATCAAGAAGCTGAGCGGTGGTGGCGTCGACTTTGCTTTCGACGCCGTCGGAAACGTAGACCTCGCCGCCAGCTGTTTCTACGCCCTGGCTCCGAGGGGCAAGGCGGTCATCGTCGGCGCCATCCCTCAGGGCCAGACGCTAAATCTGCAGCCCGGCCACTTCTATGTCGAAAAGATGATCACCGGTTCGATTATGGGATCCAATCGTTTCCACATCGATGCTCCCCACTACCTCGAGCTCTACCGGCAGGGTCGCCTCGACCTCGACGCCATGATCAGCGCCCGACGACCGCTCGACGAAATCGATCTGGCCCTCGCCGATCTCGAGGCCGGAGAGGTGACTCGAACGGTAATCACCTTCGACTAGACCGGTCTGGCTCCGATTGGTCTGCCGGGTTAGGGTTTTGCCACGCAACCACGGGAGACGACCATGATCCCTGCAGGCATTATCTCGGCTGACGGCCACGTCTGCGAGCCGCCAAATTGCTACGTCGATTACATCGACCCGAAGTATCGCGACGACGCTCCCAGGGTTGTTGAGCAACCCGACGGCACCGAGGCCTTCGTGGTGCCCGGCATGAAACGACCCATCGCCCTCGGCTTTGTCGATGGCGCTGGCTTCGGACCGAGAGAGCGGAAGCAGCGAGCCAAGACCATGCGCTTCTCCGACGTGCGCCCTGCCGCCTACCTCGGCCGAGAACGCCTGGCGTTCATGGATCAGGATGGCCTGGCCGCCGAGCTGATCTACGCCTCGGTCGGGATGGGCCTGTTTATGCACCGCGACCCCGAATACAAAGACGCCTGCATGAAGGCCTATAACCGCTGGTTGCAAGATATGTGCAGCGAAGCCCCCGAACGGATCTACGGGCTAGCTCAGACCGCGGTGCTCAGCGTCGACCAAGCGATCGAGGACTTCGCCCGGGCCAAGGAGATGGGCATGGTCGGCATGATGATGCCGGGCGACCCGATCCACGAGGACTACGACCACCCCGACTACGACCCACTCTGGGAGTGCGCCACCGATCTAGACCTGCCGATTTGCTTCCACATCCTCACCTCCCGAGCGGGCAGCCTTCACACCAAACCCCGAGGCCACTCGATGAACAGCTTCCTCGGCATCATCCGGGCCATTCAAGACGTGGTCGGCATGATGACCCTCGGCGGTGTGTTCGAGCGCCACCCCGAACTCAAGCTGGTCGTCGCCGAAAGCGACGCCGGTTGGCTGCCTCACTACATGCATCGTATGGACCACGCCGCTCGTATGAACTACGAGGATGGAATCGTCAGGGGGCTCAGCAAGCTCCCCAGTGAGTACATCCGCAGCAACGTTTGGGCCACCTTTCAAGATGACGTGACCGCCTACCACACGCTGCCGTTCGTCGATCACACTCATCTGCTGTGGGCCAGCGATTTCCCCCACACCGATTCAACCTGGCCGCTGTCGCGCCAGCTGATCGCCGAGCAAGCGTCACATCTTAACGATGAGCAGCATCAGGCGATCTTCCGCGACAACACCGCCAAGCTGTTCAATCTCCCAGCTGGCCAACAGTCATGGCAGATGGCCAGCTGAGCCAGCGCTGACTTTTTCAGACGGTACTAAGACCGTGCTCAGACGCTGTTCAGACCGTGCTCAAACCGTCTGCGGGCCTCTGATCAGCTGGCCGGGGAGAACGCCGGTGGCCTCGCCATCTCGGTAGATGACCTCGCCTCGTTTGATGGTGTAGCGATAGCCCTCAGCACGCTGGATTAGGCGTTTTCCGCCGGCGGGCAGGTCGTAGGCCATCTCGGGGGCCCGAAGCGTGAGTCCATCGAAATCGATGACGTTCACGTCGGCCAACATGCCAGGCTCGAGGGTGCCGCGATCGGCAAGACCGACCTGACGGGCGGTGTCACGGGTCTGACGCTGGACCACGTATTCAAGCGGCAGACGTTCGCCCCGTTCCCGATCGCGAACCCAGTGGGTGAGCATGTAAGTCGGGAAGCTGGCGTCGCAGATAACGCCGCAGTGAGCGCCACCATCCGACAGTCCAGGCACCGTGCCCGGAGCCAGGTTCATCTCCCGCACAACGTCATGGTTGCCATCGGAGTAGTTGGCGAGAGGGAACAGCATCAGCTCGCGGCCATCGCGGGCCAGCAGCATGTCGTAGGCCATCTCAACCGGCTCCACACCGGCTTTCTCGGCTCGGCCCTGGATGCTGTGCTCCGGCGCAGGCTCATAGTCTGGCGGGTCGCCGAGGGGGAACATCTTGTGGAATGACTGGGCCACCATGCCCGACATGCCTCGTTTGCGGTCGGCGTGCTCGGTGATGAGGGTGGCCCGCATCGCTGGCTCTCGCATTCGGGCCACTCTGGCATCGAGGTCGAGTTCCGCCAATTCCCGGCGGTAGGTCGGGCAGGTGATGAACGGATGCATCGAAGACTGCAGACCGAGGAGCAGGCTCACCGGACGGATGGCGACCTGAGCGGTCAGGTCGACCCCGACCGAGCGAGCATCCTGGATGCGGTCGAGCACTCGGCGCCAATGATCGGGACTCTGGTCGTTCTGGATCAACAGAATCGACAGCGGCCCCTCGCCGTAGTTGGCCATGCCCTCAAAGATCTCGAACTCCTTGTCGAGGTCGACGAAGTCGGAGACGATCTCCATGTGGCCAAAGCCCTTGTCGGCCAGCGCCTCGGCGATGCCCCACAACTCCTGAGGAGCGTTGGTCAGGGTTGGGATCTGGTTGCCCTCTTTGTCCCGGTGATTGATCGTGCGGGAGGTGGTGAAACCAAGGGCTCCGGCGTCGAGGGCTTCGCCGGTCAGCTCGCGCATCGCCGCTATCTCTTCGGCTGTGGCCACCTCTTCGTGATCGCGACCTCGGTCGCCCATGACGTAGACCCGCAGCGCCGAGTGCGGCATCTGAGCCCCAACGTCGATGGCATGGGGGATCGCTTCGATGGCGTCGAGGTATTCGGGGAACGATTCCCAGGTGAAGTCCACGCCTTCGGCCAGCGCCGCTCCCGGGATGTCTTCGACTCCCTCCATGACGCTGATGAGGAACTCGTGCCGATCGGGACGAACCGGGGCGAACCCGACGCCACAGTTACCCATAACGATGGAAGTGACCCCGTGCCAAGACGATGGCGAGATCGCTGGGTCCCAAACCACCTGGCCGTCGTAATGGGTGTGGATGTCGACAAACCCGGGCGTGACCAGAAGACCCGTGGCGTCGATCTCGTTGCGGCCAGTCTCGGCGATTTCACCGACGGCGACAATGCGATCATCGTCGATGGCGAGGTCGGCTTGTCTAGGCGCCGATCCAGTCCCGTCAACGATGGTGCCGTTGCGAATTACCAAGTCGTATGTAGCGCTTTGCATGGTTTCCCCTTAACGCCTGTTGGGTGGGGACGTTCGATCCTTACTGCTTCCTTCTACATCGTCCTCACCTCGTCCACCCTAGTTTCAGATGGTGGGCAAGGCCGAATGCAATCGACCAGTTCGATTAGCGCTCGCTGAGCACGCTCTTTGGGTCGCGGCCTTCGACAATGCCGGTATGGGGCCCATAGGTGCACCAGCCGAGCAGCCGTTGATAACGCCGATCGAAGCCGGCGACCAGCGATCGCTCGAGGCAGAGGTACTGGTTCTCCTGTTGACGAAGCCAGGCCCGGGCATACAGAACAGCAATACCCCGACGAGGTCGGCCACTGTCGTTGGCTCCGCCGCCGTGCACGGTGCGACCGTCCCAGAGCCCGGCCGAACCGGCCTGCATCAGCAGCGGCTCGGTCGGCACGCCGGTGAACGCTGGGTCTGGGTCGAGATGCGAGCCGGGCACCATCCTGGTTGCGCCGTTGGCCTCGGTGAAGTCGTCCATCGCCCACATCACCGACACCATGAGAGGCGGGTGGGGTCGAGGGAGCGGGTAGCAGCCGTCGTCGAAGTGCAGCATCTGGGCGTTCTCCGCTGCGCCGAGGGTGACGGTCGAAACCTCTGACAGCTGAATCTGATCCTGTAGATGGCCTTCGATGGTTGCGATGACCGAAGGGTGACTGGCCAGCGGATCAAAGGCCCGAGAACGGCCAAGCAGATTAAAGGCCCGCTTGGTGTCGTAACCGGCAAATGGCGACGCGCTATCGGGGGTCTCAGCCATTAAACGATCGAGCTCGTCCTGCGCCGCGGCAAGGGTCTGTTCATCTAGTAGATCGGGCAAGACGGTGTAACCCGTTGCCGCTAGCTCGGCGACGTTTCCCTTCACGGCCTGACGCTCTTCGTCTGTGGCGAGGAATCGTGCCGACTGGCTCATCGCCTCGGAACTGAACGGATTTAGGTTGGCGTCGTATTCGGTCACCCCGCAAGTCTTTCAGGCTGACGCCCGATGCTCGAACCAGCTGGTAGAGCTTGGGACGATGGACCAGGTCTCCTACCTGACCGAGTTCGGCATCACCGACATGGTCACCTGGGGCGCGGCGCCTGGAATGGCACCATCGTTGATGAACGAGTCCTTGGAGCGGTTCGCCAAGAACGTCGTGCCGCGGGTGCGGCAAGCGATTGAGAGGCAAGCGATTGAAGGGTAAGACCGACTAGCCGATGGTGGCCAGCCATTCTCTGGCGTCGCTCATCATTTCCAGTGTCTGGCTGTGGGCCATGTCATAGCCCTCTAGCCGAACCTGCCAGCCTCCATCCCCGAGAGCGGTGGCGGCTGCCTCGGTGTCGGCGTTTGCAACAAACGGGTCTCTGGTCCCGAACTGCACGAGCGCGGTCTGACCATCGCCGGGGGCCAAATCGAATGGGGTGTCTGGAAAGGGCGGAAGCCCACAGCACATGGCCCAGATACCGGCGTAGCGTGCCCGGCCGGGTTGCCCAGCGAGCGCCAGTGCCAGGTAGCCGCCCTGGGAGAAGCCACCGATGACACATCGTTCAAGCGGTACGCCCGCTGCTTCAGCTTCGGCATCGATGAACCCCCGCAGTGCGGCCGCAGCCTCATGGAAGCTTGTTTTGTCGAAGCCGTTTTCGTCGATGCCGAACCATGATGCGCCGTCGCCGTCTGGCAGGTCGTTTGGCGCTCTGGGGCAGATGGCGGTGAACCGCTCGTTCGGATCGATGAGAGGAACGTATGCGGCCAGGTGGTGCTGTTCAGCGCTGTAGCCGTGGATGAGGAAGAGCAGACGGTCGGCTGAGTCTCGTTCGATGCGATAGGTGGTGAAGCTCATGCCAGATCATTGCATGTTCGACGATGGCCTCTACTGCCGTTTGGCAAAAATCTCGTCCGACCGGTCGATTTCGGCCGAACCGATCGTCGTCTAGGGGAAGACAACAACTAGTGAGGAGCTTCTTGTGGCTGATGTAAGGGCTATGACCAGGGCCGAAGGTGAGGCAGTTGTCGCGTACCTACGCGAGATGCCGGCCGATGCCTGGGACAGGACGACGGTCTGCGATCCGTGGGCCGTAGGGCATCTCGTTGCCCACCTGACGGCGTTGGGCAACCAAACCATGGGCAACTTCGCCAAGGGGTTCATTCGGTCCGGCTTCAGCTTCGACAAGTTCGTTAACCGCGATATGCAGCAGTACCTCGTTGGATCGCCGCAGGAACGCATTGATCGGCTGGAGGATTCGGTCAAGAGTCCCTCCACCCCGGATCGGCTGAAGGAGATCGCGCTCGGCGAAATGATGTGCCACGGCGAAGACATTCGGCAGGCGCTGGGTGACCGAGGGCAACATAGCCCGGCCCATGTGTCGCAAGTCGGGCCAATGTACGTCGAGGCCAAAGCCCCACTCAACGGGAAGATGCGGGCCGCGGGCCTGAGCTTCCGGGCAACCGATGGCGATTGGAGCCATGGTTCGGGGCCTGAGGTGACTGGTCCGGGCATGGATCTTCTTTGCGCCATCGTCGGTCGGCCATACGCGCTCGATCACCTCGAAGGCGACGGGCTAGCGACGCTACGTTCCAGGCTCTGACCCGCAGTCGATCCTCCTCGCTGTTCTATGAGGCCCTAGAACGGTCGACAACTATCGCCTCTCTGCTCACCCATGCCAACATTGCGCGGTGAACGCAACCAGGATTCTGGATCTGAGCGAGAGCGTTACCGGCGCCTATGCCACGCGACTGCTGGCCGGGACCGGAGTCGAGGTGCACATAGGCGAACCCGAGGGAGGGTCACCGCTGCGAACGACCCCACCGCTGGTCGAAACCCCCGACGGCTTACGTTCGACCTCCTGGGAATACTTAGCGGCATACAAAGACAGCGTGGTGATCGACCCCGCCACGATCACCGATGACGTCAACACCCAAAGCAGCAGCACCCTAAACCGCAGCACCACGACAGACCTCGGCGACCTGATCGACGGCTACGACGCCGTCGTCTTGGCCACCGATGGCGGACCCGGCGCGGCCTTCGGGCCGGTGGACCTGCTGGCCAGCGAGCTGCGGGAGAAACAGCCTCACCTGGTGGTTGCGGCGATCACCCCGTTCGGCCTGACCGGACCGTACTCCTCCTGGCGAGCTGGACCGCTTGAGTTGTGGGCTGCTGGCGGCCACCTGACCCTCAACGGAGAACCGGACCGGCAACCGATCCCCGGTGGCGGTCCGTGGGACTCTCACCTGGTGGGGGCGACCGCAGCGGTGGCTATCCAGGCCGCCCTGATCGATGCTGGTGAGACTTCCACCGGAGCGCTGATCGATGTTGGCGCCATGGAGGTCTTGGCCTCGACTCATCAATGGTCGCTCAGTCTGTACACCCACACCGGGGCGATCAAGCAGCGAACCGGCAACCGCCACGGCGAGATGCACCATCCGCTCGCCTTGTACGAATGCAACGACGGCTGGGCCTGCATTGCCGCCGCCACCTTCCAGCAGTGGGAAGGCCTGTGCATCGCGATGGACAAGGTCGAACTGCTGGCCGACGATGGATTAGCCGGGGCAGCCGACCGATTCGATCGGGCCGACGAGGTCGACCAACTCGTCACCAGTTGGACACTGACCAAGAGCGTGGCCGAGGTCGTGCGGGCCTGCCAGGATCACTTCTGCCCGGCCGGTCCGGTGAACCAGCTCAGCGACATCGTCGAAGACGAACAGCTCGCCTTCCGCGATTACTGGAGCCCGGCCCCGCACCTCGGGCCAGGAGCCAAGATGCCGAGTGTGCCGTTTCAGCTTCCCTCCACTCCCCCGTTCCGTCCGGCACCACAGATCGGTACCGCCGCACCAGCGCCCCCGACTTCTCGTCGACGACCGGGCGGCGACAAGCCAGCTGATCAGCAGCCCGGCCAACAGTCAGGTGGCAGCCCGTACGCGCCGCTGGCCGGTGTCCGCGTGCTGGAGCTGACCATCTCATGGGCCGGACCCCTGGCCGCTCGTTTCCTGGCCGACCTCGGTGCCGACGTCATCAAGATCGAACACCCCACCTCCCGAGGGGTGACGGTTGCTGCGCCGGACCCTGACGCCGAACCCGAACCGTGGCAGTGGGGTGAGCTGCCCCCGCCCTCGGTACGCAACGGCATGTACCCCGATGCCGACCCCGGAACGCAGTGGTGGAACCGTATGAGTCTGTTCAACAAGATGAACCGATCGAAGCGCAGCCTCTGTCTCGACATCAAGGCACCGGGCGGTCTGGAAGTATTCGAGCAGCTGGTGGCATCGGCCGACATCGTGATCAACAACTACAGCCCCCGTGGCGTGCGCTCACTCGGAATCGATCATCACACACTCCGGTCCATCAAGCCCGACCTGGTGACGGTCTCGATGAGCGGCTACGGCGCAACCGGGCCGGGCTCCGAGGCGGTGTCGTGGGGCCCGATTCTCGATGCCGCCTCGGGGCTAGCCGCCACCACCGGTTACGCCGATTCCGGGCCATACAAGCAGGGCCTGGCCTACCCCGATCCTGTCGGTGGAACCCATGGAGCGGCCGCCGCGCTGGCCGCGTGGCGGGAGCATCAGGAAACCGGGGAGGCGGTGCACGTCGACCTCTCCCAGCTCGAAACCTTGCTAGCCATCGCCGGTGACCAGATCATCGAGACCACAAGCACCGGCCGCTCCCCGACCCGCCGCGGCGCCCGGTCCGCTAGTTACGCCCCAGCCGGGGTCTACCCCTGCCTCGGCACCGACCGTTGGTTGGCGCTCACCGTGTATAGCGACGGCGATTGGGATCGACTGGCGGCCCTTATACCGGAGTTAGATCAGGCTCGGTGGGCCGAGCTCGCCAATCGTCACGCCGACCACGATGAAATCGACCGCCTCATCACCGCCTGGACCGCGGCGCGAGATCCCCATGACGCCATGGCAAACCTGCAGGAAGCGGGCGTTGCTGCCGCAGCCGCCTCAACAAACCAAGATCTGGTCGAAGATCCCCAGCTTCGCTCACGCGGCTTCATGGTCACCATCGACCAACCGGAGTGTGGTCCCCGCCTCTACCCGGGGTCTGCTTTCCTGGTCGATGGCAACCCGTTGAGCATTAGGCCAGCGCCAACGCTTGGCGCCGACAACACCTCGGTTTTGGAACAACTCGGCGTCGATTTGGCCCAGCAAGAGGCGCTGACCCAAACCGGCACGATCGCCAGCTTTCCCCCTGGCCAAACAATTTGAGTAGCGTTGACTCACGGGCGCTAACCGGCCTGCGAGCCCGATTGGAGAAGACATGAGCGAGATGCAGATCACCCCCATCGATGGAAAGGTCTTCGGTGCCGAAGTCACCGGAGTCACCCTGGCCCAACTCGACGACAACGAGTTCGCCACGATCCATCAGGCATTCTTGAAATACGGATTCCTCCTCTTTCCGCAACAGTTCCTCAGCGCGGAGGAGAACGTGGCCTTTGGTGAACGGTTCGGCCCGCTCGAGTTCGCCGCCTTGCCCATGGCCAACCAGAAACGACAATCGGATGGCTCATTCGGCGGCCCGGTGCTCGATCTCGACTCGCAGATGATGCGCAGCAACGTCGGCAACGAGACCTGGCACACCGACTCGACCTACAAACCCTGCAGTAGCAAGTGCGCCATGCTGTCGGCCGTGGTTGTTCCCGAGGAGGGGGGCGAAACCGAACTGGCCGATATGCGGGCTGGTTACGCCGCCCTCGACCAAGAGACGAAAGAACGGATCGACGGGCTGAGTGCGTATCACTCCAACCAGTACTCCCAGGCCAACGACATTGGCGACTTCCCTCGAGTCGATCACGAGGGTTTCTTCAAGGACATCTACCATTGGGAGGCGTACCTTCGCCCTGTGGTGAAGGTGCATCCCGAAACCGGGGTGAAGAATCTTTTCCTCGGGCGCCACGCCTTCGGGATTCCCGGGCTCGAACGCGACGACAGCCGACAACTCCTGTCATCGCTGCTCGAATTCGTGGTCTCGGACGAGTCGAGGGTTTACACCCACCGTTGGACCCCCGGCGACACCCTCATCTGGGACAATCGGGCCCTTCTCCATCGCGCTCGGCCCTACGACTATTCGCAGCCACGGGTCCTGCTCGGCACCCGAGTCGCAGGCGACGACACCGAACTCGCCTACTACCCCGATGACCCAGCCGCCGAGGCGGGTCGAGATGCGCTTGCCGCTGAGCTTGAAGTGCTCCGGAACACCACCACAGACCTCATGTACGGTGCGACCACCGCCAGCCGCTAGAGCACCTGGCGGATCACGATCGACACTGCTGAGATGACGGCGAAGGTCAATACGGCCGGCCTCGTGTAACCGTTGTCGAGAAAGCTGTTTGTCCATCGCGAAAGTACAAACCCCACGACGACGCCGGGGACGAGTAAGGCCGACAGCTTTAGATCGGTGAGGTCGAACTCACCGAGAGCCACGAGCACGACCAGGGAGAAGCTGGCGCCGAAGATCATAAACGCGGCCATCGAAGCCCGTAACTCCGGTCCGGAACTGCGCTGGTACACAAGAGCGATCGGCGGGCCTCCCACCGAGGTGGCGGTGCCCATGGCCCCCGAGGCCACGCCAGCGCTTAGCAGGTTTCGGCGGGTCGGCTCGACCGACAGACCGAGCAGGCTGACGGCCACCGCGCTTAAGACGGCGAAGGCAAAAAGGCCAGCGATCCCGCGTTGCGACAGTAGAACCACAGCCATCGAGCCCAGTAGCGTCCCCGGTATGCGGCCGACGACGGCCCAGCGAACACTGCCGAAGTCGAGCGACTTCCGTTCCCGCCAGGCCACCAGCAGAGCCAACGGCACGCTCATGCAGAGCAAAGGACCGGGCACCAATCCAGGCTCGAGAAGTACCAGAACCGGGCCTGCCACCAGACCAAGGCCAAACCCCAGCGACCCTTGCAGGCAGGCTCCGGCGATCACCGCCGACAGAGCAATGGCGATCTCGAGCAGGCTCAGTCCCAGGATGCTCAAGCGTCACCAGGCAAGAGCGGTCGCTAACCCTGGGTAGCGGGGTTGGTCGATCGCTACCTGGTTCACGACCGAGAACCGCAGGTACTCCGCAAGGCCGGGTTCGTCGAGGGCCATCGTCTCGTCCCGAAGCCGGTTGACCAACTCCCAACGAAGATCCCACACCGACGATGATGGATCCGATGCCGACGATGCCACCGACTTCGTTGCCCCGTCGAGCAGCGCTACAAGCATCGACCGCTCCAGCTCCCGCAGACGCGAACCGACGGCCGCCTCCCGCTGCACGATGTCGAGCGAGTTTCCTGCCACCCTGGCCAGGAAGTTAGTGCGCCCCGAGGTCTCGTCCATCACCACCCCATGGAGGAAATCCCGCACGCTCTCCAGCAATTCGTCGCTGCGAGGCATGTCGGACCGCTCATCCACCGGCTCGGGTTCGAGCAGCTCGACCGGGCCAGGCAGTATCAGATTGACGCAGTCGACCTGACACTCCGAGGTGCGCCGGCCGACCGCTGGCCGCTCGACCGTGCTGTCCGGTCCGGTTCGGTAGTGCTCAGCCATGCTGACGCAGCCAACGGCCCACCAGTAGGAACCAAAGACCTCCCAAAAGCGCACGTCATCCGGATCAACCGCCACGCCAGACTCGGCCTCGTAGCCCGCCAGCAACTGTTCTCGCGTGCCGAAGCCGCCGACCGGCAGTTCCTTTCCGAAGCGCCATGATGCGGTGCACAGCCACCCGAGGTCTCGTCCCGGGTCGCCGACGTGGGCCGCCTCCCAGTCGAGCACCGCCACCACACCACTCGGGTCGATCATCAGATTGCCATTGCGGAAATCGTTGTGCACGAGCGTCATGGGTCTGGCCTGCGGAAGGTTGTCGAGCAGCCACCTGGCGGTGAAGTCGATCATCGGCTGCGGGGTTGCATACTCCTTGTAGCGATCCCACATCTGGTGGATGAACTGCTCGGTCGGCATCTCGGTGAGCTTGTCCCGCAACCCGGTGGCGTCGAGATCGATGGCGTGGATCTTGGCCAGGATCCGACCGCACTCTTCGGCCAGGAGCGGCCGAATGTCGGCAAGATCGGGTGAGCGGACGATACGTGCCCCAAGGGCTTCACCGTCGAGCCACTCCATGATGAACCCCGGCCCCAAGCCATCGTCAGGCTCTAGCACGTGATACACGTGCGGCTCCGGCACATCGTGGGCCGCGGCAACCCGCATCAACTCGGCCTCGACTGCCAGACCTGGTCGTCCGAGGAGATCCTCGGGCGCAACCCCTCCCGAAGCCCGACGCATGGCCAGCGTCACCGGTCCAGCCGCCATCTCGACGTTCACCCGGTAGGTCTCCTGGCTGGCTCCTCCACTCAACCGCTCGACTTCTATCAGTCGGACGACATCGGGGATCGCCCGCACCAACACCGCTTCGAGCGCTCCCTCGAAGTCGGGCTTGGTTGACCAACTCATTGTGCTTCCTCCTGGAGAATCGCCTTGCCTCGCCGCCGACCCTAGCTCGTCGACTCAGTATGAGTCCCGTTCGGTCTAGGAGGACGTGGCACGCTCGAGGGCCTCTTTCGCCTTGGCCACCTCGGCTGCCGAGCGAGCCACTTCCCTTTTCGCCGCCGCCACCGATTCTTCCGCTCGCTGCCGCTCGGCTTCTGCAGCCGCCAGTTCTGTTTCCAGGGCCGCCGCTCGTTCGTCGGCCGAACTGAGCGCTGACTCGGCCTCGTGGAGTGATGCCGCGACGGCGACGCTGCGCTCGGTGGCTTCTTCCAGGTCCTTCTTTGCCGCCCGAATGAGCCGGAGATCGGCGACAGGGGCTGCCGGTTGAGGGGTATTGGTAGTCCGTTCCCTGGTGGTCCGTTTCCTGGTGGTGCGTTTCTTGGTGGTCCGCTTCGGTCGGACGATGGAGCCGGACTCCGGCATCGCCATCCCGAACGATCCGATTTGTTGTGGTGCCTCGACAAAGGTGCCACTTCGCAGTCTCTGGTGGAGGCTTGATTCTACCGCTATCGCCTCGATCGCCGATCGCACCTCGGGCTGTCGTTGGCCGTCGGCCAGCTCGACCAGAGATTCCACCGCGCTCCGGTAGGAGCTCTGTAGGGAGGCGAAGTCGATCTCTTCTCCTGCTGCCATACGTTGTTGTCCCTCACCCAGTTCGACCACCGCCTGCAGCAGTGCCTCGACGGCATCTTGGCCTGCCCTGGCCACCATGTTGAGCTCGGCGGCGATCACCGACGGCTTACGCAGCCCCTTGATCTGACCGGCCAGCTCCCGATCTCCCGCCGCTCGCGCCTCTTTCTCCATCGTGGTTCTAGCGGCGATGAAGGAGTTGAGCGGCTCGCCGTAGAGGCGTGCAGCGGCTTGGGTCACCGATTCGACTGGCACTCGTTCATGATTGCAGGCCGGGGGCCAGTCGGCATGCCCGTCTGACGAACGAGGCTCTAGCGCTGGCTAACCACGGCACTGCCCCAGCCCTGAGGGTATACGAGCTACGGTGCACTGAATGGACCAGTTTGAAGCCAAGGCGCTCACCCACATGCTCGTCGTCGCTGATGCCACGGCCAGTCGCGACTGGTACGTGAACGTCTTGGACGCCTCGGTCTACGGGGAATACGGCGGTACGTCGGTTGTGCTGGACTTGCTGGGGAACTGGCTGCTGCTCGTAACGGGCGGCGAGCCATCCTCAGATAAGCCGACGGTTACCCTGGCCGTGCCAGACGATCCGGACAACGTGAGTGGTCAGATCATCTTTCGGGTCGACGACTGCGAGCGCACCTACGAGCTACTCAGCGGCCGAGGGGCGGAGTTCCTAACTCCGCCGGTTGATCGTGGTGGCGAGATCCGGGCTTTCTTTCGTGACCCAGACGGTCATCTCTTTGAGATCTCGCAACTGACCTAGCCTGCAGGTACCCGATCAACCTGAGACTCGCTTCC
This sequence comes from Acidimicrobiales bacterium, assembly GCA_050633745.1. Lineage (GTDB taxonomy): Bacteria > Actinomycetota > Acidimicrobiia > Acidimicrobiales > SZUA-35 > JAHELU01. The sequence continues at coordinate 27,720 of JBOEHD010000086.1, forward strand.
TCGCCAGGTGAGTAGGGCGGCGCCGGTGATGATGAGGGCGATGCCGATAGCGCTGGTCCCGGTCAGCGGTTCATCGAAGAAGATGTAGTCGTAGAGGGCGGCGAACAGCGAGGCGGTGTAGAAAATCGGGGCCAGGTAGCTGGCGTCGGATCGGCGGTTGGCCTGAATAAACAGCACCTGGGCCGAAAGCATGCACAACCCGAGCAGGGCGAGCAACGCCCACTGCCACGGTTGCGGTGCGATCCAAACCAGCAGACTGATCGGCACCGAGATCAGCAGTCCGAGCCCGTTGCTCATGGCCAGGATTCGCACCGGGGCCTCGATACCCGACAGGTGCTTGATGAAGACCAATTCGGCTCCGATCAGCACCGCCGAGGCCAATGCCAGACCGGCCGCCGGTTGGAACGTCGAAGTGCCTGGGCCGCTTAGTACCAGGGCCCCGAACAGCGCGATGCTAGCCGCGGCCCATCGGCCTCGACCGACCCGCTCCTTCAGGAACAGAATCGATAGGGCCATGGTGACGACCGGGGCCAGGAAACTGATGGCGTTGGCATCACCGAGCGGGAGCTTGCTGGAAGCGGCAAAGAGAAAGGCGCCGCCGCTCCAACCGCACAAGACTCGACCGCTATGTAGGCGGAGAGGCAGGTTCGCGGTCCCCGGCCAATGGAACGCAAGGTAGGGCAACAGGCCAGCCAGAGCGAAGATGAAACGTCCGGCCGAGATCTGCAGCGCTGGCAGTTCGTCGCCTATAGATCCGGCGCCAACTCCTGTGCCAAGTGCCTTGGCGATCAGAGACGTCGCGGCGACCAGAGCGGTAGCGGACGTCATCAACGCAAGCGTCGTCCAACGCGATTCAGGCGGCTTCGCAAACGCCCCGAGCTCTCGAGACACCCTCAGACCACGGTTCCGGCCGCTCGCAGCGCCGTGATCTCCGACTCGCTCAGCGACAACACCGATGCCAAAACGTCGTCGGTGTGTTGGGCCAACCGCGGTGGCGGCCGAAACTGCGCCAGCTCCGTTTCGGTGAACTTAAAGGCGCTGCCGAGCACCGAGATCACCTCATCACCCTCTTGAATCTCCCGCACCATTTCCCGTTCCAGTACCTCGGGAGCGTTGAGCGCTTCGTCGATGGTCCGCACGCCTCCGGCCGGGAGGTGTTGCATCTCCGCCAGCCAGTCGGCGGCCGGCCGCGTCGCCAGTGCCTGTTCGATCTCCACTTTGAGATCGTCGCGGTTACGGGCCCGGGGCCCTGGCCCGTTGAACCGCTCGTCTTCAGCAAGATCTGGCCTCCCGATGACCGAACACAGCTCGGCGAAGAGTCGGTCGGTGGCCATCGCTAAGTAGATCGGGGCCGTCGCGGTGTTGAAGAGATCGATCGGGGCCGCGGAGATGTGCCGATTACCAGACCGTTCTGGAGCAGAGCCGGTCGTCAGGTACTGAAGGCCAGCGTTGCCGAGCGCTCCAATCGCAGTGTCTAGCAAGCACAGGTCGATGAAATCACCGCCACCGTGGCTCTGACGGCCGAGCAGCGCAGCGCAGATGGCGGAGGTGGCATGGGCCGCGGTCAGCGTGTCGATCAGCGAAAGCGGATGGCGAGTTGGCTCCCCATCGATCGGTCCGTTCAACGACATCATGCCCGACTCGGCTTGCAGCACGGGGTCGAGCCCCGGTCTGGCCGAGAACGACCCGCTTGAACCGTAGGCCGAGATCGAAACGTAGATGAGGGATGGGTCGGCCTCTCGAAGGGCGGCCTGACCGAGGCCGAGCCGATCCATCACCCCGGGACGGAAGTTCTCGATCACCACATCGGCTTCCAGGGCCAGGCGGCGGGCCAGGCCCTGACCTTCTTCCGTACTCAGGTCGATGGCGATGCTACGTTTCGAGCGGTTGAAGGCGAAGAAGAAAGCGCCTCGGCCATCGCCCCTACTCGACCGGGCCCGCGTGTCGTCACCGGTGACCGGATGCTCGACCTTGATCACGTCGGCTCCGAGGTCGGCCAGCTGTTGAGTGCACAGCGGCCCGGCGATGATGCGGGAAAAGTCGACGACACGGATGCCCTGAAGCGGAGGTGGGTGTTCAGCCATGGCCCAAGTCTGGCCCGGTCGGGTCGCACGAGAAAGATGGCCACACGAGAAAGATGGCCGCACCAGAAATACCGAACTAGAAATAGAGCATGAGCGAACAAGACATCCTGGTTGACGTCGACGGTCCGGTCCGCACGATCACACTGAACCGTGCTGCCAAGCGGAACGCCCTGACCCCGGAAATGCTCCGGGACGCCACCGCTGCCTTTACCGGTGAGCCAGGGCCGGACGAGCGCCTGGCGGTGATCCGCTCGACCGGACCGGTGTTCTGCGCTGGAATCGACCTGAAAAAGCGTCTGGAGAGCGACGCCGCACCATCGGGTGATGATCCGACGGTAGCCGCCAGTCCGTCCGGCGTTGGGTCGCAGCCGAACAGCGCAGTCGAAAAGCTGTTTCACGCCGTCGAACAGTGGCCGCTGCCCGTCGTGGCCGTCGTCCAGGGTGATGCCATCGCCGGCGGTAACGAACTGGCCATGCACTCCGACATTGTCGTCGCCTCGACCAAAGCCAACTTCGGCATGTCCCTGGCCCAAATCGGGCTGGCCCCGACCTGGTTTCTGACCAAGAAGCTGATCGAGGTCGCCGGACCGGTGGTCACCAGCGAGATTCTTATGCTCGGCGATCCGATCCCGGCCAGCCGGCTGCTCGAGCTCGGTATCATCACCCGAGCGGTGCCCTCTCACCGGCTTGCGGCCGAAGCCGACGCAATCATCTCCCGGCTGGCTGCCAATGCTCCGCTCAGCCTGCGGGCCATCAAAGCGGTGATCAACCGCGAGATGAAGATTCGCGACGCAGTGGAACACGGTGACGTCGATGCGTTGGTCGCCGCGGCGGGGCTGTCACAGGATTCACGGATCGGGATCGCCGCCCGCTTGGCGGGAGAAACTGCGAAATTCACCGGCAGCTGACAACCATCTAACGTCGGCCATATGCAGCTCGACGAATACAGCAATCACGACGCAACCTCACTCGCCGAACTGGTGCGAGCAGGCGATGTGCATCCCCGTGAGCTAGCCGCTTTGGCCATCGAGGGCTGCAACAAAGTCAATACCGAGCTAAACGGCGTTGTCGAGATCTATGACGACGCCACCGAACAGAGTGACAGTGACGGCAGGCCGCTCGACGGCGTCCCGTTCCTCCGTAAAGACATCGGAGCGACCGAGGAAGGGCGTCTTGTCGAGATGGGGTCTCGCCTGTGCGAGGGCATGATCGCTCCCCGCGACGCGTTCTACACCGTGCGGGCCAAGCAGGCCGGCCTGCGGTTCCTCGGTCGAACTACCACTTCGGAGATGGGCCTGCATGGCACTACCGAGACGGTGGCTCAGGGAGCGACCGCAAACCCGTGGGATACCGCTCACATCGCAGGCGGATCGAGTGGCGGAGCGTCGGCAATGGTCGCCGCCGGTGTTGTTCCCATGGCCCACGCTAGCGATGGAGCGGGGTCGATCCGGATACCGGCAGCCTGCAACGGCCTCGTTGGATTGAAGCCATCGCGAGGTCGGGTGAGCGGAGGACCGTCGCTCGGCCACCCCCGAGTCTCGACCGAACTCGTCGTTAGCCGGACCGTCCGTGACACGGCGGCCGCTCTCGATGCGCTGGGCGGCGATGTCCCAGGGGAACCGTTCGATCTGGGGCCGATGCCCGGCTACAGCGAGCTCCTCGGCCGCCCGCCTCGGCGACTACGAATCGCTATGAGCGCCGCCTCGCCGAACGCAACCGTGGTCGATCCCGAGGTGGTCGCCTGCATCGAGGCAACGGCGGCCATGCTTGAAGGTTTTGGCCACGAGATTGTCGTCGCCGAGCCGGACTATGGCTATGAACGCATGCGTCAAACCTTCGCCGACCTCCTTGCCATCACCACGACCAGCGCCCTACCGCTGCTGGCCGAGCGATTCGGACGACCCCTCGATGAATCGATGCTCGAACCGGTCACCCTCCGCTGGTTCGAACGAGCCCGAGAGATGTCAGCGTTCGACCTCGACGCCGCTCTCACGGTTTGCGATCGAATCGCTCGACGTATGGGTTTGTTCCATCAGGAGCACGACCTGTTCCTGTGCCCGGTAATGACCGGACCTGCTCCCCTGCTCGGCACCCACGGCGGAACCCAGGACCATCTCACTCATGAGCAAAGCGCAGAGCTGGCTATGACCCTGTTTCCCTTTACTCCGGCCATCAATATGTCGGGGCAGCCCGCCATCTCACTACCGATGGCCATCAGCGATGCTGGCCTTCCGTTGGCCGCTCAGCTGGTCGCTCGATTCGGCGATGAGGCGACGCTGCTGCAGACAGCGGCTCAGTTGGAAGCCGAGGTCGACTGGGCAGCACGCCGCCCTTTGGTCCACGTCGCCAACTGAGCTCATCGGTCCCCCGTTTTCGACCCGGCTGCTCGTGGGCCGTAGCATCGCAGGTATAGAAAGTGCCGGGGGGCACCAGAACTCAGGGGAACATCATGACTTATGACATCGTCATCAGGGGCGGGACGGTTATCGATGGTACGGGGGCACCGGGCCGCATCGCCGACGTTGCCATCGTCGGCGACCGAGTGGTCGAAATCGGCGCCTGCGACGGTGAAGCCAAAAGGGTGGTCGACGCAACGGGCAAGCTCGTGACGCCTGGCTTTGTCGACATTCACACCCACCTCGACGCCCAGTTGGCATGGGACCCGATCGGCACCGTGTCATGCTGGCACGGCGTGACCACCGCTGTCATGGGCAACTGCGGCGTGACCTTCGCTCCCTGCAAACCCGAAGACCGGACGCAGCTGGCCGAAATGATGGAGTCGGTCGAAGACATCCCAGCCGCCGCCATCCTCAACGGCCTGCCATGGGATTGGGAGAGCTACGGCGAGTATCTCGACTCCTACGAACGTATGCCAAAGGGCATCAACGTCGGCGGCATGGTCGGCCATTGCTCGGTGCGGGTGGCGGCGATGGGCGACCGCTCGATCGACCAGCATCACGCCAACGCCGACGACATCGTCAAGATGTGCGAGATCGTCGAGGAGAGCCTGCGGGGCGGTGCCCTCGGTTTCTCAACGTCACGGACCTATCTGCATCAGACGCCCGACGGCCGTGAGGTGCCGGGCACCTGGGCCGCTCCGGAGGAACTGCTAGCTATCGGCGAAGTGATGGGCCGCCTAGGCAAGGGCATATTCGAATGTGCGGTCGACAACGATCGGCAGGTCCACGGCATGGTCGGAACTCCGGATCGGACCGTGATCGCCCGCGAAGTCGAGTGGATGAAGGAGCTTTCGATCCGCACCGGACGCCCGGTCACGTTCGGGTTTGTGCAGAACCGTTCGGATCCAACGGCTTGGCAGTACTGGCTAGAACTCGTGGCGGCGGCGAACGCCGACGGAGCCAAGATTTATCCTCAGACCACGAGTCGTGGCATCGGTGTGCTGTTCGGCATCGCCAACCGCACGCCATTCGATAACTGCTCCCGGGAGTGGCGCTCGCTGCGAGAAAAGCCGTGGACCGAGAAGCTGGAGCTGCTGCGCGACCCCGAGGTCCGGGCCCGCCTTATCGCCGACGTGGAGCAAACCCCTTCGAAGTTGGACCTGTCGGCTATCTACCGTCTCGATCCCGATCGGGTCGAGTACGAGAGCGATGCCACCGAGACCCTCACCGCCAACGCCGAACGGAGAGGAGTCTCCCCCGTCGAAGCGTTTATCGACATGGCCCTGGAGACCGAGGGCCGGGGCCTCTGGAATTACCCGTTCCTGAACTTCGACTTCGAGGCTGTCGAGGCCAAGCTCAAGCACCCAGACGTAGTTTTGGGTATCGGCGACGCAGGGGCCCACGTTGGCCAGATTCAGGACGCCAGCCAGACCACGTACTTCCTGACCCGCTGGGTACGCGACAGCGGCGCCTGGCCGATCGAGGAAGGGGTGAAGATGATGACCTCCGAGGGAGCCGACCTGTTCGGCCTCATCGACCGTGGTCGCCTGGTAGAAGGAGCGTACGCCGACGTAAATGTCATCGACTTCGAGGCTCTCGACCTGCATGCGCCGGAGTACGTGTACGACTTTCCGGACGGCGCCGGTCGCTACATCCAGAAGGCCAGCGGGTACGACCTCACCCTGGTAAACGGAGAAGTGTTCATGGCCGAAGGCGAACATCAGGGAGCGCTCGCCGGTCGAGTCATCCGATCCTGAGACGGTCGATCGGGTTCACGCCAGATCGAGGCTCCAGTTCTGACCGACAAGGTCGTGGCCGAAGCTGTGGTGCTGTTCCTGCTCGGTGAGTTCAAAGCCTGCTGCTTCGTAGAGTCGTCTTGCTGAGATGAGCACGTCGTTGGTCCAGAGCATCATCGACGAGTAACCCGCCGCGGTCGCAAACTCAAGGCACTGATCGACGAGCAGAGTGCCCAGGCGCAGTCCCCTGGCCCACGGCTCGACTAACAGAATGCGCAGCTGTGCAGTCTGCTCGTCGAGTTCGCAACAGAACACACAGCCGGCACGGGCGCCGTCGACCTCGGCGATCCACGCATTCTCGCGGCCCGGCTTGAAGTCGGTGTGATAGTCGACCACGATGCGCCCGACCAGCGCCTCGAAGTCGCTGTCCCAGCCAAACTCATCGTGGTAGATCGCTCCGTGTCGTTGGATCACCCAGCCCATGTCGCCCGGTTTGAGTTCTCGAAACTCGACCTGTCGCTTGGCCACAACGGGGTGGGTCATCGCCGCTAGGACCGTCATCGATTCGGCCAGCACCGACCGCTGATCACCACTGAGCGGTTCGACCAACTGGGAGATCTGGTCGGCCGCTCGCTGGTTCAGTACCGCTGCCGCCTCCCGGCCGCTCTTGGTCAGCGTCAATATCACCGCTCGCCCGTCGAGCGGCGACGGCTCTGAGACCACCAGTTGCCGATCGACAAGCCGGTTCACGACACGGGACAGAAAACTGGCGTCGATCCCCAAACGATCACGAAGCTCCTGTCGCTCCCACGAGTCACGCTGTGCGAGCTCGAAGATCACTCGGGCCTCGGCCAACGAGTATTCGGTTTCCAGCAGACCCTGGTCTAGCAACCCCAGCACCTCGGTCCAGGTGCGGTTGAATCCCCGAAATCTGTCGATTAACTCCATGGCAGAGTCTCCCAAATCGTGCGTCCCAAATCGCGTCTTCCGAATTATAGTGGACGGTGTCCACTATAATTCGAAAGGGCTCTAAGGAGTGCGCAGCTTGGCGCTCCGAAGGCTTAGTCGTCGCTTGGAATTGCCGCAACGGGCGCATCGAACAGCTGAGCGATGGCGAGCTGCTCGGCCCATGTTTCATCGTCTACCGGCTCGATGGCAGCGGCGAGAGCCACGAGCTCATCGACGGTTACCTGGCCGTCGTAATTAACAAGGCGCAGTGCAACATCAGGTCCGACGAACGAGACGACGGTCTCTCCGAACAAGCCGGCTTCGATCCAGCCATACCCTGCCGCCGACTCGAAGTGTGCGTCAGCAGCGGTCAGTCCATCCAGGTCGGCGGAGATATCGAGGCTAACCCGCTCGCTGTTCCCACCGACCAACCCCAGGGAGAGATAGTCCGACACTGACTCTTGATCGATGAGGCTTCGGGCCGTGACCGGTTCAGCGCTATCGAAGCCAACCGGTGGCGTTGGCGTTTCGAGTAAGCCCTCCTCGGAGATAACCAGGGAAGATACGAGGCCCTCTATCTCTGTCCGGGAGACGTCGGCGGCTGCCACATCGAGCACCGTCTCGGCGTTGAGCCGCACCCTAAGCGTACGGATGACCCGCATTGGGTTGCCAGCCGAGTGGGGGGCGAACCCCTCAACTTCCTTCCAGGCGCCAGCCAAACCGGTAATATCTGCCGGTTCGCCGCTGCCATGAGTGGTGGGTTCCGCTTCGATCAGGGCGTCGGCTTCAGCCTGGCTGGCATAGGTCGACATCACCATGACGATGCCTCGACGGTCCGCCGGATCGGTGGCCGGCAGGGACACCCGTTGGATGCGAACAGGCCTGGCCAACTCCGGTCCAAGTTCAGCCTCAGACAGCAGCATTCGTGATCCACTGGCCACGACGAATCCGGAGTCGGTTGTCGGGAGGTAGCGAAGCTCAGCAGCCCCGAAGTCAGCAGCCGCAACCGGGATTGGCCTCAGGTCGGGAAAGCTTCTCGGCGGAGATGGTTCGCCTTCGGTTTCGGAGAGGTCTTCGTCCGGCTCGGCTGGTGCCACCTCCGGTTCGGGTTCGGCACCCCCGGTATCCACATCAGCGGTTTCTACATCTTCGGTATTCGCGTCGACGGCATTCGCATCGACAGCCTGAGCGGGCGTCGCTGCTTGCAACTCGGATGTGTTATTGCTTCGACCGAAAGCGAAGACGACAGCGCCGCCCACGATGACTAACGCCGCGGCCGCGGCAAGGAACGGGCCCCGCCCCCTCGCCCCGCCGGTCGACAACACGGCCATAGTCGCGTTCTGTCGGATCTCGGCCCCGGATAGTTCTGGGAGGGATCGGTCCACCGCATCGGCGTGCGCTCGCACCCGTCGGAGGGTGTCGGAGTCCTCAAGACCAAATCCGTCTTCGTCAGGCAACTTCATTTTCGACTCCAAGGTTCTGGCGCAGCTTCTCGGTGCCGCGACGTAGGTGGTTACGAATGGTGGACACCGAGACGTCGAGCATCGACGCAACCTCGGCGAGGCGATACCCGTGTCCGTGGATGAGCAGCACCGCGACACGCTGATGTTCGGTAAGGTCCCGCAGCGCGCTCACCAGTCCCGGCTCGAAGTCGGCCTGGCCAACCGGTTCAGCGATAGCAGAAGCGGCGACCGGGCGATACTCCCGACGGGCGGCGTTCTGTCCGACCCGATAGAGGTAACCGCACGGGTTGTCCATCGTCGACACCCGTGACCAGTGTTCCCAGCAATACACCAGAGCGGCCTGGGCGGCGTCGCTTCCGATGGCCAGCCCATGGGCGGCCACCAACGAGTGCTGCAGACGGCGACCTTCGAGACGCACAAAATCATCGAACTGCGTGGTCGTAGTCAAAGGATCCGAATTGCCCATCACCTTATTAGGTCTTGAGGGGAACAAAAGTGTCACGTCGGACGGAGAAATACTCCGATCTATCGTTGGCACCCGACCCGAGACCGAGGCTGAGCCCGGCGGTAGCAGCGTGAATTGGCGCGTCGAGCCTTGTCAGGCTGGCGTCGGCAGGGTGTAGGTCTGGATTGTGAACTCAGGGCTGAATCCGTGACGCTGGAGGTTCCGCTCCGACGCCCCACCTACCGCAGCGGTGGTGGCAGCTAGGTCGCACCCTTCGCCTGCCGCAAGATCAAGGCGGTATCGCAGCAGGGCCGCCTGGACACCGCGACGGCGTTGCTCCGGCACGGTCGACATTCCGCCGAGCGTTGCCACCCCCGTTCGAATCGTCGCAATTGCGCACCCAATGGGCCGACCTCCTGCTCGGTCGAACGCAAGCATCATCCACTCATCATCGTTTGCGTAGGCGGCAGCGGCGAAGGCATCTGATGTCCGGCGGGCTTCCACCGTCGTGTGTCCCCACCCGATCGCGCTCGTCTCCTGCCACAGCAGAAGATCCGCTTGCGATGTGACCATGCCGACGTGAACATCGTCCGGTGGACCGATGTTCGAATCGTCCACCTGCGTTGCCATCGCGGTCACATCACGGTTCGTATCGTGCACGAACCCGGCGGCTCGAAGCCGATCAACCGTCTCGGGTTGAGTCGCTGGCGTCACTTCGACGGCTGGCACCACTCCGCCAGCCCTACTCAACGACACGATGAGCTGAAGGTCGGTTGCCGAGAGTGCAACATCGCAACCGGCGGCAAAAGCCCGATTCACATACGCTCCGGCGCCGGACAACACTAACCAGCCTCCAGCGACAGGATGACTCTGGCTGCCCGACGTCGGCTCGATAGCTGCGAGGGCAGAGGCATGGGTAACTGCATCCTCCGCCCACGTCCCGACGAGGTGCCGCACCAGCCCATGCATCTGTACATCATGCTCGACCTGCAAGGGCGACTAGCGTCATAGGACGAGATCAGTCGCATCTGGACGTTGTCGTGACAGCTCTGCCACAGTGGCGCGGTGTCAATGGCGCTGCTCAGACAAAACCGTGCCAGGCAACTGTGTCGAATACCTGTGTCGGACAACGCTGTGAGGTGCTGAAGATGCCAGATCGTCGGGTGGCTGTTGTTGGCATGTTTTTGGAGAGTAATGCGTTTGCGCGAACGGTCGATGAGCGGGGGTTTCGTGGCCCGCTTTACCTAGAGGGTGATGAGGTCAGCGTCGACGCACGGGCTGATCATCCACGCCAACTACTCGAGACCGTTGGCTTCTACGCTGCGATGGATCGCCGTGGTTCCTGGGAACCTGTCCCGATTCTGGTCACCATGGGCGGCGCTGGTGGAGCAGCAGACCATGGCTTCTTCGTCGAAACCGTTGAAAATGTCCGAGCCGGCTTGGCCGCTGCTGGCCCTCTCGACGCCGTGTACCTCTGCAATCACGGGGCCATGATCACGACTGAAGAAGAGGATGGCGACGGCATATTCTTCGCCGCAGTCCGAGAGGCTGTTGGCCCCGACGTACCGCTGGTGGCGACCCTCGACCCTCACGGCAACACCTCAGACCTGATGCTCGATTCGATCGATGTCGTTGTCGCCTACCAGACCGATCCTCACGTCGATCAACGCGAACGAGGTGAAGAGGCCGCCGAGCTCCTTCACGAGCTGTGGGCTGGCCTGCAACCGCACATGGTGGCAGTCAAACTCCCGATCGTGCCTCCCAATGTCTCGCTGTTCACCGACCACGGCCCATTCGGCGAGATGGTGGACATGGGCCAGCAAGGGCTGACACCGGAGATCTGCAACGTCTCCATTCTCGGAGGCTTTGCATTCTCAGACACTGCGAAGAATGGCTTGTCGATCATCGTGACCGGCCGCAACGGTGACACTGCAGCTCGTGAGCTAGCCAGAGATCTCGCCGACTACGGATGGGCCAACCGACACCGGTTCATCTGCGAAGCTACACCGCTAGCCGACGCCGTCGAACGGGCCGTTGCCACCGGTGCCGACCCGTCGCTGCCAGCAACGGTCATGTCAGACCTTGGCGACAACTGCGGTGCCGGAGGCCCGACCAACACCCTCTGGATGCTGGAGGCCCTCCACCAAGCCGGAGCTGATGGCGTACTGATCGTCAATTTCCGCGACCGGAGACTGGTCCAGGCGGCGCAAGATACCGGGATCGGCAGGAGCATGAGCGCAGAGTTCCGAGGCGACGACTGGGGTCGCGATGGTGAAACCACTTACACCGCTGAAGCGCAGGTGCTGGCACTGCACGACGGTCACCTGGTCGGCCGCCGCGGCATCGTCGCCGGCAAGAGCCTCTTTGCCGGACCGATGGCACTGCTCGACCTCGGCGGAGTGCAAGTCATCGTTACCAGCCGCGCCGCTGTCGGCAACGACCCCATCTACAGCGAGGCACTCGGTATCGACCTCGCCGCGGTCCGCACGATTGTGGTCAAGGTCCGAAGCTCATTCCCCGTCGCCTACGACGAATTTGTGCAGTCGGAAAATATGCTCTTCGTCGACACCCCGGGACGCACGTCACCGATGCTGCACCGCATGCCCTTCACCCGTCTCCCCCGCCCCGTCTACCCGCTCGACGAAGGCTTTAGCTGGACCAATCCGCTCGCTGACTAGCAGCGCTAGAAGCCCAGGCCGGAGGAACTCCGACCGGGGCTTCCGCTAGCGCATCAATCGCTCTTGGCCGAGTACTCGGTGCTATCGAATACCCAATCGATGACCGCTGTTCGGTCAGCTTCGGAGCCCCCGATGAGTTGCTGCCAATAGTCAGCTCCCCCGGAGTCAGCATCTCGACACAGCATGTTTTCGTACACTGCGGTCACGAATGCCGAATCGTCCAGGAGGCTATACCGAGTTTGAAACTCAGGGCTGTCCTGCATCCAGGCACGGATCTGTTCGAGCGTGTAGCCCTCTGCCGCTAAGGCGGCCCAGTAGTCCAAGCCGCCCGTCTCCGGTGAGCGCCGGAAAAGCGCAAGATAGGTCCTGGCGATGGCTCGACGGGTTGGGTCAGTTCCAACCGCCGACGCGTAATGGAAGGTGCAATGCCGGGGCCGAGTCAAGTCGCCACGGACGACGGAGAAGTCGGATACGCCGTCGCCATCACCGTCTAGGAACGATCCGGCGCTGGCCGGGTCGGTACCGTCGGCGATCTCGACCTGGTTCGGAACGCCATCACCGTCGGTGTCGGCGTACGACCCCGTCTCGAGCGGATCGGAGTTCTCGCTCAGCTCAGTCGCATCGGATACACCATCGCCATCGGAGTCCGCATCTGCGGGGTCGGTGCCTCGACGGCCTTCGTCGTAATCACTGAGTCCATCGTTGTCAGTGTCGACCGCATCGCCGCCGTCGTTGGGGTCAGTGCCCTGGCCCGTTTCGACCTGATCCGGTACGCCATCACCATCGGTGTCGAGGAAGTCATCGGCATCGGTCGGATCGCTGCCCTCGTTGGTCTCAACGTAGTCCGCTACCCCGTCGCTGTCGGTGTCCTGGAAATCATCACCATCGGCTGGATCGGTCCCGCTGCGTCCTTCCTGGTAATCAGGCACACCATCGTTGTCGGTGTCGAGCACATCGCTGGCGTTGTTCGGATCGGTGCCATCATTGGTCTCGACCTGATCCGGTACGCCATCACCATCGGTGTCGAGGAAGTCATCGGCATCGTTCGGATCGGTGCCGTCGCTGGCCTCGATGTGATCCGGCACACCATCGCCATCGGCGTCTGGCACGTCGTTGCTGTCATTCGGGTCAGATCCAGCAGCGACCTCGACGCTGTCACTCACTCCGTCGCCGTCGCTGTCGCTGGTAAGAGGGCTGGTCCCGATCCGGCCTTCCTGGTAGTCGGAGAGACCATCAGCGTCAGTGTCGAGCGCATCGTTCGGGTCGTTCGGATCGGTGCCATCGGCAACTTCCACGGAATCGGGAACGCCATCGCCATCGGTGTCGAGGTAGTCATCGGCATCGTTCGGATCAGTACTTTGGGCAATCTCATCGTCGTCCGAAACTCCGTCACCATCGGCGTCAGCTCCGACCAGGAGCCTAACGAGGCTGGCAACAGTGCCGATGTCATCCACCTCGTACTCCACGAGGTAGCCGAGGACGTTGCTAGAGACTGGAAAGTCGTTCCAGGTACCAGTGCCAGAAAACATGTGGGCGTAGTCCTCGCCGGAGCCCCATTCGTTCGGCTCGGCGCTCGCCCAGTTGTTGAACCGACCACCCACTGGGGTTCCGGAGGTGACACCCTGCCAGAACTGCTGACCAGCTTCTGGACCGTCCATCCAGCGCCACTCGTTTTCTACTGCTTCGTCCGAGGCGCCAATCCAGGTGTTGCCCGTCAGCTCCGCCAGGGCCACATCGTTCTCGGTCTGTGACGAAAGATTGGCGAGATACCCGGAATAGGGCCCAAAAGAACTGGCGAGAGCTGCGGCACGGGCATCGGTCCACGTGATGTTGGATCCAACATCCACGTACTGGTAGAGGTTTCCAGTGTCCGGAAGATAGATGGCTGTTCCGGCCACCACGATGAAGGTTCGGCTGCCCTGAATGGTCGAACTCTGTGAGTAGGTCACGTCACGCAGCGCCGCCTGGTATGCAGCGACTGTCGCCGTTCCTCGAAGTCGCAACAGGCCGGTCGAAGCGGTGTAGGTGACGGTGATTCCAGCGTGTGAGCCGCTGGTGCTCATCTGGTCGATGGAAGCGTTGAAGCCGTTGGTGACCCGGATCGTGATCCCATCCATCGTCGCTGCCCCAGAGATCAGCGCATCAGCAAAGGGGAACATCGTTGAACCAGGGGCCCCGGTCACGGTGCCATCGGTGCTGATCGTGGCCGAATCCGCCGACGCTGCAGTCGGCAGCAGGGCTTGCACGCCGAAAGACACCAGAAGAAATGCCACTAGAACAGGCACCGACCGGCGCCAACGCTTAGGGATAGAATTCATGGAGATTAGGGTCGGCAACGGAAGATACTAATGAAGTCATTCGATCATGTGGATTCCAGTTCGATGAGTACGATCAGCCGCCGAAGCATCATCCGAGCAGGAGCCGCAGCCGGGCTGGCAGCGCTGCTCGCTGGCTGTGCTGACCTTTTCGACGGTGACGAAGCGGACGTCAAACCCGGCGACCAGCAGAACGCGTCGGGTGATAGCCCGAAGACGGTGATCGTCGTCGGAGCCGGGCCGGCGGGCATGTCGGCGGCGGCGCTTCTTACCCGCGCAGGCCTCGATGTCCGAGTGCTAGAAGCCGGGGCTACATACGGAGGGCGCATCCGTCACCAACTCGACTTCGCCGACTTCCCAATCTCGCTTGGAGCAGAATGGCTCCACGAAGACCCAGACGAACTGGAGGCCATCGCCGACGACCCCAACATCGAGGTTCCACTTGCCGCCTATCAAGCGGCCGACGAGGTGGCCTACTTCGACGGCAGGCTATGGATCGAAGCCATGGGAGACAATGTCGACAGCGACCTGAAGTTCGCGGAGTCGAGTTGGCTCGACTTCTTCGAGACCCACCTGCTGCCCGATATCAAAGACCGTATGGAGTTCGGCATCGAAGTGGTGCGGGTTGACGACACGGGCCAATCGGTTGTGCTCACCGATACCGAGGGAATCGAATACACAGCGGATCGGGCAGTCGTCACCGTGCCCCTCAAACTGCTGCAGGAGGGCCGAGTCGAGTTCATCCCTCCCCTACCCGACACCCACCAAGAAGCGATCGCCAACGCAGAGATCTGGGGCGGCATAAAGGTGTTCATCGAATTCGACAATCGTTTCTACCCTACGTTTATCGCGTTCCCTGACAGCGATACCGATGCCGGCCAGCGCCTCTATTACGACGCCGCATACGGTCAGGACTCCAACACCAACATCCTCGGTCTCTTCGCGGTGGGCCTGCCAGCGGAGCGCTACCAGGCGGCAGACGAGGGCGACGAACTGCGGGACATAATCCTTGCTGAACTCGACGAGATCTTCGACGGCGCAGCGTCGGCAAACTACGTCAAACACCTGGCCCAGAACTGGGACGATGAGCCATTCGCCAGAGCCGCCTACCTGGCAGACGAGGCCGATGGGCGAATCCCTAGTCAACTACAAGAACGCTTCAGCGACCGGGTGTTCCTAGCAGGCGATGCCTACACCAGCCACGACGACTGGAGCGCGGTCGACGACGCCGCCCGATCAGCCCGCGACGCCGTCCGTGACATCTTGCGCTGAGGTCGGTGAGAGCCAAGAAAGGCCCTTCGCCCCTGTTCGGCTTGGACGGACCCGAGTGAGGATACTGCTATGGCTATCCAGCGCAGTATCGAACCCGGGGCCCTCAGCCCTGACACACCCGTCCGTGAATTGATGACTCGGGCCGTGGCCAGGATCTCGCCAGAGGCCCGGATCGATGAGCTGGCCCGAAAGCTGTCGGCGGTCGAAGTCGGAGCGGTGGGTGTTGGTACCACCCAGTCCCTCGTTGGCATCGTTTCTGAACGCGACCTCACCCGGGCCTATGGGAAGACCGAGGGAACCGAGAACCTGCGAGTCAGTGACATCACCTCGAAGAACATCATCTGGTGTGAGCTTGACACCTCCGCAACCGCCGCCGCTCGAGTCATGGTCGAGCGAGGAGTCAGACATCTCCTTGTAGGCGATGACAGCATCGGCGATCTGCAGGGCATCATCTCGGCCCGCGATCTGATGGGAGCGCTGATCGGTCCGCTGGTGACGCCCGAGAGCGCCACCAGCGAAGCCAGCGGGGATTAGTTCGGCGCCTGAATCCCATGATCGGGATACAGAGCGTCCATGTCGATGGTGATCTCACTGGCCGGTCCGTTTGACTGGAAACCGCCACCGGTCACGGTCGCCCCTGCGGTGCTTCCTTCGACCGCGCCGTGATCGTTGTGGAACGTCGACAGAAGCTGTGGCACTCGGCCGTCGCAGACCGGGGTCGGGTCACCTGCTGACCATGGGTCATCTGTGGTCACCGACGCTCCGGTGTCGGGATTTGTGGGCCATACCGACCCATTGCCGAAGTGATCCGAGCAGAAGAATGCCAGCGAGCCGAAGTTCGCTTCCCTGCCGTAGACCACAGGTCCCTTGGTATGAACGCCTCGGCGGGTCCCTAGGAACGCGTTGTCGACGCTCCCCTTTCGTTCGGCCATCAGCGTCGCGTTGTCGCCACCGGCAGCGTCGATGTCGCTGGCCCACTGGGCAAGCACCGAAGACTCGATCGAGTCGCAGTAGGTCTGGACCCGGAACTTGCCGGTCAGGTTCCAACCGGACTTAACAAAGTTGCCGGGAGCTGACGGTCGCATGAGCTCATTGCGCAGCTCGCTGCCTTCGACGCAGAAGTCGACCATCGAAATCATGGCATTCTCGCCGACGTGATCGCCGTCCTGTTCGAGGAAGTCCCACCACTCATAGAGGGCGAACCGGTTGGGGTTCATCACCACGTAGTAGGGATCATAGGCCAGCGTTCCCGCTCCATCGGGGGCGCTGAGGTAGGCCGACGGCTTCCAAAGTTCCTCGATTTTGGCATCGCTCATCAAGCAGCTGAAGCCGCGCCCTGCGTCACCAAAGTCACTGTCATCCGAAGGATCTGGATCGGCACCCGGCCCCGGCAGGTTGGTAGTGAACCAGCCCTCGCATGACGACACGGTCCCCGACCCGCCGCTGAGCGCGAAGTTCGGTGTATCGACCCCGGCATCAGTGGGCGATTGGAATCCGAAGTCGGTCATCTCCTTGATGCGCACATCGGTGCCGTCGTCACACGAGTAGTTCAGGAAGTACTCGTGCATGTTGAAACCGAGAGCGTCGGGACCGTGGGTGCCCTGGTGGAGCTTGGAGTACCAATCGCAGGTTACGGGTTGGCCGTTCGGCTCGAAGAGGCTCAACGTAATGCCCTCCCCGTAAGGGTTATTGGTTGTCAGCTGCAGATCGTTTTCGACCACAACCTTGTGGCCGACGTGATCCTCTACCCGGCCAGATGTGCCGCCGGTGCCGGGATGGACAAAACCGAAGGGAACACCGATGTTGGTCGGATGATCTTCGTCGTATAGATCGGAGTTCCGAGCGTCGACCCCATGCTCGTGGGTAAACCGGCATTCGTCCGGTCCGCCTGGATCGTGGATCGGCGGATGCCAGCTCGGGTAGTACCGCAACGCACCATCGGCTGAACGCACCGCGGTCCAGTAGCTGTTGTGCACGTCGATGCTGCACATGCCGGGACGGTTGCCAAAGCTGCTGTAGTACTCGCTGACGGTGTTCCAGCGCATGCCGGTGTCTGCGCCCTGCGGAAGCGGAGCGTCACCGAACGAGTCGATCACGTTCAGCGAATCGCAGTAGGCGTCCGCCGGATCGTTAGCCGATCCGCAACCGAGGATCGGGCCGGAACACTCTGTCGCCGTCACCGATGCGCTGGCAGTGATCGATCCGGTTGCCGAGGTGGCGGTAAGAGTGACGGTGTAGGTGCCCGCTGGCACGGTGGTTGGTCCGTAGCTGCCGACCAGTGCGGTTTGGGAGTCGACCTGGGTGTTGCCGCTGTCGACCACGACGATCTGGTGGTTCGCTCCTGGTTGCTGTGTCCAGTTGGCTGCGATCGATTCGCAACCTGGGGTCGAGACCGCCAGGTCGAGACTGACTTCGGTGTCGGCCTCACCACAGAAGTCGACTTCGAGCAGCTTCACCTGCTGTGTCGACGTCGTCATCTTCACCGCTGCGACGGCCATCGAGGTCATCGCCGCTACATGCGAAACGTACGGGTCGTCGAGCGGCACAGTGTTCGTCCCGCTGACCGACTGGCCGAGACCGTCGAGGCCGACCAGTTGCAGGTCGCCGCTGCTCCAGTCGTTGGTGAACTGGACTGCCTCGATAACGGTGCCCGGCTCAAACTGGTAGACGACGTACGGATCGGGACCGGGCACTGCGTTGTACCAGTGGAACCAGTAGTCGTCGAACGAGTTGTCCCACAGCAGGTCAACGTCTCCATAGGCCCACAGATACTTCGGGTTACGTACCGGACTGGAATCCGATGCCCAGGACACCGATATCGGTTCGACAACCGACATGCCGAGGTCGGCACATGTCCCCTGCGTCACCGTGGTGGTATCCAGGTTCGGCGGTGGTTCCTGCGCACCCACCACAGCTGTCGTGGTTGCCATAAGCCCGACGGCCAACAGAAGCACGGAGAGGTTCTTCCAAAGCGAGCGCCGCTTCCACGGTTCTTTCCATTTGTGGTGATTCTGATCTGGTGAGGTCATACCCCCACACACCGCCGATGGACCGGATTTGTCTAGCCAAGCGACTGGAAACCTTACTTCCTTATTGGTTTGGTCTTGCTGGAGGAACCGGTGGTTGGCTTGGTCATCTTGGAAGGTCGTTTGGCTGGCTTGGCCTTCTTGGTCGAAGATCCTCTGATCGGCTTGGTCTTTGTCGATGAGCCGCTGACCGGCTTGGTTTTCGAGGTACTTTTTATCGGCTTTGGTTTTGAGGTACTTCTGATGGGCTTCGGCTTTGAGGTACTTCGAGTCCGCTTCGGTTTGGAGGAGGCGCTCCCAGTCCGCTTCGGCCCGGAAGATCCGCCGGTCGGCTTCGACCGGCCAGAATTCCCCGGCAGCGGTTTACCTGGCCCGCTAGGTAACGGCTTCCCCTGTTGCTGACCCTCAAGGCGCAGGAACATTTCTCGCTCGCCGCGGTCGATGTAGCGGTTCCAGATGAAACATACGTAGTTGTCAATGTTGTTCAGGAGGGTCTTCTTGGCGCTGCCGTTGCCTGCTGTCGCCGCTTCGGCCAGGATCCGCGGATTTCCACCGCTGAACAGTTCGCCAAAGTCATCGACCTCGCTGATCGTTCGGTAACACATGTTCTCTTCGCCGTTCCATCCACCGGAGCAGAGATCATGACGTTCATCACGGGGCTTGAGTAGTGACTTACAGCGATGGCCCATTTCGTGCAGCATGGTGATCGTCCGTCGAGCCCTCACCATGTCGAAATAGCGCGGGAACAGTTCGATCGTGTTCTTCACTAGGTGCCGAGCCGGGCCGTCGCCGACGCCATTCTTCGTCTTGCAACGTATGAAGACCGGCAGAAGATCTCTGAAGCCACCGCAGAAGGCAAGGGACCATTCGGTGAGAATGTCGTCGATGTGGTGAAGCATCTCCATCGTCTGTTTCTGGGTGTAGTTCTCACCAAACCAATAGGAAAGACTCGACGTTTCGTGCTCCAACGAGGCATGCCACAACACACGAGCATCTTCGGGCTTGCGAAGAATGCTCCGGACCTCTTCCTTTGCACACTCGATCATCATGTAGGCCTCGGCGAAGGCCCGCCGCACATCGGTCAGATCACTCCCGGTGCACTTGCCAGCACCGACTCGTTGGCGGCGAAATTTGGCATCGGAAACGTCGACCTCTGGGGTGATGAAACGATTGCCAATGTATCGAAGCGGCGGACCGAGGCTCACTCCCGGTTGAACCCGATCCGCGATCTTCGACTTCGACCGCCTCGGACCGGTGCTGCTCCTTGCGGTGGTTGGCGAGGTTCGCTTACTCCTGCGAGGTGCTTTGCTCGCGCTGGAACGGGTCGCCGGATTGGCCCTCGCTACTCGTCGTCGGCCTGCCACGTCGCGATGGCCCAGCGGTTCGATCCTCGCCGATTTGTAGTACTTGACCAGGTTCTCGGCATCTTCCCAACTCTCGAAGAGCTCCGGGTCGGCTGCATCCTTCGGAATGTCGCCCCTCTCGGCCGATGCCTTCAGCCGGGTTTTGAACTCGGATTCGGACCGAGGAGCGGAGGATTTCACTCGTGATCTGGCGGTCCTGGACGCGGGCTCTGTTCGTCTGGTGGGCATGGTTCGACTCCCTGTTGCCGATCGGTCGTTACTTGAAGGACGACGCCACTAGCGGTTTGATACATGACCCAGCCTCGTGACGGCTATCGATTGACCTTGGGCCTTGCTGCAGTCACTGCCCTCACCTCACCTCGCCTCGCCTTGCCTCTGATGGCAAATAGTTCATGGTTGACCGATCCGCTCTATGAAAGACTGTTGTGGTGGATAGAGAAGCGATTTGCCACCCGGGCTTTGAGGCGGTCGCATCGCTAGCGACCAAGCTGATCGAAGCCGCTGGAGGTGGCGCCATCGGCGTTTATCTCAACGGGGATTGCGTCCTCGATCTCTGGGCTGGCCACCGAGACCCGGAAACCGGGGCGCTGTGGGAGTCCGACACGATGGCCATGTGCTGGTCTACTACAAAAGGCATAGCGTCCACCGTCCTGCACATGCTTTCAGATCGCCGGCAGCTCGACTACGACTCCCCGATCGCTAGCTACTGGCCGGAGTTTGCAGCGAACGGCAAACAAGACATCACCGTCCGCCAGTTCATGGCCATGGAAGCCGGGCTCTACGATGTCCGGAGCCTGGTCAGCGACCCTGAACAAATGCTCAACCACGAGGTCATGGCCAGCTTGCTAGCGGCGGCGCCTCCTGCTCATCAGCCAGGCCAAGCTAACGCCTATCACGCTTTCACCTACGGCTGGATCGTTGCTGAACTGGTCCGCAGCGTCACCGGTGAAACCCTTGGCAAGTTCGTGCAGAAAGAGATCGTCGAGCCCCTCGGCCTCGACGGCTGCTACATCGGCACACCAGCGAGCGAGCTGGGGCGGGTTGCCGCACCGGCTGAACTGAAACCGGAAACCGCGGTCGCCCGGCGTATCGCCAAGCTGGCCGACCCGATCAGCAGGCTAGTTGGATTCAGCCCAAAACGATTCGCCGCCGCTTTCCTGCCTCGAAGCGGCCACAAGGTCATCCCGACCGATCGGTTCTTGGCTGCTGAAGTTCCCGGGGTTAATGGCGTCTTCACCGCTCGGTCGCTTGCCCGTTTCTACGCCGCCCTTGTCTCACACGACGGGTTAGATGGAGTTCAGCTCTGGTCTCCCAAGACCCGCCGCAAAGCTACCCGGCAACAGAACGATCGCCGGGATCTCATCGTGCCGATACGCGTGGGATGGCGGCTCGGTTATCACCAGCCGTTCCCGAAGAAACACTCCTCGCCGGAAGCCTTCGGGTTCTATGGAGCGTACGGCTCCGGGGGCTTCGCCGACCCAGAGCATGGCCTGGCAGTCGGGCTTGTCGTCCAGGAAGCCAAGGGCGTTCCAATGAAGAAACTCCTACCGGCGATCTACCGGTCGCTGTAGCACTAGAAACCTCACCAGCTCGATCAATTCCGAGCAGATGGCCGAGGAGATGAGGACGTTCGCCTCTGGGTTGCTCCGTATAGCAACCATCAAAATGCAGACCTGGCCCGAGCGAACCGCTCCCGCCGTCGAAAGCAGGACCGATGCCAGCAGCCACAACAAAACAAGAACTTCAGGCGGTTACCCAAAAGGAGTACGGCAAGCTCGTCAGGCTTTTCGAAAAGGTCGATGACGACACTGCGATGTCGAAGGAGGACGACACTTCGATCAAGGATATTGTCGCCCACCGGGCCCACTGGATCGATCTGTTCATCGGTTGGTACAACGACGGCCTCGCTGGCAAGGAGGTGTTCTTTCCCGCCGAGGGATACAAGTGGAGCGATCTGAAACGCTACAACGCTGATCTCCGAGCAACCCAGAACGATTTCGATTGGCAGTCGGCCGTCGCACTGCTCGAAACGGCCAATCGGCGACTCGTTTCTTTCATCGAGGCCCACTCGAACGACGACCTCTACGGCGGCCCGATGGCCGGGGCGAACAACAACTGGACACCGGGAAGATGGGCGGAGGCTGCCGGCCCTAGTCACTACCGATCGGCAGCGAAATACGTCCGGGCCAGGCTCAAGGCTTGAGATAACGGCTCTGCCCCGGTCGAGATACGATTGCGACCGACGAACGTCTGAGTGGAAAGTTGGAGTCTTGCCGAAGTTCTGCCATGTCGAGGTTCAGCCGTATCGATGTGCCCGGGCATGAGCAGCGGATCTAGCCTGCTCGACGCATTGCCTGAGCCCTCCGCCCGGCGCCTCGCCATCCGGGTGACGCCCGATGCGCTGCGGCGTATCCGTTCCCGACATCCCTGGGTCTACGACGGTTCCATCGATTCGGTGAATCACGATGACGGTGCGCCCGGCGACATCGGCGTTGTGTTCGACAAGAACCGCAAGTTCGCAGCGATCGGGCTGTGGGATCCGAACTCGCCGATCCGCCTGCGCATGATCCATGTCGGCAAGCCGGTCACCATCGATGGGGCCTGGTTCGGCGAGCGAATCGCCGAGTCGGTCGAGCGCCGTCAGGTGATCTTCGACCAGCACGCCCAGAACGCCGACGCCGTTCACCGGCCGGGGTATCGGGCCGTTAACGGCGAGAACGATGGTCTACCCGCTCTGGTGGTCGACTGCTACGCCGATGTGGCGGTGATCAAGCTCTACAGCGAGATCTGGTACTCCCATCTTGGCTCGATCGTCGAAGCGGTCATCGCCACGACGGACAGCTCGACCGTGGTGTTGCGCCTGGCTCGCAACCTGCAGGAACGGGAGTCTTACGGCCTCACCGATGGCGACGTGCTCGTCGGTGATGCTCCTGACGGCCCCATTCTGTTCAGCGAAGGCGGCCTCACGTTCGAAGCCGATGTTCAGACCGGCCAGAAGACAGGCCACTTCCTCGATCAACGCGCCAACCGAATCCATGTCGGCGAACTCTCAGCGGGTAAGCGAGTGCTCGATGTTTTCGCCTCGACCGGAGGCTTCACCGTGCATGCCGCTGCAGGCGGAGCGACCTCGGTCCACGCCATCGACGCGTCACAGCCGACCCTCGACGTTGTACAACGCAACCTCGACCACAACGCCAACGTTCCAGCGGTGGTTGGCTGCGAGGTCACCACCCAGGCCGAAGATGCATTCGACGCCATGGGAGCGCTTAGCCGCTCCGGCCACAAGTACGACATCGTCATCGTCGACCCACCCTCATTCGCTCAGAAAGCCACAACCGTCGGACGAGCCCGAGCGGCGTACGCCAAGCTCACCAAGCTGGCAATCGGACTCGTCGAAGAGGGCGGAATCCTCGTACAGGCATCATGTTCAAGCCGAGTTACGCCAGAGGAGTTCTTCGAAACCGTCGCCGAGGCCGCGTACGACCACGGTGCGACCTTCACCGAATTGCGCCGCACCGGTCACGACGTAGACCACCCGGTCAGCTTCGACCAGGGCGAGTACCTCAAGGCTGGATTCTGGCAGGTCGACCCCGGCTCGGCCCCTGGTCGAGGCAGCCTCTCCGACCAGCCCGATTGGTAGTGCACCAGCGGCTGTGATTCTGGTCGGGCCCGCTGGTTCTAACGCCCTTCGCTAAATAGCGACTCGATGAATTCGTAATCGAGAGGATCGGGATCCGAGGTAAGCGAGCCGGTGCTTAACGCTCGGCTAACCATGGCGCTGAACGCGGCCATGGTCGCCTGATACATGGAGCTTCCAACGCTCACCCGGCGTACGCCCCAGGCCGCTGCGTCGGTCAGGCTTACCCCGCCGTTGATTTCGAGCATGGCGTTTATCGGTCCACCGGCCTCATTCACGAAGCGACGAAGCGTCTGCTCATCAGTCGGGCCGGGGGCATAGAGGCAGCCGGCGCCCGCCGCAGCAAAGGCCTGAAGCCGCTCCAGCGATTCGTCAATGGCGTCCGCACCGTCGTGCATGATGCGATCAGCGCGAGCGCAGATAACAAACGGGTTGGACTGCCGCGCTGCGGTCTCGACCGCGGCCTCGATGCGTTCGACGGCTAACGACGTCTCGTAGAAACCGATTGTCGCATCACCTGACCAGTCTTCGATGCTCGCTCCCGAAGCTCCGGTTTGCGCCAGGAGTTCGATGGTTTCGGCCACGTCTTCGGGCCGATGGCCCCAACCATTCTCGGCGTCGACGCTTACTGGGATCTCGGTCGCCTCGCAGATCTCTGCCGCTCGGTCGATCGATTCCTGCCTGCTGAGAGCGCCGGCACCATCACGTCGGCCGATGGTGTAGGCATGGCCAGCGCTGGTCGTGCCGAGCGCCTCGGCACCGGCCGCTTGGGCAAGCACGGCGGAGCCGACATCATGCACGTTCACCAGGAGGAAAGACCCCTCGCGGTGGAGCTCTTCGAGCGACTTCATCTGGTAGTCCTATCGGTTAGTGGAGACTAGAGCTTGCCGGTGATCGCATACTGGAGCACGTGCGCTACTTGCTCTGGTGTCTCGGCGACAGCCAGGGCTGCGGCGTCCACCTCTTTCAGGGCGTGACGATGCTCCTCGCCGTGCACCGTAATCAACGGTTTGTTCAACGCCGCGGCATAGCCGGCATCAAATGCTGCGTTCCACTGTTTGAACTTCTCGCCAAACCTTACAACGACGACGTCGGCTTCGCTGATTAGGGTGCGGGTGCGGATTGCGTTCAGCTTCGCTCCCTTGTTGTCATACCAGAACGGGTCGCTCTCGGGACCGAGGATCGCCACCCCGCAGTCGTCGGATGAGCCGTGATCGGTGACCGGCCCGGAAAACTCGACCGGCAAACCGGCATTGGAGGTCGCCTTCTCGATCGTCTCACGCCAATCGGTGTGAATCTCACCAGACAGATAAACGTTCCATGTCTTTGCCATCTGACCAGAGTGCCACGACAGCCGCTGGAGCACCTAAGAAAAAGCCACATCGAAGCGACTCGCCGCGCATCATCCTTGGCGAGCGAACCGCCAAGATGCGTCAAGGATGCATGGGAAGCTAACGTCTGATTCCAGACGCAGATTGTGTTGATCTGCGCTGAGCTCGGGGATGTCAACCGATGAAGATCGACGGTGCGTTGTCCATGTCTCTTTCCGGGACACCCGCTGGGTCAGGATCTGATTCTCGGTCTGCCCCTACTGCCAGCCGTGCCAGAGGGGGCGGTGCCGAAGCGGCACAGTTCGAGCAACTAGGCCTCGACGGAGCATGGAGCTTCGAAGGTAACCACGACCCGTTCGTCCCGCTAGTACTGGCCAGCCAGACCACAGAGCGGATCGAGCTTGGCACCGCGATCGCCGTAGCCTTTGCCCGCACCCCGATGATGAGCGCCCAAATGGCGTGGGATCTGCAGACGTTGACCGACGGCCGTTTTATCCTCGGTTTAGGCACTCAAATCAAGCCTCACATCGAGAAGCGGTTCGGTATGCCGTGGTCGAAACCGGCAGCTCGAATGCGGGAGTACGTGCAAGCGGTCCACGCGATCTGGGACTGCTGGACCACCGGCGAGAAGCTCGACTTTCGAGGCGACTTCTACAGCCACACGCTGATGCCGCCGCTGTTTCGACCTCCGCCGCTTCAGGTACCGGTCCCGAAGATCTACCTGGCTGGCGTCGGCCCGCACATGATGAAAGCGATCGGTGAGGTCGCCGACGGCTTCTTCGTCCACCCGTTCCACTCGCCGGAGTTCCTACAGGCCGAGACCCTGCCAGCCTTGGCGGCTGGCTCAACAGCTGCCGGCCGACCCGAAGATGTTGTCGATATTGCCTGCCTGACCATCGTGGCCATGGGCTCAGACGAGGAGTCGTTGGCCAAGGCTCGCCACAAAGCCAAGGCCCAGCTGGCGTTCTACGGATCGACGCCGGCCTACGCCGGGGTGCTCGAACACCACGGATTTGGCGAGCTACAACCGGAACTCAATGCCATGACCAAACAGGGGCGCTGGAGCGAAATGACCGCGCTCATCGACGATGACCTGCTCGAAACGCTGGCGGTAAGCGGCACACCGGCCGAGGTCGGCGCGGCCATCGCTGAGCGCAACCGCTTCGCCGATCGCACCACGATGATGTTCTACGGGCCACAACCGTCGGCCGAAGCTCTGGCCGAGGTTACCGCTTCGGTCAGAGCGGCCGAGGCGAACCAACCGATGTAAGTCCTAGCCAGCGACCACTAACGATTCCGGCGCGGGAGTCAGGTACAACGTGACTAACCACGATCAGCAGAGCGGTGACGACCATCAGGCAGGCATCCGCGAGGACGTCGGCGACTTCTTGGCTGGAATCAAAGTGCTGGACTTCACCCAGTATCTCGCTGGGCCGGCATGCACCCGGCTGATGGCCGAGATGGGCGCTGACGTCATCAAAGTCGAGGCCGCCCCGGCTGGTGATCCGACCCGCAACCGCACACCCGGGATGAACGGGCGGTCCGGCGTGTTCATCCAGCAAAACCGCGGCAAACGAAGCTTGGCCATCGATCTGCGTCGACCGGAAGGGATCGCCACAATCCACGAACTGGTCCGAAAGGTCGACGTGGTGGTTGAGAACTCGACGCCAGGTGTGATGGCCAGGAAAGGCCTTGGCTACGAAGATCTGAAGACGGTTAACCCGGCGATAATCATGGCCTCGGTTTCGGGTTTTGGGCAGTACGGGCCATACAGCGACCGTAAGTCGTTCGACTTCATCGCCCAGGCGATGTCCGGCATGATGCACATGACCGGCGATCCCGATGGCCCCCCGTATTTTGTTGGAGTCGGGATAGCCGACACCAACGCCGGGGTTCATGCCTTCGCCGGTATCGGCTACGCGCTGTTCCGCCGCGATCGAACCGGCCGTGGCTGCCACATCGACGTTTCGATGACCGACGCGTTGTTCCACATGCACGAGTTCGCGGTGCAGGCTTCGTCGATAACCGGCGACCGTTCGCTACCGCTGCGTGCGGGGCGTCACTATCAGCCAGCAGCCCCGGCTGGCTCGTTCCGCTCCCCCGACGGTTGGATTGTCATTCTGTGCGCCGACCAGCAGATGGGATTCCTCTGGCAGGCAATGGGTCGACAGGACTTGGCCGATGATGAGCGGTTCATCACAAACAACGCTCGTCTACAGCATCGCGAGGTGCTTACCGAGGTGATCGAAGGCTGGATGGCGAGCCTCCCGAACGATCAGGCGGTACTTGCCGCTCTGGCCGCGGCCGGAGTGCCAGCCGGGCCGGTGATGAACCCAGCAGACGCCGTCGACGACCCACATTTTCGGGCCCGTGGCACCGTCCGGGAGATCGACGATCCCCACATGGGTTCATTCCACGTTCCCGGGTTCCCCATCCGCTTTGACGGCCATGCGATCGCTCCCGAACTAGCCACGCCCTCGCTCGGTGAACACAACGCCGAAATACTCGGCGGGCTGCTGGGTTGGACCGATGCGGAGCTCGACGCGGCGAACACCACCGGCTTAGTCGTCTCAACCGAGTTCTGAGTAGGAGAGTTTGCGCTCCGAGCTTCTGCTACTCGGCGCCGGCGGCACGAACACACGCCAGACGTTCTAGAGATGTGATAAGCCAAAGGAATCTCGAACATCGAGTTAGGGAGAGGTCATGTCAAGCAGCTTCAGGGAGTTTGCATCGGCGGCGCTAAGAAAGATCACGCGGGGCACGTGGTCAGCCCGATTCATGGCCGCTATCGGTCTTGTACTTGCAGCCGTCAGCGCTCTGGAGCAAGGCCTGCTGTATGTAGACGTCTCTTCGAACGAAGGCTGGAACCGGTGGAACGGTTGGCTGGCTTTCGCGTTGATGCTCATGCTTCTCGTCGCCTCGGCCTGGTTTGCAGCGGATATGCAACGTCTCAACCGCTGGTCGTCAGCATCGGCAAACCTCCAGGCCCGGGTGGCGGATATCGAGAGCCTCCACCCAAACATCCTGTTACCAACCATCGAGTCGGTTCATGACCGAGCTGACGCAAGTAGGCGTGCTGAAAGCCTGCGCGACGCGGTTGCTGTTTTGAGTCCGCGGTACATCAAGAACGATCGCCCACCCACTCTCGCCGAAATCGATCAGTTGCAAAAAGCAGCGGCCGACATCCTGAGGCAAACGTCGCAGAACCGTGAGCCAATGCATCTGCAAGCCGATGCCGCCGACATTTCCGCAACGTGGCAATCGATCGCCGGTCTGCACAGGGCGGCCAGGCAGGCCCGGCATGAACGGCTCGCCTCGCAGTCGCTCATCAGTGCGACCGGCGGGAAAGATACAAACGAGAACGGCGACCCCCGAACTCGCTGGACCGAACTGGTCACGTTGGCCACGATCCTTATTGGCCTCATCGCTGCCCCAGCATTGGCCGACGAGATCACCGGCGACGATAACAACGGACAAGCGCCTCAAAACGCAGATCTTCTCGCCGTCCTGCAGGACATCGACGGATCGCCAGATCCCCTCGCGGAACAAGATTCTGAGGCCAGGGGCCTTGAACTGCTGAACGAGACCGTCAGCTCGCTAACGGAACAGGTCGGGTCCGTTGCATCGGACCTGAAGGCCATAAACCAGACGAACCCTGAGGGCCTCGAGACAATCAGGATTGAGCTAACTGTCGACCCGCCCCGGAGCGATCAAGCCGAACAGGAGGACACAGACCTGGAGCCGATCGAGCGCGGCGCGACGCTCTGGCGGATCGCTACATCAGCGTGTGATCAGCCTGACGGCACAACGCTTGAGATCGTCGCTGATGTCGTCAGTATCTGGGACGCCAACACCTCACGGATCGGGGCCGACCCCGACAGCATCAATGCGAACAGCGAGATCATCATCGACTGTGATGACTAGCCTGCTGGATGCTCGACCGCCATGCCAGCCGATGTCAGTCCGGTCGGACAGTACCCGGTCAGCCCATCGCTTTGGCGAAGGTGGCCATGTCGAAGTAGTCACGCCATATTTTGATCTTGCCGCCCTCCATCTCGAACACACCGGTGCATGGCAGGTCGACGGCCTTATCGCCTGCTTCGGTGCGATCAAGGCGTTCGGCGATCACAACGTCGCCTGACCCAACGATGTTGATCAGGTCCCACTGGGTGGCGGTCCAGTCAGCGGTGAATGCTGCGATCATGCCCCGCACGTTGTCGCGGCCGGTTACCGGCCCGACCGGAATGTTGTGGTAGCAACCATCCTCGGTGAAGTAACCGGCGAGTTCGTCGGCATCGAGCCGCGACCACGCAGCGATGAAGTCGGTGATGATCGAGACGTTGTCTTTCGTGGCCATGGTGCACATCCTGTCTCAGATTGTGGCTGAGGCTCGTAGGGCTTTCTTGTCGATCTTGCCGAACACCGTGGTCGGCAGTTCATCGACAAGAATCACTCGCTTAGGCACCTTATACTTGGCGAGGTCGACCCGGCATGTCTCGATGACCCGATCGGTGATCGCCTCAGCATCGCCACCACCATCACTGGCAGCGGCGACGACGAAGGCCACAACCGCTTCGCCCCAATCGGGATGGGGCACGCCAACGACTGCGACCTGCTCCACACCTTCCACTTCGACGATGACGACTTCAACCTCAGAGGTGTAGACGTTCATGCCGCCGGAGATGATCATGTCGTTCTTGCGGTCGAGTAGGTAGAGGAAACCATCGGCGTCGAGCCGACCAATATCGCCGGTGAACAGCCAGCCGTCGCGCAGTGTTGTGGCGGTGGCGTCGGGTCGATTGTTGTAGCCGACCATCGTGTAGGGCGTCAGCGCCGTGACCTCACCAATCTCTCCGACCGGAACCTCTGCACCGTTGTCGTCGACGATTCGCACCTCGGCCATCGCGACCGCCTGACCGCAACTGGCGAGACGGTGCACCCCGGCCGGATCGGTGGTGTGATCTTCACGGCGGAGCCGGGTGATGAAGTTCGGGGCCTCAGACTGGGCATAAAGCTGCATAAATACCGGGCCAAATACTTCCAGACCCTGGCGCAAACGGTCGGCGGTGATTGGGGCCGCGCCGTACAGGATCGTGCGCAGCGAGTGCAGATCGAGATCGCGGCCTTCCGCCGCGTCGAGCACCCGGTAGATCATCGTTGGGACCATAAACAGGTAGGTGACCCGGTCTTCGGCGATCCGCTGCAGCACCAACTCAGGATCGAACTTGTGCTCAAGGAAGACCGTCGCTCCTCGTAGGAAGGCGGTCTGCAACAGGAACCCTGCGCTGTGGGGTAGTGGCGACATCAGCAGCAGCCGCTCGTCGTCGAGCATTGCGGTCTCGATGATGTGGGAGCACAGGTTCAGTGCCAACTGGCGCTGCAGATGCATCACACCCTTTGGCTGACCGGTGGTGCCACCGGTGTAGATGATCAGGCCTAGATCGTCCTCGGTTGGGTCTGAGTCGGGGATCGTGGTTGGCTTGCCGTCGATGGCATCGTCAATCGGCAGAATCTGGAACCCGTCGGCCATATCGGCTGGCTTTGCCTCATCGACGGTGATGATCGTCCGTAGCGCATCGGATCCCGAAGTGACTCTTGAGGCGACTGCGGCATCGATCATGCTGGCACCGACAATTGCCACCGTGGCGCCGCAGTCGGCGAGACAGTATGAAACCTCTTTCGCCGAGAGCATCTCGGTCAGCGCCACCCGGGCGGCCCCGATCCGGGCGATCGCCTGGTCGGCGATGACGTAGCCCGGGCCGTTCGGCAGCAGCATGGCTACCGGATGGCCCGGGCCGACGCCCAGTTCGATGAGAAGGTGGCCGAGTTGGTTAGCCCGGTCGGCGATTTCACCGTGGGTGTACGACCGATCCTCGTGCACTAGCGCCACGGTGCCTGCAAAGCGCTGCGACGCCGAGGTCAGCAGTTGCTTGACCGTGAGGTGGTACGTCATCGGTCAATCGATAGAGAGAGCGAAACAGTAGACACCGAGACAGCGACTACAGGATCAGCGGGCGGTGATGCCACCGTCGATGACCAGTTCGGAGCCGGTTACCCAGGTCGACTCGTCTGAGGCGAGATAGAGCACACCCCAGGCGATGTCCATTGGAATGCCGGGGCGGCCGAGTGGGTGAGCTTCGCCAAGCGCATCGAAGAAGGCATCGCGGTCGCCGGTATTGTCGCCTAGGAGCTGGACCATCGGTGTCCAGGTGTAGCTGGGGTGCACCGAGTTGACCCGGATATTGTACCCCTCGCTGGCGACGTGCAGCGCCGCCGACTTCGAGAACAGCCGTACCGCACCCTTGGAAGCGTTGTAGGCCGCCAGGTTCTCGATACCGACCAGGCCGGCGATCGACGAGATGTTGACGATCGACCCACCCTGCGGATCCTGAGCCTTCATCACCTTGATCGCTGCCCGGGTCCCGAGGAACACCGCTTCGCTGTTGATGGCGTTCACGTGGCGCCAGCCATCGAGCGTTGTGTCTTCAACGTTGGCGTCGAGCACGACGCCGGCATTGTTGACCACGACGTCTAGCCGACCGTGGCGAGCGACGATGTCGGAGGTGATCTCATCCCACAGTCCCTCCTGAGTGACGTCCTGGTGGATGTACTCGGCCTTGCCTCCGTCGGCGTTTATCGACGCAGCGAGAGCGGTGCCTTCCGCGTCGAGCACATCGGTCAGGATGACGGTTGCACCTTCGGTAGCCATCGTTCGACCGGTGGCTTCTCCGAGGCCTCGTGCCCCTCCGGTGATTAGCGCGATCTTTCCTTCAACTCGTCCCACAACATTCCCCTTTTGGTCAGATTTCGATGGCGATGGTGCAGACAGTACGAGGCCGAGGCATCGGGGTGACAGTGGTCTTTGCATCATCGTGACGGTGCATTCGCGTCACTCAGGCATCGATGCAGCGTCGCTACCGTGATTTAGAGTCTGGTCAATAGAGTTCGACCTATCGGGTTCGCCGCTACGCGAAGGGACCAACCGTGTGAAGATCCTGATCGTCGACGATCACGAAGCAACCGTGGCCTTCATGCGTCTGGCATTTGTCGGTGCAGGCCACTCCGTCGCCACGGCGTCAAACGTCGATGCCGCGCTGGGTTGCGCCGCTGCGGAAACCCCCGACGTTGTGCTGACCGATCTCACGTTCGGCGACACCGGAGGCGGGTTAGAACTGGGTCGGGCTTTGCGAGCCGCCGAGGCGACGAGTTACGTCGGACTACTGGCTGTCAGCGGCGCTGATGCCCCTGAGGTACTGCAGGCAACCGTCGACAGCGGCTTTGACGGGTTCGTACCAAAGCCGGTCGATCTGGCCGCCCTGCTCGAACGTGTCGACCGTCTAGCCGATGTCGTGGCTGAGCGGCGAGCGGGCAAGGATCAGGTCGATCGCCCGTAGCGCTTCTGCTATATCGAGCGGCTTGGTGAACAGCCGGTCGTGGGGCGGAGCGGTCTCGGAAACCGGCTCGGCGCCAGCGGTCAGAACCACCACCGGGAGATCGGGAGCGACGGCCCGGATATCGCGGAGTAGATCCCAGCCGCAACGATCGGGCAGCCCGATGTCCAGCAGCACAAGATCGACGTCGCCCACCGCCAGCTGGGCGGCACCGTCAGCAGCGTTTTGTGCGGTACGGAGTTCGATCAGCGGCCTTGATTCAAGCGCCGACTGCATAACGCCGACACAGGCTTCGTCGTCTTCGACGTAGAGCAAGATGGCAGCCTGCTGCTCCGCACCGTTGACATGCGGCGACTCGCTCGCCGCT
>JBOEHD010000086.1:60226-79641 GCA_050633745.1 Acidimicrobiales bacterium
AAGCTGCTGCCAACGCCCACGGTGCTGTCGACCCCGATGGCTCCTCCCATCTCCACCATCAGCCGCTCGGTCAGGGCCAATCCGAGCCCGGTGCCTTCCGAACGTGCATCGTTGTCTTGCTCCAAACGGTGGAACGGGCGGAACAACTCGTCGATCGATTCGGGGGCGATGCCGGGGCCGGTGTCATTTACCGTTATGCGGATATGGCCGCCAGCAACTTCGTTTACTTCAACTGAGACCTGCCCCTCGGCCGGGGTGTACTTCACCGCGTTGCCAAGCAGGTTGATCAGCACCTGCCGCAGGCAGCGCCGGTCAGCAACCACGTGGTGGCGATCGGCCCCACATCGATCGTTGGCCAGTGAGATGTTGCGGGACATCGCCAGCGGCCCGACCAGATCGATCGCTTCGTGAATGACCTTTGCGGTATCGACGTGTTCGGTCTGCACCGACAGCTGACCGGCCTCGATGCGGGACAGATCGAGTAGCTGATCGATGAGGTCTCGGAGGTGCTCCCCGGCCCGCACAATCTGTTGAACCCCGTCGGCCCGTTGAGCGTCGTCGAGGTCGAGATCGGCCAATTGCATCACCTGAGCAAACCCCAAGATGGCGTTCAGCGGGGTACGGAGCTCGTGACTAACCAGCGCTAGGAAGTCGTTCTTGGCCCGGTTCGCGGCCTCGGCGGCCTCTCGTGCTCGCTGCTCGGCGAGATGGCGGCGGCTGACGGTTATGTCGCGGACCTCGACGTAGAAGTTCCACTCCCCCGCCGCGGCGATGATCGACGTGCTCAACGACACCCAGACCTGCTCGCCGTTCGGCGATGTCGCCAGCGGAACCTCGATGGTCGGCTGCGGGTTCGGTCCCGCTACTTGACCCTGGGCCAGCAGATCCCAGGCGGTACGAATCTCTTCACGCCAGTCTGGATCGACGAGATCGAGCAGGTTCGACGAGACCAAGTCGGCTTCAGGCCGGGCGACCATGGTCGACAACGAGGGGTTGACCTTGAGAAGCGTGCCATCGAGCCGCACAAGTGCCAGACCGGCTGAAGCGCCCTCGAATGCGCTGCGGAACCGTGACTCGCTCTCAGCCACCGCTTCGAACAGGCGGTGGTGCTCGATGGCCACCGCCGCCAGGTAGGTGAAGC
This sequence comes from Acidimicrobiales bacterium, assembly GCA_050633745.1. Classification (GTDB taxonomy): domain Bacteria; phylum Actinomycetota; class Acidimicrobiia; order Acidimicrobiales; family SZUA-35; genus JAHELU01. The sequence goes on from JBOEHD010000086.1 coordinate 61,368, forward strand.
GCTGCACCAGCTTCGTGGCCGCCTCATCTGGTCGCCACACCGACGCCTTGTAGACCGCGAAGGTGCCAAGCACCTCGCCCCCTTCAGCGGCGACGATCGGTGTCGACCAACACGATCGCAAACCGTGCTCGGTCGCCACATCGCGGAAGTCGACCCAGTTCTCGTCGGTCGTGACATCGGTTGCCACCACCGGACGCCCGACAAAGGCCGCCGTGCCGCATGATCCCTGACCGCGTCCGATTGCCACCCCGTCGATCGCCTGGCGATAGGCAACGGGGAGCTTGGCGCCGGCTCCGTGATGCAAACTGCTGCCGTCGTTCAGCAGTAGCACCGAACAGGTGGTGCCCGGGAGTTGGTTCTCGATCGCTGTGACGATGGCGTCGAGCGACTCGGCCAACGGTGCGTGTCGAACCACGCCTTCGAGAATGTCCGCCTGGGCCGTGGCGTGGTCTACCTCCCTGGCACCAGGGCCGACTTCGCCGCTACAACCGCTGACCGCAGGGAACGTCAGCCGGGCAGTAGTCGAATGAGCGTTGCTGGAACGAACCGAGTCGGCGCCGTGGCTCACCGCAAACGAACCGCTGCTATCTGCGACGAATTCAGCGATCGTTGCCAACCCAAGGCCCAGACGACCGGCCGGAGCCGATGTATTGTGCGGCTGGCCAACGGCATCCCGCTGCTCGGTGGCGAAACCCGAACCGTCGTCACTCACCGCGATATTGACGGTTCGATTGTCGCCATCATGGTGATCACCGGTGTGGCTCTCGGCGCCGACTTGGACCACGATTCGTGTCGCCCCGGCGGTCCGGGCGTTACCTATCAGTTCGTGAACCGCAGTGGTCAGCTGCTGTTCGTCGGCGAAGGCCCAGAGTTCACCGGGCGGTGTTATCACTTCGACGTCATCGCCAGCGGCCGATGCACCCCGCACCACCCGGCTGACATCGACCGCAGCGAGTGAACGCTGTAACGAACGATTGGCCCGCCCAGCCCGCCAGGCATCGCTACCCGCGGCCTTTGCCAGGGCGGCGATTTGGGTGAACGCTGCATCGGGTTCGACCGCACCGGAGGTCGCCACCTCTGCGGCGAGACCGATTACGTTGAACGCTCCGGCTAGATCATGGCTGACCTGGCGGGACGACCGCACTACCTCCCTGCGCCGATTGGCGATCGCTCCCGCTGCACTCACCGCCAGCGCAAGGCCGGGTATGTCGCCATAGAGGGCGACATCGAGATCTGGCACCGGAAGCACAACGTCAGCACCCGCGGCCTGCGCCAACACCGCCCGCTCTGGCGATGTCGCATCGACCAGCGCCACGATCGGCACGTCTGCGCAGTGGGCGCGGCAGTTCGACACATTGTCGGGCCCGATGACCACACAACACTCGCCCGTCGATTGATCGAGATTCAACGACATGCAAGTATTCCCCATATAACGACTTTGCCATAACAGCCGTCAGCAACCACATTGCTAGTGGAATAGAGCGATCGCCGTGAGTGAGACACCATCGAAGCAGCCGATTCGGGTTCTTATCGTCGATGACCATTTGGTGCTTGCTGAACTTCTAACCTCCGCCCTTTCAACCAGCGAACGCGTCACCGTTGTCGGCTCTGTTGGCACAGCCCTCGACGGCGTACGGTCCGCTACCGCACTGCGGCCCGACGTGGTCATTCTCGACTACGACCTGCCAGACGCTGACGGTGTTTCGGTGATCGCCTCGATAAAACAAGCCTGCCCCACCGCGCGTGTGCTCATGCTCACCTCCTATACCGACCCGGTGGTGCTGAGCGAGGCCATGGATGCCGGCTGTTCCGGTTTCATCACCAAACGCAACGGAGCATCGGAGATCCTGACCGCGGTCTTGGCCGTTGCGTCAAACGAAACACCGGTGTCGCCTGACATGGTGCGCTCGTTGGTCGGCCGGGATCCTGTAGGCCTGGGTTCAGACCTGACCAACCGAGAGATCGAGGTGTTGCGTATCGCTTCGAAGGGCCGCAGCAACAAAGAGATCGCGGCCGAGCTTTTCCTTAGCGTCAATACGGTTCGCAATCACATGCAGCATGTTCTCAACAAGCTCGGCGCACATTCGAAGCTCGAAGCAGCTGCCATCGCAGCCCAGGTCGGTATTCTCCGCCGCTGACTTGCGGCAGGAGCCGCAAATAGCGCGATTGCACCATCTCAAATGATGCGGCCGGGCCTGTTATGCACCTTCCGCACGGGCGACGCTGACACCCGGACCCTGCGGTGTTCGCAGGTCCTGCACCCGAGGAGGCCGTTTGTCATGAAGCTCGCTCTTTACCTGCCCAACTTCCGGGACGAGGTAACCGTCAAGGAGCTCGAAGACCTCACCGCCCTCGCTGAGGACCTCGACTTCGATTCCGTATGGACGCTCGACCGCATTGTCGTACCAGAGGCCTCAGATCGCGAGGAGCTGATCAACTCCTTCGGAATGATGGAAGGGTTCCCGAAACAGCTGCCGGTTTCCGCCCGTGGCCAGTGGTACCAGGGTTGGCCGCTCATCCCCTGGCTTGCAGCCAAGACAAGCAAGGTCCGCATCGGTATGAGCATCACCGACACCCCGTACCGCTCCCCCGGTGTGCTCGCAGCAGAACTAGCCACCGTCGACCACCTGTCGAACGGGCGCCTCAACGTAGGCGTCGGAGCTGGCTGGATGCCCGAGGAGTTCGCCGCCGCCAGCGCATCGCACATCTTCCCCAAGCGCCACAAGCACGTGCGCGAAACCATCGAGATCATGCAGGGCATCTGGACGAACGACCTGTTCGAGTACCACGGTGAATTTGCCGACTTCGACCCCTCTGGTTTCGGCGCCAAGCCGATCCAGGACCCACTGCCGATCTTCATGAGCGGGCTCAAGGACCCGAAACGCTCGGCTAAGCGCATTGCCGACTACAACCTCTCCGGCTGGATCGGGATCCAGGACAGCCCCGAGGAACTCGCTGGTTGGGGTGGCGCTATCCAGCGTGAGCTCGACGAGATGGATGGCTCGCACACCATGGCTGACCTGGAGATTTGCAGCATGTACTGGTGCGTGATCACCGAAGAGAAGAGCGATCAGACGCCGCAGGGCAAAGCCAGCAATCTGCTGATCGGAACAGCAGACCAGATCACCGACAACCTCAAGCGACTTCAAGAAGCCGGGCTGACGATGCCACTAATCTGGCCACCGTTTACCGACGTACCGGTTTCCAAGACCATGGACGATCTCAAGCAGTTGAACGAAGAGATCCTGCCCAAGGTCAACGCCAGCTAGGTCGATCGTCGGCCACACCGGGTGGCTCAATCTGTGGTCGCCGCAGCCGTGACCATGTCGACGATTGGCCACCAGAGGTTGTCGAAGGTTTCTGGTGGGAGCATCCGTGGCGAGGCATAGCGGGCGATAACCAACTCGTTGACAGGGTCGATGTACAGCAATTGCCCCTGGGCCCCTCGGGCCACCGGGCAGACCCGATCGTCACGGTGGCGATACCACCACTGCGACCGATAAGACCAGGTGTCCGGCAGTTCACGGTCTCCGCGGGCGAACACATCGATGTCCCCGCCAGCCAAGACGGCCTCGATGGCCGTCGGCGGGATCACTTGGTGCCCGTCGACCAGACCTCGGTCGCATATGAGCTGACCGAAACGGGCGAAGTCCCGGGCGGTGGCCAAGGCGGTGGTCTCGGCTCCGCTCGGGTCGACCATGTACAGCCAGTCGTGCTCCGCTCCGAGGTGCTGCCAGATCCGTTCCGACGCCAGCGTCGCAACATCAACTCCGGCGACGCGCCGCAGGATCCAACCCAGCACGAAGATGTTCGGTTCCCGGTAGGCGAATGCTTGGCCATGCTGGCCCGCCTTGCCGATCGTTGGGAGGACGTCGGCGATTGCGCCATCAGCTTCGGCGTTGGCTGGGATCATCCCGGTAGAGCGTAGGAATCGCCATACGTCGGACGAACGGTCGAGGTAGTCCTCGCTGAACTCCATACCGATGACCATGTTCAGAACGTGGCGGACCGTGGCATCGCCCCATGCCGACCCACCGAGTTCGGGAATGATGTCCGGCACGAGGCCAGCATCGTCGAGCAGACCGTCGCTGATCAAGCACTCTGCCAAGGTGCCGATCATCGACTTATTGCACGACATCATGGTGTGCCTCACGTGTGGGCCGCAGGCACCGAAGTAGCGCTCGTAGACCACCCGGCCATGATGCAGCACCAGCAGCGCATCGGTGTCGGACTCAACCAGTGCCGCCTCGAACGAAAGCCCCCGCCCGTCCAGCGTCTCCAGGCGGGTGTCGCGCTCGATATCGGCAGCGAACAGCGGGTCACCAGCCGAGAGGTCTCGCACCGCGCCGCCGCCTCGCCATACCGCCTTCGTCGGCACGAGCTGCTCCATGTTGTTGAAGCTCCAGCGCGACTGCGGGTACTTGAGAAAGCTCCCGTCGGAGAATCGCACCCGGCGATCGAGTGCAGGCGGAAAGCCATGCATCCAAGCACTCGGCGACGTGTCCTTGGCCTCACCGTTACCCATGCCGCTCACGCTAGCTCAGTACGGTTCGGCCCGACCCGGTCCAAGTCCAAGTACCAACCAGGTCCAGGCCAAGTACCAACCGGGTCCAGGCCAAACCGAACCTTCGGGCTCAGGTCGCTTCGCTAAACACCACCACCGGGATCTCTCGGCTGGTCGCCGCTAGGTGATCGGACATCCCGGGCAGGCTCTCGGCCATTCGTCGCAGGAGATCGCTTCGCTCGGTGCCGGTGGCGATCCTGGCGACCGACGGAACGGAAGCGCCGGGAACCTCGATGGTGACTTCGCTCCGACTCTCGATGTTCTGAAACCAGTCGGGGTGATGGTCCGAGCCGCCATTGGCCGCGGCGACGGCGAGTAGACCCTCGGCATCGACGAATCCCACCGGGGTGGTGTGGGGCTTGCCACTCTGGCGGCCCGTTGTGGTCAACAACAGGATGGGAGCGCCTTCCATCGGGCCAGATAGCTGCCCGTTGTTGGCTCGGAACTCACTGATGATCCCACTGTTGATCTCTCGCATATCCATAAACCTCTTGCTCCTCTGGTCGTCACACAAATAGCCGCCATCGATGCTGCTGGGTCGCAACACCACTTACACAAGCGGATATTTGCACAAGCTACCGTTTGTGTATAAGTTCCACAAGTAGTTACTTGTGCATTGGCCTTGAAAGTGGCACGATGGTGCGGTGCCAGCCGAAGAAGTGTTCGCAGCGCTCGCCGCTCCCCAACGTCAACAAATCCTCCGGCTGGTGCGCGACGAGCCGCTGTCGGTCGGCTCCATCGCCGAGAGTTGCGGGGCCAGCCAACAGGCCGTCTCCCATCACCTTCAGGTTCTCAAAGATGCCGGCCTTGTCGACATGAGGCAGGAGGGCCGCAGACGCCTCTACGTTGTGAACCCGAATGGCTTCGCCTCCATACGCTCATTCGTCTCCGAGCTCTGGCCGACCGGTCTCGACAATCTCAAAGCAACGATCGAGGATCGCCACAAATGACCGGGACCTTCAGCTGCTCGATAGAGGTTGACGCACCGCCAGCAACGGTCTTCGACTACTTCATCGACGCCGAACTCCTAGTGTCATGGATCGGCGACTACGCACTACTCGACGCCCAACCGGGCGGCGAGTTCACCCTCGATATCGAGGGCATCCCCGTGCGAGGCCGGTATCTCGAGGTCGTCGCCCCGAAGCGAGTGGTCGTCTCCTGGGGCCACGCCGGGTCCGAAACGCTGCCCCCGAACTCGACCGAGGTGCAGTTCACCCTGACCGCCACGACCGACGGCGGAACGCTCGTCGAGGTTGAGCACCGCAACTTGCCAGACGAGCAGCTCCCGTCCCATCGGGCTGGCTGGCCGATGTTTATGGACCGGCTTCGATCCCGGTTCCCGACCTAGTCATCCCGGAATCAGTCAGCCCGATCAGTCATCCGCCGGGCTCGATGGTCGGTCGGACGAGTCCTGGCCACCCAACGCCGAGGTGGTGCGAAGCGGCATCTCCTTGACGGTCATGGCCAAAAGCAGCACAACAGCGAGCAGTGGAACAGACCACCAAATCACGTGTGCCACCGAGTGACTGACCGCCTCGATCACCGGTAGTCGCAGGTCATCCGGTAGGTCCTGAACAACCTTCGGCGTGCGGACCAAACCCTCGGCTCCACCGAGTTCGGATAGTCGGCTCTCTCCTAGTTCGTCGATCAGCTCAGCGTTCAGCCTTCGGGTCAGCAACGCTCCTCCGATCGCCGCCCCGAAGGCGCCGCCCATCGAGCGAAAGAAGTTGGAAGTCGAGGTGCCGATGCCGAGGTCCTGAACGGCGACGGCGTTCTGGACCGAGAGCGTCAGGTTGGGGAATATCAGCCCGAGGCCGCCACCGAGAAGAAATAGAACCGGTGCCAGGTCGAGAGCCCCGGTGTCTGGGCCGATTCTGGTCAGCGCAAGCAGCGCCACAACCGCTGCCGTTCCGCCGAGGAGCATCGACCACTTGTAGCGACCGGTCCGGGTCACCAAGTACCCACCGATTGCGGCCGAGAGGCTGATGCCGATGCTCTGTGGGGTCAGTAGGAGGCCTGAACGAGTTGCCGAAACCCCGGTCGAGACCTGCAGAAAGAACGGCATGAACGTCGACATCGCCAGCAGACCAGCCATCAGACAGAAACCCATGATGAACACGGAGACGACCGTACGATCGCGGAAGAGCCGTAGCGGAATGATCGGCTCCTCGGCCCGCCGTTCCTGGGCCACGAAGGCCAGGGTGCCGACAACCCCAATCGCCGCCGCGGTCAGCAACTGCCACGAGGTCCAGGCGAAGCTCTCCCCACCCCAGATCGGCACCAGGATTAGGCCGGTCGATGCGATGACGAGGAGAGCGATGCCGAGCCAATCGATCGGTCGCTGACGTGTGGCAAACGGCAGGCGCAAGCCTCGATTGACCACCAGCATCGCCCCCAAGGCGATCGGTACGACGCCCCAGAAGACCCAGCGCCAGCCCGGTCCGTCGACCAAGAGGCCACCCCAGAGGGGCCCGGTGACCGCGGAGACGGTGAACACGGTGGTGAACAGTCCCATGTAGCGGCCACGCTCTCGGGGTGAAACGACGTCGCCGATGATCACGAAGGCCAGCGACATCAGTCCCCCACCGCCGAGACCCTGCACCGCCCTGGCCGCCACGAGCTGGTTGATGGTTTGCGAAAGGGCACACAACACCGACCCCACGATGAACATGGCGATCGCCGTTTGGTAGACGATGCGCCTGCCGAACAGGTCGGACATCTTCCCGTAGAGCGGCGTAGTGATCGTCGAGGTAAGAAGATATGCCGAGACCACCCAGGCGATGCGATTGGCGGCGCCGAACTCCCCGGCCATCGTCGGCAGCGCCGTGGCCACCACGCTCTGCTCGGTCGAAGATAGGAACAGGCCAAGTAGCAGGCCGCTCATCAGCCAACGCATCTGTTTTTGGGTCAGCGCGGAGCTAGCGGTCGAAGAAGGTGTGGTTACCACCCCGTTATCATTACTCGCCGATGTCCCCGTGCCATAGTTGAGCAGGTTCGGCGATCAAACATCACCGGTCATGTCGCGACCCAGCCCTCCGGCCTGGGCCGGAAGAGCGGTATCGATCCGAGGCTGAACGTGCGATCGGTGTCGGCTTTCAGAGCCTGCTCCCAGGCCGAACCTTCGAGCAGCGCTGTTCCGATCGATACCACCTCTGCTTCGGCTCGTCTTATCAAACGCAGGGCGGCCGCGGCGCTGGAGCCGGTTGAGATGACGTCATCGATGAACGCCACCCGCCTGCCCGCCATCATCGGCACCCTGGCCTGGTCGAGGCGGAGCACCTGCGACCCTTCGGTGGTGATGGATGACAACGGCTCAACCAGTGCATCGGCCAGGTGAATCTTCGCCGTCTTGTGTAGCACGGTGAGGTCTTCAAGCCCGAGAGCCATGGCGGTGGCCATGGCCATGGGAATGCCCATCGTGGCTGCGGTTACCACCATCTCGGGCTGCGACGGTGCCAGCAGTTCAGCCAGTTCCTCGGCGGCCCGTTTCACAATCGACAACTTGACGTCGGTGCTGATGAAGAGGGCGATTGCTAGGTCCGGGGCAACCTCGACGATCGGAAGATCGAGGTGTTGAGACCCTAGATTCGCCTGGAACGTCTGGCTCACAAATCATCTCGATACATGTCGGGGGCGAAAGAGGTCATTGGCCCACCTTTGTAGCAGACCGCCCCGACGGCTAGCACCGCGCTAACTATTGGCCAGTGCTGACTCGCTACCGCAGCTGACGATGGCTGGGGCGACGTGGATGAGCTCGTCGTCGGTGAGCGCTTCGATCATGAACAGCGCAAGTCGATGCGTCTGGTGCGATTACTTGCAAGGACGGGGTCGCCGACGTGATGGCTCCAAACCGGAAGACCTTCGCTGTCGCCTTCTTCGAGGTCGCTTCCCCGCACGACGGTCCACCGGGTATCGCTGGCGAAGATCAGCTTGCAGGCTTCGACCTGGTCATCGATGTCTGCGAATCGCAACCACTTCCCGATACGGCCCCCGATGCTCACCTGTGCCTTAAGTAACCAAGAGTACACATCCTTCCCGTCCAGGGAGATGTGCCAACCGCAGGAGAACACCAGGCGGGCGTCTGGTTCGGCGTGGCTTAGAACAGCCCGAGCTGTGCCAGAAGAGTAGTTCTTCACTCCCATCGGCACGAGCACGGTGAGCACACCCTCGCAGCCCGCTACCGCTCGAGCGATGACATCGGAGTCGTTGGTCGCTCCGGGCACGATCGTGATGCGATCCTCAAACTCAGCCAGCTTGTCAACGCTGCCCGGTCGGCAAACCGCGACTATCTCGGAGTCTCGGTCGAGCGCGTGACGAACCATGTAGCGCCCGAGCTTTCCTGATGCACCGACAATGCAGATCCGCTTCTTCGACACCGATCGACCTTACCTGGTCGAGCTGTGGGAGAGCGTCCACTCCTGTGCGGTCACTCCTTTGCCGACGGCCGAGACTGCTACTCTGGACCCTGCATCAGCTTCGCCGCACGCTCCAACCCGTCGCTCAGAGGCTTGTATCCGGTTACGCCGCCACCGCAGACATAACAAAGGAACGGCGCACACATGACCAATCGCGAACCGATCGGAACCGATAGCGATGGCACGGTGGTGCCGGTCGATCTGAGCGGCTGGTTCAGTGGCGATCCCGAACGAATGCATCGGGTGGCCCGTGAGGTCGACCAGGCCTGCGCCGGGTCGGGCTTCCTGGCCATCACCGGCCACGGCGTTTCACCATCTCTCATGACCCGGATGCTCGACACGATCCAAGCCTTCTTCGATCTCCCTCTTGAGACAAAGCTCAGCAGCACGCTGGAAGATCTGACCCGCAACCGCGGCTACACGCCGCCGGAGTCGGAGGCGCTGAGCTACAGCGTCGGCGTCGAGTCCCCGCCCGACCTGTTCGAAGCATTCAATATCGGCCGAGAGGTACCACCTCCAGGCGAAACCCCAGAGGCGATCGACACGTACTTCTCGCAGAACGTCTGGCCCGATGAGCCGGCGGGTATGCGGGCGACATTCCTGGAGTACTGGGATGCGTGCGAAGACTTAGGCTTCACCCTGTCCGACATCTTCGCCAAAGCGCTTGAGCTACCAGACGGGTGGTTCCGGCAGCACCTCGATCGCAGCCCAAGCGTGATGCGAACGATCAACTACCAGCGGCTCGCTGGCAGCAAGCCTGCGGCCGAGGGCCAGTTACGTATGGGCGCTCACAGCGACTACGGCAACCTGACCATTCTGCTGGCCGACCGAGTAGCGGGGCTGCAGATAAGTGATGACGAGGGCCAGTTCCACGATGTGCTGCCACCCGAGGGTGGCTTCCTGGTCAATCTCGGTGATCTGCTTGCCGAGTGGACCAACGACCGTTGGCGCTCGACTGTACATCGAGTGGTCCCCCCGCCTGCCGAAGTTGAAGGTGAGTTTCGTAGGCGTTCGGTGGCCTGGTTCCAGCAGCCAAATCACGATGCCCATATCGAGGTGTTGGATTCGTGTTGCAGCCCGGAGAACCCGGCCAAGTATCCGGCGACGACGTCCGGTGAGCATCTGATGGCCAAGCTGATGGGGCCCCGCGAGTCCCGCCCATCAGAGGTCGATGCCACGTTCCTGGCCTGACCATTTCTCCGCCCGGCCACCTCCTCGCCCGGAAAGCGGCCGAGAGTGTATCGTCGGCCTATGGCTGCTCTGAACCAACAAGGTCGACCGGTAGATGATGTCATCGACGAGTTGGGGGCAAAACGAGCCGACGATGTGAAGTGGGAGGACGGGCGCGCCTTCGGGATGGTGTACGACGGTGGTCCCGAGGTTCACGAGGTAGCCGAGCGGGCGGCCAAGCTCTACCTCCACGAAAACGCCTTGAACACCAAAGCCTTCCCGTCGCTGCGCAACATTCAGTCCGAGGTGGTGGGCTGGACCGCGGGGCTACTCAATGGGCCAGACAGCACGTCCGGCTTCTTGACCAGTGGCGGCACGGAGTCGATTCTCTGCGCGGTGAAGGCGGCCAGAGAACGAGGCCGGATCGAGCGAGGGGTAACCGAACCCGAGATCATCGTCGCCGAAAGCGCCCACGCCGCCTTCCACAAGGGAGCGCACCTCTTCGGCCTGAAGCTACACAAAACGCCGGTAGCCGACGACTGGACGGCCGATGTGGCCGCCATGGCCGAACTGGTAAACGAAAACACCGTACTGATCGTGGGATCGGCGCCGCAGTATCCGCAGGGTGTCATCGACGACATTCCAGCCATCGCCGCCCTGGCCGCTTCCGTCGACGCCAATTGCCATATCGACGGTTGCATGGGCGGATTCGTCCTACCGTTCGCCGAGCGGTTGGGACGCGAGGTCAAGCCGTGGGATTTCCGGGTCGAAGGCGTCACGTCGATCTCGGCCGACATTCACAAGTTGGGTTACGCCCCGAAGGGTGTTTCGGTCATCCTCCATCGAACCAAGGAACTACGCAGCTACCAGACTTTCGTTTTCGACAACTGGCTTGGTGGTTTCTACGCCTCGCCGAACCTTCAGGGCACCCGCTCCGGTCTTCCGATGGCCGCCGCCTGGGCGGTGATGCAGCATCTGGGTATCGATGGCTATGTGGAGCTGACACGGGTCACGCTTGAAAACGCCGATCGGTTCCGAGCCGCGGTTGAAGAGATCGACGGCATCCGGGTTCTTGGTGATGGCCAGTTTCACCTAGTCACGATGAGTTTCGAACCGGACGATCCCGACCCAATCGATATGTTTGCCCTCGCCGATGCCCTTGAACGCCGAGGTTGGTTCCACGACCGCCAAGGCCCTCCAGACTCGCTGCATTCCACGGTCTCGAACTCGAACACCGGGGTAATGGACGAGTACGTGCTGGCCCTACAGGCATCGGTCGAGGAGGTCAGGGGCACAAACACCAACGATCGGTCGACGAACTACGCCACCCTGGAGTAGAGGACGGCACTTGGGGTGTGACATCCGGAACACGGCGGCTATCCGTCGCGACAAACTTTTAGCTTGAAGCGTCGTATGTACAACTGAGGCCCCACTCAACGACCGAAAGCTTGGAAGTCCATACCGTGTCTGCCGCTACCCAATCAACCGCACTCCTGCCTGACCCGGTCCGGGACACGCCCACCGTCCAGCCTCTCGAGAAGGACAGTGGCGACACCAGTGGCAACCAACTAGCGAGCCATCGGCCGCTCACCGGTCAGGGAAGCGTGCCGCGGCGAGAGCGCCCCTGGCGCTGCTGGGCCATCCGCGGTCTGATGATCTTGGCTGTCGTAGCGGTGTTTCAAGCGCAGCAGGTCCAGGAAGCCAGCGTGTCGACCGAAGAGGGCGTTTCCGCCGAAGCGAACCCTGAAAGTGTCATCGCTTTTCCGTAGCGGGGCACTGGTGGCCTAATCTCGTTGTTCACGGAGAAGGCGCCGTTCACTTGATCGCCGCCTCTTGATCACGGGGGACACAGCGATGTCAGGTTCAGCTGAAGTGCGCAACTTGGATGCGATCATTATCGGGGCCGGTTTCTCCGGTTTGTTCATGAACCATCGGCTGCGAGACACCCTCGGGCTCGATGTGCAGGTCATCGAAGCTGGTAGCGACGTTGGCGGCACTTGGTACTGGAACCGCTATCCCGGCGCTCGCTGCGATTCCGAATCGTACATGTACTGTTTCGCCTTCGATCAGCAGCTGATGCAGGACTGGGAGTGGAGTGGCAAGTACCCAGAACAGCCGGAGATCCAGAGTTATCTGAGCCACGTAGCCGATCGCTACGACCTGCGGCGGAACATGTCGCTAAACACCAAGGTGGAGTCGGCTCATTTCGACGAGTCAACCGAGCGTTGGAACGTCGTCACCGACACCGGGGAGCACTACTCCAGTCGTTATCTGATCACCGGCATCGGTTGCCTATCGACCGGCCAGATCCCCGACTTCCCAGGCCGAGACAGCTTCGCGGGCGAGGCATATCACACCGGGGCGTGGCCTCACGACGGTGTCGACTTCAGCGGCAAGAAGGTGGCGGTCATCGGCACCGGATCGAGCGGCGTGCAGTCCATCCCGGTCATCGCTCGCCAGGCCGAGCACCTCACGGTGTTCCAACGCACCCCGCAGTACATGATCCCCGCTCGGCACGGCAACGTCGACAAGGCGGTGCTCGACGAGATCAAGAAGGAATACGAGGCGATCTACGACAAGGCTCGTCACTCCACTGGCGGCTTTCCCTACGACGTGAGCGACCGTTCGGCGTTGGACTTTGATGAGGCCGAGCGGCAAGAGATCTTCGAGCAGGGCTGGGAAAACGGCGGCTTCAAGTTCATGTTCAATTCGTTCTCCGATCTACGGACCAGCCTGCCCGCCGCAGAATTGGCAGGCGAGTTCATTCGCCAGAAGATCAGCGAGACGGTGAAGGACCCGGTCATGGCCCAGAAGCTGCTGCCGCTCGACCATCCGTTCGGTTCGAAGCGGGTCCTGATCGACACCAACTATTTCGAGACCTACAACCGTGACAACGTCGATCTCGTCGACCTCAACTCCGAGCCGATAAACGAGATCACCGCCACCGGAATCACCGCAGGCGAGACCCACCATGACTTCGACATCATCGTCTACGNNTTCGATGCCATGACCGGATCGTTCAACCGCATCGACATCCGTGGTCGAGACGGCGAGAAGTTAAAAGACAAGTGGGAGGCGGGCCCCCGGACCTACCTCGGGCTGACCACAGCCGGTTTCCCAAACATGTTCATGATCACCGGGCCCGGTTCTCCATCGGTGCTGTCGAACATGCCGATCTCCATCGAGCAGCACGTCGAGTTGGTGACCGACATTGTGCGCCATCTCGACGAAAACGATCTGGGGTTGATCGAGGCCGAAGTCGAAGCCGAAGATGACTGGGTCGAGCACGTAAACGAGCTGGCAGAGCCGACCATGTTCATGCATGCGAACTCCTGGTACCTCGGTGCCAACATTCCGGGCAAGCCAAGGGTGTTCATGCCATACGCCGGCGGGGTTGGCGCCTATCGCCAGCACTGCGACAAAGTCGTCGCAAACGGCTACGAAGGCTTCGTGCTAACTCCGGCTTCGGCCAACGCGTAGTCAGCGGCCAACGTCCCGATGCCCAACAGTCACCTAGGCGGACCTAGCATGGTCTCATGATCTGGCTGTTCGTCGCCTTCGTAGTTCTGCCTGTAGTGGAGATTTGGCTACTGACTCAGGTCGCAGGCCAGATCGGTTGGCCACTCGCCCTGTTCCTGGTCATCGCGGTCAGTGTTGCCGGGGCATGGCTGGTGCGTCGGGAGGGTCTTGGCGTTATCCGCCGGGTGCAAACCAGCATGAGTAGTGGCCGGATCCCGACCGACGACCTGGCCGATGGGGCGATGATCTTCTTCGCCTCCGCCCTCATGCTCACGCCCGGGTTTCTGACCGATGCCATCGGCCTGGCACTACTCATCCCTCCGATCCGGGCCATCATTCGCCCACCGTTGGTCGGGTTTTTCCGTCGACGGATCGACCTACGGGTTAGTGGGCTCGGCGGAGCAGGGCTTGGCGGCGCGGCATCCGGTGGTTTTGGTGGCTTCGGCGGATTCGGAACAACGAGGCCGTCGCGAGGCGATGTAATCGACGTCGACGGGCACCAGGGCGACACCGACCCCGGCTCCCCATTTGAGGACGATCCACCCGAAATTCGTTGACGGCGAGCCGTCACAACGATGTAGAGCCTACAACAACCCGCCTCCCCCCAAGATTCGACCTAGGTCGGAAGACCCCTGTTGCGATTTTGACCACATGGTGCCTTAACCCAGGCATGCGATTGGCCGATCCAATGCTGACTCGAAACCAGCCATGGCTGTTCGAGGATCGCTCTAAGACTGCCTGGGGATTGTGAACGTGGACGAGAACGCCGAGATAGAAGAGCAGAACGAGGTCGGCGAGATCTACGAAGCGAGCACCGAATCGCCACCCTCTGGCCCTGGGCTCCTGAAGAGCCTCAACACTCGACTGCTCCTGGCATTCGTGTTGATCGGGATAATCCCCCTCAGCGCCGTCGGAGTCTTCTCTGTGAGCCGAGCCGAAGGCGACCTCACCAATCAGGCGGGGCTTCGGATCGAGGGGGTCGCTGTTACCACGGGCGAACTCATCGATCGCCTGCTCGAGCACCACTACCGAGAAATCCAAGTCTTAGCTCAGTTACCCCTGGCTTCGGAGCCCTCTCAGGTCCAGCAGGCGTTGAATCTGCAGGCTGAGACATCTACGACCTACGACATCCTCCTGATGGCCGACGCCGACGGGCGAGTATCGGCGGCCAACACGGTGAGCGGCAGCGGTGAGCAGATCGACACGGCGTCCCTCATCGGAATGGACGTCAGCGACACGGAATGGTTTGTGGCTGCCCAGGCCGGTCATAGCGCTGGCGAGCCGCACTACACCGACGCCGACTTCAACGAACTGCTCGATGTTGTATATGAGCCTGGTCGGATCGGCCTACCGTTCACCGCCAGTCGCGGTGGCGACGGTCCATTCAGCGGAGTGGTCCACGGTGTCGTTTCGTTCGACCGGGTGGTGGTCGATGCCATGCACGAGGTCGAACACGAGCTCCACGCCGAGGGCGCCGAAACGGTCGAGGGTGTGGTTGTACGTTCCGATGGTCTGGTCATCTACTCGTCCGTCGAGCAAGAGCAGATGAACCTAAACCTCATTGCGGAAGGTATTGAAGCCGCATCTGACTCGCTCCGACCCGACTCGTTCGGATTCACCATCGAACCTGACTTTCGTACTGACCGAGAGCTGATCTACGGCTACGGCAACACCAATGGAGCCCACGAATTCGCAGGCTACGGCTGGGGCGTCATCCTGGAACAGACCGTCGCCGAAGCTACCGCTGGCACCATCGCTCTTCGCAACGGCGTTATCGTCTTCGCTCTGATTACCGCGGTAATCGTGGCAGCCCTCGGATGGTTCGTCGCCCGCAATGTTTCAAAGCCGATCGCCCAACTCTCACGGAAGGCTCGCCTTGTATCGGAGGGCGCGCTCCACGTCGACAACCTAGACCTGAAGCGCGACGACGAGATCGGCGAGCTGGCGTCTTCGTTCGATCTGATGACCGATGTGCTCAGCGAGCTTGGCCAAAAGGTAAAGACCATCGCTGAGGGTGACATTTCGAATCCTGTGCTCGACGAGGAATTGCCAGGCGAGCTCGGTGAGGTGGTCTCGACGATGACCGAGAGCCTTCGCACCCTGGTTAGCCAGCTGACCTCATCGTCCGGCATGCTCGGCAACGCCGCGGCAGAGCTGCAAAACGTTGCAAACTCGATGGGCGAAAGCGCCGAGAGTACGTCATCGATGGCCACCGAAGCCGCTCAGGTCGGCGATGATGTCTCCAGCAACGTGAGTTCGGTAGCTGCGGCCATCGAGCAGCTCAACGCCTCGATCGAGGATGTCTCGGGGAACGCGGCCCAGGCTTCGGCAGTGGCCTCCGACGCGGTCGGAGTGGCGCAAGAGACCTCTCGGACCATCGAGAAACTCGGTCAGAGCTCAGAGGAGATCGGCCAAGTTATTGGTGTGATCAGTTCCATCGCCGAGCAGACCAACCTGCTGGCGCTCAACGCCACGATCGAGGCGGCACGAGCAGGCGAAAAGGGCAAAGGCTTCTCTGTGGTGGCCAACGAGGTCAAGGAGTTGGCTAACCAGACAGCGGCTGCCACCGAGGAAATCTCTCGCCGTATCGAAGCCATCCAGACCGAAACTCGCGATGCCATCAACGCCAACCACAAGATCACCGAAACGATCGACAGCATCAACGACATTTCGAGTCGGATCGCAAACACCGTCGGCGAGCAATCGGCGACCACTCAGGAGATCGGCCGCAACGTTGAGGTTGCGGCGACCGGAACCAACGAGATCGCTCGAAGCATCACTGCGGTTGCTAACGCAGCTGATGACACCCAGAGTTCGACAGAAGAAACGCGTGTCAACGCAGACAGCATGGCGTCTCTAGCCGCTGAGTTGCAGGAGCTGGTCAGCGGTTACTCGTAAGCCCTGAACTCGGTCAATCACTCCCGTCGGAGTCAGCCTCAGAGTTGTCTTTGCGGAGGGAATTGGCAACGGCGGGCAGCCGTCTGATCTTGCCCTCCTCCCCCGGTGGCACCACTTGACCGGCGGACTGGATCTGCATGTAGGTGGCGTGGGCCGCAGTTATGGCGGTCCGGAAGCCCATCTGATCCTGCATTTCATTCACCGAACGTTTGATCATCGACGCCACAAACGGGTCTTGACGTGAGATCTGGCCTGCCAGCTCGGTTGCGAAGTCATCGAGTTCTTCTCTCCCAACGACATGGTTGACAAAGCCGGCGTCGAGCGCCTGTTCGGCGGTCATGAACTCGGCTCGCCAGAGCAGCTCCTTGGCTTTACGGGGCCCCATTTCCCATGGCACCGAGAAGTACTGAAAGTGGGCGGGCAGGAAGCGTGCGTCCTCCGAGGCCACGATCAGGTCCATGGCCGACGCCACCATCCAGCCGCCATAGATGCACATGCCGTGGACCGCAGCGATGGTCGGCTTTGCCAGGTCGCGCCAGCGGAAGGTGTTGGCCACGTTGAGTTCCCACGAACGGCGCTGCTCACCGAGGTAACCGTCTGGCCACGGTCGTTCCTCGCGGTCGGCCAGCTCCTCCGGCGTTCCAAGATCGTGCCCGGAAGAGAAGTGTTCGCCTTCGCCTCGCAGCACGATCACCCGCACCTCATGATCGTCGACCGCCATGGCGAAGGCTAGGTCGAGCTCCTCTAGGAGTTTGCGCGACTGGGCGTTTCGATAGCGGGGGCGGTCAAGGCTGACGGTGGCGATGCGGCCACTGACCTCGTAGCGAACGTTTTCCAAATCTGACGGCTTGGTCATCGCAGTACCTCTCTTATCACACGGCCTGGTTATTGGTCGGTCCGGTTATCGCACAGCCTCGGTGAGCCGGAACGCCCCGGCAGCATCCTCAAGCCGCTCCGCTAGTTCGGCGGTGAAGTCGATCTCGGTGGCGGCCAGCACGGCATCGAGCTGCTCTGGTTTGCTTGCTCCGACGATGGGAGCGGTAATGCCCTGCTGGTTGAGGACCCACGCTACGGCCAGTGTTGTCAGCGGAATGCCAACATCTTCGGCCACCTGCTTCAGGGCGTCTACGGCATCGAATTCGGCTTCGTGCCAATAGCGGTCCTGGTAGCGGCTACCTGCTGTGCCGAGGCTAAATCGGCCATCGACCGGTGGAGCAGCGGTGCGCTGGTGTTTTCCGGTCAGTAGACCACCCGCTAGCGGATTGTACGGAATCACCGCCAGGCTCTCGGCGAGACACAGAGGTAGGATCTCTCGTTCAATCGCTCGGTACAGCAGGTTGTAGCGGGGCTGAACCGACACGAATTTGATGCGATGTTGGAGTTCGGAAACCCCGAGGCTTCTGGCCAAACGCCACGCCGACCAATTGCTGACCCCGACATAACGAACCTTGCCTGCGGTTACCAGGTCATCGAGGGCTCGGATGGTTTCCTCCAGCGGGGTGTTCGGGTCGTCGGCGTGGAGCTGGTAGAGATCGATGTGATCGGTACCGAGCCGGCGCAGACTGGCCTCGCAAGCCTCGACAAGATGTTTGCGAGAGTTACCCCGGTCCCACCGTCGATCCGACATCGGGCCAAACGCCTTGCTTGCCAGCACCACGTCATCTCGTCTGCCAGCCATCCAGGTGCCGATGATCTCCTCGGTCCGGCC
>JBOEHD010000087.1:0-8947 GCA_050633745.1 Acidimicrobiales bacterium
TGGATGACGACCTCGTGAAGGGCGCGGGACCGGCCGGAAGCTCGCCTGGGACTACTTGAGTCGGTCATACCTCGACATGAGACGATGCCAGTGCCTTCCCCCATGCATCGGTTCGTTACGGAGCGCTGGGCCGCCGAAGTCGCCAACGATCGACGGCTCGACACGCACCGGCACCTCGAACCGCGCCGTTTGCGGAAGTCCGCACGCCTCGTCATCGCAGGTCTGGAACCGAGCAACGCCGCTGATGATTCGATCACCGATGCCGAGGAGTGCCTCCTCGCCGTCCTGTGCGAGACCGTGGCCCCCCACGACAGTGATCGGGATGCGGATCTCCACCACGCCCTCGTAGATGTGCAGCACCTCACCAGTTGCGATCTGATGAGGCGAGGTGTCCGGACTCCGGCTCTCACGCACGATCAGCTCATCGTCGTGGTCAAACTCGATGCTGGTTGCGACCATGCCGTCGGGCACGGGCTGTCCGTACAGGTGTTGGCCTTCCGGCACGGTGAACTCGACCACGAGCTCACGCAACAGCCCAGGTACGAGATTCGGCCCGTCGAGGTACGCGCGAACCCTCACTTCTTCGACTGGCTCGGGAGGAGGACCTGGGTCGAAGCTGTCTCCAAGAGCTGCTCTCAGTAGCTGCTCCGGGCCTGGCCGAAAGATCTGGTTGTTCTCGAAGAACTTCGAGGTCACGATGCCTGCGTCATCGGTGACATATGTCCCTGGGAAGGGGATGCCGTGAAACTCGGCCTGTTCTTCGGGGATGAGGGTGTTGAGTATGCCGAACGCTCGAATCACCTCAGACTCGGGATCGGCGAGCAGCGGATACTCGATACCGTGCGCGGTAGCGAAGTCGGCGAGCGCGGCTGGGTCATCGTAGGAGACCGCGTACAGGGCAACACCCGCATCGCGCATTGCCTGGTATGAGGATTGCAGCTCGACCAGCTGCGAACGGCACGGCGGTCACCATACGGCGGACCGGTGGAAGACGACGATCGCTGCCCGGTCGCCGCGGTCGGCATGGACGTCGAACGTGCTCCCCGAGCTGTCCAGGGCGACGATCTCGGGCAGCTCGGTCCCGACAGCCGGACCGGTGGGGAACTTGCCCTCCGGATTGCGTCTCGGACCCTCGCCAGGTCGGATCGGGCTGAGGAATCCGTCCTGATCGCGCCAGAACTGCCCAGCCCGTTCGGCCGCAAGTTGTTCGCCTGTGACACCGTGCTGATTCATAGGACTCCAGGTGACTCGTGTCGACGGTTTGTTGCATGTCGTCCGCTATTCGAACTAGGATTCTAATACGGTTTCAAGTCGAAAAGCGAGCAGATGAACGTTCACGTCAAAGAGCGAGAGCCATGAGCACCGTTCGGACCGCGGAACGGCCCGCGATGCAGGAGCGNNAAGGACGGCTACGAAGCAGCGCGAATCGCCGACATCGCCGCGGAGGCGCAGATCTCCGTCGGCTCCTTCTACCACCGGTTCGGCGACAAGCGCGGCTTCTTCAACGTCCTGGCGAACGAGTTCGTCGCCCGTGGCGAGCAGAACTGGGACCGGTTCTTCGAGACCGTCGATCCGGCCTGGACGACCGACGAACTGTTTCAGCGTCTCATCCTCGGTATGGCGCGGACGATCCGCCGCAACATCGGCTTCTTCCACGCCCTCCTGAGCCTCGGGCGGGCAGACCCTGACATCTCGCCAATGGTTCAACGGATCGATCTCTACGCCGCGGAAGGGCTCCACGCCTGCCTGCGCGGCAGGGGGGTGGTCGACGATGCCGGCGACAGTCGCGACCGTCTGCACTTCGTCGTCAACACGATCGGCAAGAAGCTGGCCTTCTCGTTCGCCATCGAGGGACCGGACTGCACCGTCGACGACGCCGCGAACATCGCTGAGCTATCGCTCATGGCCCGGTGCTATCTCGGCATCGATCGGGAGCGGGCATGATGCGCACGATTCGCTGACCTCGGGCCTCACGTCGCGGCGAGGTACCCGTTCCAGTCGTGGGCCAGCCCTCGACGCCGGCGGTAGCCGAACTGGTAGCCACGTTCCCCCGATGTGGGCCGATCGATACCGACGGCCACGATTATCTGTGCCACCGATCAAGCGACCTGTCGGGCCGCAGTACCCGTTCCGGGAGGCATGACATGGAGGAAGTCGGGGGTTCAAGTCCCTCATGGCCCACCACTCACGGGTAATGATGAACGAAGTGGTACCGCTGCGGACAGTTGGCTGATAAGCCGTGTTGTGGCTCTATCCCGTTTGATCCCGTATCGGCGCCAACCATCGGGCCTGAGTGCTGGGCTAGACTGATCAGATGGATCGGATCGCCCCAGTCGTTACGAAGCGCCGCCTCGCCGACGTCGACACCTCCTGGGTGGATTTCTGGCGTACGCGGCCGGTTGCCGAGCGGTTGGCGATGGCCACCGAGCTGAGCCTGGAGTGTGTTAGTGGAGATTCTGACCAAGGACTTCGTCGAGTTCATCGAGTGTTGCGTCGCTCGTGAGGTCAGGTTCCTGATCGTAGGCGGCTACGCCTTGGCCGCTCATGGCCATCCGAGGGCGACGAAGGATCTCGATGTTTGGATCTTGTTGGAACGGTCAAACGCCGAACGTCTTGTGGCTGCCCTGGATGACTTTGGAATGGAGTCTGTTGGGTTAGAGCCGGAGGACTTCCTGGAGCCAGAGATTGTTGTGCAGCTCGGGTATCCACCGGTCAGGATTGATCTGATTACTTCGGCAACGGGGGTCGATTTCGAGGAGTGCTGGGAGAGCAGAGTCATGGTTGGAGTTGGCCAGGTTGAAGCTGGTTTCATCTCGGCGGCTGACCTGATCGCAAACAAGCGAGCGAGTGCGCGGCCGCAGGACTTGGTCGACGTGGAGATTCTGGAAGGCGATGACGAGTGAACGAGAACGCGTCGTCACGTCGCTCTTCGGGGTGGGACCGCTCGGCCGGTAGGGGGTTGACTGGCTCCATGAAGCCACAGCCACCTGCCCGACCCGGAAACGGCGGCTGAGTGCATCCCGGACCTGTCCCGCATCCAAGGCCGTCCGACGTCGCACGGCGCAGTTCAATCCCCACACCCGGTGCTGAAGCGAACGAGTCTGAATAGTCACGGTCACACTGATCCATAAATAACATGGAGGAAGTCGGGGGTTCAAGTCCCTCATGGTCCACGCAAAAACCCCGGGTCACGGGCCTGACCGGTCTGCGGGCGAACCGTCGCAGAGAAACTTGATAGTTCTTGTGGTGGTGACTACGACGAACTGGTGGTCAGGCTCTGTGAGATCACAGATGACAAAGGGTCTGACGGGAGCCGTTTGTGAGAGCGCTGCCGGACGCTTCTGTGGTGCCGTTACCGGGTGGGGACGTTTGATGTCTCCGCTCGTACCCCGGAACGTGGATGGCATTGATGATCGGCGAGTGGAGCTGGTCGGCAGAACCTGAACATTGCCGATCCGTCGCGCTCGTCGTGCCGGCTGGGGATCGCTGACGGCGACGAGACCAACAGAGCACCGGCAACTTGCCGGCGGGCTGGCTAGTACCTCGGCCCCCGATGGCGTAACGTCGATTCCATGATCGACGTTGAGCCTCTAGGTCCAGTCTTCGGAGCGAGGGCCAGTGGTTGCGACCTGGGCCTCCTCGATGACGAGACGTTCGCCGAGATTCGGGTCGCCTTGGTCCAGCACGAGGTGTTGGTTTTCGAGAACCAGAACATCACGTCCGACCAGCAGATCGCGCTCGGTCGGCGGTTCGGCGAACTGAGCGTCAGCCCCTTTTCACCCAGCTCGACAGACGACCCTGAGCTGATCATCCTCGACAATGGCGGTGACAGCCGTCGCCCGCTGACCGACATCTGGCACAGCGACGAGACGTTTCGGCTCGAGCCACCTATGGCCACCATCCTGCGGTCGAGGATCGTACCGGCCTATGGGGGCGACACCATGTTCGCCAGCATGACGGCCGCCTATGGCCGACTCAGCGACCGGATGAAGGCCTACTTGTGCGGTCTGACGGCGACGCACGGTCATGGCCGGTTCGGGCAGATCCTGGCCGACGATCCGGAGCGGATCGACATTCTGCAGCGAGTGATGAAGGAGCATCCGATTGCGCACCACCCGGTGATCCGAGTGCATCCTGAGTCCGGTCGCAAAGCCATCTTCGTGAACTCCCATTTCACTACTCGTATCGACGGCGTCGGCGACGACGAGAGCGCCGCGATCCTCGACTTCCTTCTTCGCCAGAATCTTGTAGCCGAGCTGCAGTTGCGGGTGAGGTGGAAGCCGGACCAAGTGGTGATGTGGGACAACCGGTCGGTGCAGCACTATGCCCCGAACGACTATCTGCCGCAACGGCGCCGGATGGAGCGGGTCACCATCAAGGGAGACACACCGGTCGGCGACGGCCCGCCGCCACCACCGGTGCTCGGCGGCGTGGTGCCCCGCAACACTGGCGAGTCGGTGGGTGGCGACCGCTCCGAGGTCGGTGCTGTCCGGCCGATGGAGAACTGACCGGGGGACCGCACACGCTCGCACTCCCACTCTCGGCACCGCCCGATATCCCAACGGGCCCTGGCGCAGGCTAGATCGGCCTTCTGTCAGTCTGTGTGCGGTACCCGAGCCGGTCAGACGTTCGTGTTTGGCGGGAGCTTGAGCGTGATGGGGATGGTGCGTGGGCCTCGGATCTGGCCGTCTGACCAGGTGACGTTGGCATCGGGGGAGAGTTCGAAGTCCGGTATGTGTTTAAGCCAGGTAGTGAGCGCGGTCTCGATCTCCAGCCGGGCAAGGTTGGATCCGAGGCAACGGTGAATACCGATGCCGAACGCCACGTGGCGGTTGCGCTCACGGTCGATGACGACTCGGTCGGCTTGTTCGAAGACCTGGGGGTCGCGACAGGCGATCGGAAAGGCCAGCATGATGGAGTCACCCGGCTTCACCTCGACGCCACGGACGGTCGCTGGCTGGGTGACGCGGCGGACAACGTTCACTGGAGCGTAGGCTCGCAGCATTTCTTCGACTGCGGTTGGGATCAGTTCCGGCTCGTTCACGAGCCGGGCTCGGTCCTCTGGATGTGTTGCGAGGTGCCACAACGACGCCCCGATGGCGCTCCAGGTGGTGTCGATACCGGCCAGCAGCTGGAGTACACAGATCTGCCGGATCAGGTCGTCGTCGAGAGCGCGGCCTTCGATCTTGACTTCAGTGAGGTGGCTGATGAGGTCGTCTCCTGGTGATTTGCGGCGATCGGCGATCTCGTTGAGCAGGTACTCGGTGATCTCCTCGGTCGTTTGTCGCCGGAGGTCGGGGTCGAGGTCGCCGAGTTCCGAAAAGCGCCGGATCCATTGTCGAAACAGGTCGCCATCGGCTGGATCAACCCCGAGGATCGCCGCGATGGCAAACACCGGTATGTGTTGGGCGTAGTCGACTGCGGCATCCCCGTGCCCGCGCTCGGCGATCACAGCGGCCAGCTCATTGCAGTGATCTTCTATTGGCGTCGACCACATCTCAATCCGCTTTGGGGCGAAGAACGGCAGTATCGCTCGCCGGATCTCGGCATGGTCCGGTGGGTCGGAGCTGATCGGTGGCATCGGGACACGGGGTGATGTGCCGCCGGCGGTCATGCCGTCGTGGGCGTTGGAGAACACCTCGGTGTCATGAGCGATCTGGGCGACATCGTCGTAGTGGAGCGGTAGCCAGACGCCCTCGTTGTAGCGGTCGGTGTGGGCCATCGGGCAGCCCTCGCGTAGCTGCTCCCAGATTGGATATGGATCGTCGACCCACTGGCGATGGTGGTGATCCCAATCGGTGGCCCAGTCCTCGACTGCTTCACGCTCGTAGTTCATCGCTTAAACCTCCAGTATTCAGAATCTAACCGGCAACGCCGAGCACATTCCACCGCACAACAGCGCCGAGCTGTTGTGCTTGGCGACGTGACTTGATCGGTGGCTCGGCCTTCATCATGATTCTCTTAATGAATGCGAGACGAGTGTTGTGTCTAGTGCTTGCGGCAACGCTGGTCAGTGCTAGCTGTGGTTCGGACTCTGCTTCGAGTCCGGATCCGATTGCGGTGCCAGTGGACCCGGCGTGCAGCGATTCGGTGTCGGAGTTCGCAGCTCGTGAATTGGGCGACCTCGCTCCAAGCGCCGCAGAGACCAAGGTCCAAACCTTCGAAGTAGACGGAGCAACAGTATTGACCCGTACGAACCTGGAGGTCCTGCCCGATCAAGCATGCGTGGTCCGGTTCGCTACCAATCTCACCGACTCCGGCGACGGGTTCAGGCTCTGTATTGGCGCTATGACGAACCACGGAGGCGCAACGTGCTCGGGGCCGGTTGTCGAAGGACTGAACGCAGGCGAGTGGACCGAAACCAGATTCAACATCCCGCAGGGAATGCGGACAGTGGCTGTCGCCTGGCCCCCCGTCGATGGGCGCCTCCTCTGGCTGGCCGACAACCCACCATCGCTGGAGTCGCTGGGCCCTATCGCCGACCGGCCCGACTTCGCCCTGCCGGACGAGTGCAGAGATGCTAGCACTATCACCGACCGGCGTATCCTCACGAGCTTTGCGAACAGCAATCCCGATCGGACCGGTGGCGTGTGGCTGGGCGATGGCATATCGAAGGCGGTCATGGCGGTTGTTGAGGAGCACGTCGAACAGGTCCGGACTGAACTCAGTACCCCTGAAGCCGAACCATGTGTCGTCCCAGTTGAGTACTCAACGACTCAGTTGCATGCCGCATACGATCGCCTCCACTTTGAACTCTTCCAGCCTGAGTACTCACCGATAATGGGCTTCGGTTCCAGCGAAGTGAACAACAGGGTCCATGTCCGGGTTGATGTCGCTGACCGGAACACGGCCCAGTTTGTCGCCGATCTTGTCGACGAACCCGGCCTGCTCCAGATCACCGGTACCGGCGAAATCCTCGACGGGGCGCGAGCACCAATGGACCCAGCGCTGGTCAAGCGATCCGAGACTCCGATGCCTGAAGGTCTACGGCCAGCGACAACCTTGCCCCCAGCTCCTTGACAATGAAGGCGCAGGCCAGATACTTCCCCGCTAGCGGCTTCGCAGCCGGGCCAGCAGTGCCGTTCCGACTGCTTCTGTGGCCATCTGGAATGGGATCTAGGGCTTGAGCTGAGTTATGGATCCGGGCGCCATGGATCAATGTGTGCTAGGTCACAAGGTCGAAGCGACGATCGTTCTCGGTCATACGGCTGCGGAACGGCCTCGATCGAGCGCGATCCGATCTATACACCAATACCTCGCGCTCTAGGCGTGCGGCGATGCCGCGTGTGTTGGTTCAGCCGTTGGGTTGGGCTTGGGCTGCTCGTTCGAGGCTGTCGATGAATCCGTTGAATCCCTTGTTCATCGGTCGGCTGAGCATGGCGGCGACGACGAAACCGAGCGGTCCGCCTTTGGGGGCGTAGTCGTAGCTCATCGTGACCGAGGTCTTCTCGGCTCGGTCGGCGAGGGTGAAGGTCATGGTGGCGTCGTTGACCGGCATCTTCTCGATCTCATCGATCGCGATGACCATCTTCTCCTCCGGGGTCCATTCCTGGACGGTCTCCCGCATGGCGCCGGAAGGTGTCAGTTCGCACTTGCGTTGGGCGCCGACCCCGTCGAGCTGTTCGCCGATGGCGAAGCTCTTCGCCACCCCATCGTTCCAGTCCATGATGTTGGGGTAGTCGGCGAGGACAGCCCAGACGTTGGGCCGGGGGGCAGCAACGGTGCGTTCGATCGTGATGTTCTTCATGGTGTTTTCCTTCCAAAGTGGACCCAACAACGCGGCAGGCGCGTCGCCGGATCGATGGTCATCTTGTTTCATTGTTGGCCGCCTTCGGGCAGCGCTGACGAGGGCGGTGGGGCCGAGACGAGCCGGGGCCCGGCCACGTTGATCAGATGCCGGGCCCCACGGTGGTGCGGCCGGTCAGTCGGCGGAGCGAGCTTTGGCGGCCTGTTCTAGGGCGTCGAGGAGAAAGTTGAACCCGCCGGTGAATTGTTCGTCGAGCAGTGGTCCGAGCTCGGCGTCGGCCTCGTAGTCGTAGCCCATCGTTGTCAGTGTGGACTCGCCGTGATCGGTCAGGGTGAACGTCATTGTGGCCGAGGTGACCGGTTGCTGCTCGATCTCGTCGATGTCGACGACCATGCGCTTCTCCGCGACCCACTCGGCGACGGTCTCCCGCATCCGCATCGACCAGTCGTGGGCCAGCTCGGTCTGGCGTTGGGCACCCACACCGTCGAGCTGATCGCCGATCGCGTAACTGTTCAACACTCCGGGACTCCAGTCGGAGATGTTGGGGTAGTCGGCCAACACCTCCCACACTGCCGCTCGTGGCGCAGCCACGGTCCGTTCAACTGTGATGTTCCTCGTCATTGTCTTTTCCTGTCTGTTGGTTTTGGCCAACGGCCTTGTCGATCGAGCCGTTGACAACACTGGTTTCCTGTGCGACGCCGATTGCGAGCTTCGTTTCTTACGTGTTTTTGCGTTGTGGAACAAGGTAAGATCAATTGCGGTCAATTTATGGCCGCAATTGGAATTAGTCTGAAGAAATGTCCTCGACTGGCGAACGGATGCTCGAACTTCTGGCACTGCTGCAGCGCCGGCAACGCTGGAGCGGCGAGGAGCTCGCCGAGCGGTTGGAAGTGAGCAAACGAACGCTTCGCCGCGACGTCGATCGGCTTCGGGAACTCGGCTACCCGATCGAGGCGGACCGAGGTGTCGATGGCGGCTACCAACTCGGCGTGGGCACGAAGCTCCCTCCACTCTTGCTGACCGATGATGAGGCCGTAGCGATCGCCATTGGACTGCGCACAGCGGCCAATCAGCCCGTCGAAGGGTTGGCCGAGCCTTCGATGGGTGCTCTGGTCAAGGTCGGGCAGTTGCTCCCCGACGCCCTGCAACACCGGGTCGAGTCGCTCACCGGGGCAATCGATACGAGTCCGATGATGGAGG
>JBOEHD010000087.1:8965-11140 GCA_050633745.1 Acidimicrobiales bacterium
GTCGATCCCCATCACGTGGTTCCACTCAACCGCTATTGGTACCTGATCGCCTGGGACCTCGATCGTGATGACTGGCGCACGTTCCGTATGGATCGCGTCGACAATCCCTACACGACACATCGAGCCTTCGACCTGCGGAAGCTGCCGGCGCCGGACCCTGCTACCCATATCCGTCAAACGATCAGGGCGCTCAAGTCGGTCTACGACGTCGAACTCGTCATCAAAGCGCCACTAGCCGAAATCCAACGCCACATCGGTCCATGGGGATCCGCGACCGCCCTCGACAACGGCACGACACGCATCGAAATGCACATCCCAGATCTTGCGTGGGCGGTTCTCATGCTTGCGATCACCAACGCTGAGATCGTCAGCGTCGAGCCAGCCGAACTACGGCAATTCCTGAGCGAGCTCGGAGGCCGCTTCCAAGATCTGGCGAAAACCTGAATCGAGCGCCGTGGACGGGACGCGTTGCGAGGCTGGATCGCTTCGCGGCGGCGAAGAACTCCTCGGCCTATTCGAGCGCGGCAAGAAACAAAAGTCGGAGCGAAGTTCGAAGCTAGCGTCGTCGCCGTACCAAGGTGGTACCAAAACCAGCGGCCCCATTTCGGTACGCAAGGGTCAAGTACAGCTCCGTGCCACCGAATGGACGTCGCCTCGGGTCGATCTGGACCCGTCGCGGCATCCTGCTAGTCGGGATCGACCAGTCGGCCGTTCTCGTCTCTGATCTCCGGGCCCTTCACCCGAGCACGACCGTCTCCGAACTTGGCGTCACGCTGGTGCAGCACCTCGTGTAGCCCGACCTCCTTGACCTCCTTGGCCCACTGTTTTGCCGACGGCGCCAGGTGGCCGCGGGCGTCGATCTCCGCTGCGACCCGCTGCATGGTTCGAGCGCCCATCAGCTCCATGCCCAGGTTGATGACCCGCTTGTTGGCCGCCAGCAGGTCGGGATCGATCATGGCCATACGATCGGCGAGCTGCTCAACCTCGGCCTCCAACACCTCGGCAGGCACGGCCTTAAGGACCAGTCCGATCTCCGCTGCGTCCGCACCGCTGACCGTGTCGCCGGTGAGGATCAGCCGCTTGGCCCATTGCGGGCCGGCGTTGTACAACCAGGTGGTGATCGGCAGCACACCGAGGTCCCTTGCCGGAGGGAAACCGATGCTTGCGTCCTCGGCGGCGATCACCAGATCGCACAGTCCGATGATGCCGGTGCCGCCGGCAAGGCAGTGGCCGTGGACTTGAGCGATGCTTGGCTTGTGCATGTCGAACAGCGGCATCAGGAGGCGCTGCATACGTTCCAGTTGCCAGGTGTCGTCGTCGAAGCTTCGAGCGCCTCGGTAGCTTTTGTCGGGGTTCCGCTCGGCTCCCAGGTTGCCGCCACCGGAGAGGTCGTAGCCGGAACAGAACGATCGGCCCGCGCCCTTGATGATGACGCAATGAACCGATGTGTCGTTGTCGGCCTCCCAGAGCGCGTCGTGGATCTCCTGTTGAATGCGCAGGTTCAGTGCGTTCAACTTCTCGGGTCGATNNTAGATGATGTCACTGGTCTCCATAGGGCGATGTTAGTTACAGCCACTGCTGCTACGCCCGTCGAGTTCACCGTGGCGCCCGTCAGGGACCCCGGAACGAGTGGAGTCCGGGTATTGTCGATGACCAGATGACCGTTCGAAATCTGATGCGTTGGCGTTCCAGCCGCTAAGCGTGGGCACCCTGCTCAACGCAGGAATCGCGTTGGCCTTCGCCGTCCCAATCATTGCGTTGGTGGGTTGGTCGAGTCTGAGCGGCGACCGAAGCGTCGCAATTGGGTCGGGATGCCTTTACCTTGGTGCTGACCAGATCGAGTTTGGTGGTGTCACCGACGATGACTGGCGTGAGTGGACGGACACCCGGATCAACTCTGTGTCCGACGAAGAACACCTCGAGGTTCGACAAACATCGGACGGGGCCGTTCTGCGTCAGCAGTTCGTGCCATCCAGCGAGGGTAGTGCTCGCGTCGTTGTGAGAGGAGACCTGCTTCCAGCGCGTACCTACGCGATGAGACAGGAGGTCTACCTGGAACCCGGTTTCGACTGGGGGCGCACCAAAGAGACCGGCAAGCTCGGTTTTGGTCTTGGTGGGGGTACGGCAAAGAGCGGCGGTCAGGTAGACCCCGCCGGCTTCACCGCTCGCTTCGCC
>JBOEHD010000088.1:0-19726 GCA_050633745.1 Acidimicrobiales bacterium
TCGGGTCCATCATGTTGCAGAAGTGACCGTCGGACTCACGCCAGCCAGTGAAGAACCGCTGGGCCTTGTCCGGGTAGCTCGTGTACGCGATGTTCTCGCCCGCCGACCGGACCTGAATACCGGCGTTCTGTAGAGCCTCGACACCGGCGCGGGGCTGATGCTCGAAGTTCCTGACTGTCATCTGGGCCGACCACGGCCGTGAAACCTGCAGCGATGCCACTAGATGGCCCTCGACTTTGCCGATCGGCTCATATTTGCCCGACTTGGCGACCCGAACTCGTCCGCCACAGTCGATGACCGGGCCCTGCCGCCGCAGCGGTCCGTTGGGATCGGTGCGCAGCTCGTTTGTGAGCCGAAGTATCTCGCGCTCGATTTCGTTGAGCTCGCCCATGTCCGTCGTGGTCGGGGTTTGGGTGGTGCTAACCGCAATTGTCGAAGTAGTGGGAGCGACCGTAGTAGTTGTGGCCACGATGGTCGACGTCGTTTCGGCTGTGGTCGGCGTGGTCACCACGGTGGACTCGATTGTCGAAGAGACCATGTCGTCAACGGTGGCTGCTGTGGTCTGCGATGTGCCAGGAAGAGTTGTGGAGGTTGGGGTCAGGTCCGACGCCGGTGGCGCGGTCGATGCTTCGCTCAACGGGGCTGTTGTCGACACGGTTACCGATGTCGGGGCCGCGGTCGTTGACGTTGTGGTGGCCACGGTGGTGGTGGTCAACAACGTGGTTGAGGTCGACGTGGTTGTGGTCGGCATCGAGGTAGTGGTGACCACCAGGCCGTTAACCGAGGCGCCGGCGACATCGAGGGTGGCGATCGGTCCGCCAGAGCCTGCGGCCGCGCTGCGAAGAGCGGCCGCCGAATCTTCGGTGGCTGACGCTTCGATGGCGTTGCCGGAGACCGGTAGGGCAGTCTCGGTGCTCACATCATCGCCACCGGTTAAGTACAACGTGGCGGCGATCATCGTGACCACTGCGACCAAGAAGGCCAATCCGCCCATGACAATATTCTGCATCTGTCGACTCATGACTGAGTACAAACCTCTTCGCCCGCCAAGGGCAGCTGCCGATTTTCATCAAAACGGCCAGCACCGGGAGACTCCAGTCGGTAGCCCGCCAGGACTATCGAGGTTTTTCCCGGCCAGCTAGGCAGGCCGTCCCCTATTTGTATCACATTCGTAACTATTTGCGGTGACCCCTCGGGAGAAGCTGCGCAGGTAGGCTCATCTTGTGGCCTATCAGTCGCTATACAGACGTTACCGTTCTCAGAAATTCTCAGAGTTGCGGGGCCAATCCCATGTCACCTCCGCGCTGCAGACAGCGGTAGCGGAGGGCCGTCATGGCCACGCCTACCTCTTCAGTGGACCCCGAGGCACCGGTAAGACTTCAACCGCCCGCATCCTGGCTAAGGCTCTGAACTGCCCCAACGTCGAAAACGGCGAGCCGTGCGGCGAGTGCGAGAGCTGCATGGCTATCGAGCAGGGCAAGTCGTTCGACCTGCACGAGCTCGATGCCGCCAGCCATAACAAGGTCGACGATATTCGTGACCTTATATCGAAGGTCCACCTCGGGTCGCCGGGCCAAACCAAGGTGTACATCCTCGATGAGGTCCACATGCTCAGCGCCGGCGCCGAAAACGCCCTGCTGAAAACGCTTGAGGAACCGCCGGAACACGTCGTGTTCGTGCTGGCAACCACCGAGCCACACAAAGTCGTTCCCACCATCCGCAGCCGCACCCAGCACTTCGAGTTCCACCTGCTCCCCGCTGAGGAACTGGCAGAACACGTCAAGTTCATCATCGAAGACGCCGGACTCACCGTCGACGACGGCGCCGTCGATTATGTGCTGACCCAGGGTGGCGGTTCGGCCCGCGACACCCTCTCAGCCCTCGACCTCGTAGCGGCCGGCGGTGTACCCGCAGGATCCGACGTTGGCGTGGCGCTAGCAAAGGCGATCGGAGCCGGCGACGGTGCTGGCGTGATTGGCGCCGTCCAGGAAGGCCTCACCACCGGCCAAGAGCCACGGATCATCGGTGAAATCACCGTCGACCTCCTGCGGAACGCGTTCCTGGCATCGATGGGCGCCCCGCTCGACCATTTGAACGACACCACCCAGGCCATCAGCCGAGAACTGGCCACCGAACTTGGCGCCGCAACCCTCACCCGATCGCTAGAAGCCCTCGGCCAGGCCCTGGTGGAAATGCGCCAAGCCCCCGACCCCCGGGTCCCGCTTGAAGTCACCCTGCTCCGGCTTTGCCGGCCTCCAGGCCCGCTCCCAATGGGCGAACCGGCTGCAGCCGCCGCAGCCCCAGCGCCCGCCCCGGCCGCAGCTGCGCCAAGCGCCGCCGCTCCCCCGGCCGCCCAACCCGCCGACCCGGCGCTGGCAGGCAAGGTTGAAGCGCTAGAACGCCAGGTAGCAGCGTTACAGGCCCAGCTGAACGAGCTAGCAGCCAGCGGAGTTCGAAGCGGGGAAGCTGAGGGCGCGGCTCCATCCGGCCCGGCCGCCGCAGCTCGCAATAAGCTCAGCGAAGTGGCGGCATCCAAACCACCACCATCGCCCCGGTCCAAGCGCCGCCCCGGCTCCACAGAGCCAGACCCGGCGCCAACGCCTAGCGGTGAAACCCAGCCTGCGGCTGCTGAAACCCAGCCTCCAGCTGCGGAAACTCCAGCTCCGGCAGCTGAAACTCAGCCAGCAGCGGCGGCCGAAGCGCCAGCTGCCGACCAGAATCCAGCCGCCCCTCCCCCTGCCGCCGAGCAGGCGGCTGCAGCTCCGGCGCCAGCCAAACCGGCCCTTAGCGCCGCATTGACGCTGGCCTCGGTGATCGATGCTTTTGATGACCAGTTAGATGGCGTCAAGCAGAAGGTCCGGGTTCGGTTCAAGGGTGGACGGGTGCTGAGCGTCGAAGGCAGCACCGTGGTATTCGGTGTGCCCCAGGCCATTCACCGAGACCGCTGTATCGAAGTCAAGCAAGACATCGAAGATGCCTTCACCAACCACTTCGGCCAGACCGTCACCCTCGATATCGTCGTGGACGACGAAGCCCCGACCCCGACGATGGACCCGTCCAAAATCCAGACAAAGGCGCCTCGTGACATCACCCCGGACGACGAGGTCGGCCCGGTGGAAGATCTGGTCGATGCCAACGATCAATCCGCCGACGGCCTGGAGCGCTTGACCAAGGCCTTCCCCGGCTCAACCGTGGTCGACCCGCCACCCGAGTAGCCGGACAGAGCAACACCCCTACTAAGCCAAACCAGCATTGCCCCAACAGCAGTATCCCAACAGCGGTGCACTACCGCTAAGAATCGATGAGGAGAGATCATGACCAACGAAGGTGGATTCGATATTGGATCGCTGCTTGAGCAGGCCCAGGCCATGCAGCAGCAGATGGCCGAGGCCCAAGAACAGCAGGCAGCCCAGGTCATCGTCGGCTCGGCAGGCGGCGGCAAAGTAACGGTTGAGGTCAGCGGAGCTGGCGAGTACCGGAAAGTGTCGATCGCTCCCGATGCCGTCGACGCCGACGACGTCGAACTGCTGGAAGAGCTGGTGCTCGCCGCACTGCGCGACGCCAGCTCCCAGATCATCGAAATGCAGGAGCAGGCCATGGGCGGCATGGACCTCCCCGATATGGGAAATCTAGGCGGCCTGCTCGGCGGCTCGTAGCCCAGCGGCCGATCGGAGCATCACCCCCTAATGAGCGTCTACGCAAAACCGGTCGAGGTTCTAATCGACGAACTCGGCCGTTTGCCCGGTATCGGCCCGAAATCGGCCCAACGGATCGCGTTTCACATTCTCAAGACCGATCGGGTCGACGCTCAACGCCTCGCCGAAGCGGTTATCTCGATGAAGGACAACGTCTCGTTCTGCGAGCGCTGCTTCAACGTTTCCGAAGGCGCGGAGTGCTCGATCTGCACCAACCCCGAGCGCAACCAGAACATGCTCTGCGTCGTCGAGGAACCGAAGGACATCTCGGCCATCGAGAAGACCGGTGCCTTCACCGGCCTCTATCACGTGCTGCTCGGTTCGATTAATCCCCTGGAGGGAATCGGGCCGGAACAGCTCAAGATCCGAGAATTGGCCCACCGGGTGGCCAGCGAAGATATTACGGAAGTAATACTTTGCACTAACCCAAATCTCGAGGGAGAAACGACCGCGTCGTTCATCGCGTCGAAGGTTCTTGCTCCGTTCGAGGTCAAGGTCAGCCGGTTGGCATCGGGGCTTCCGGTCGGCGGCGATCTTGAATATGCCGACGAGTTGACACTCGGTCGGGCGCTCGAGGGCCGCAACCAAGTCGGGAGCTAGATTCCCGAAGTTTCCTTCTCCGAGCCCTCCAGCCGGTTTGTTCCCGGTGCTGGAATCCGCTTCGGCCCGTTCGATCCCGCTTTGCTCTCACTTCAGAAGGAAGTGGAACCCGTCGCTTTACGCGACGACCGGGTCGGCGGGGAGAGGGTACACCGACCCGGACGTGTCGTCGCTACGACGCCCCAGTGACCGTGGCGCGGGCGGTATGGGTAAACCGGCCACTGGAACGTCGTAACGATGTTGCCTTTATGTTACAGCAGGTGACAGTCGGATGACAAGGGATTTCTTCATCTTCTTTCGGGATTTTTCCTTGCTACCGCGACATGCTTGGTGTAGCAGATCAGGACATCGCCTGAATTCAGGGCTTTAGAAAGACCGACTCCGAAGACCAGATCTCGCAGCCACTCACTGCCACTTGCTGAGTCGGTGACCGCTACTTGATGGCTTTCACCAGCAACGCGTCGCCCTGGCCACCGCCGCCGCAGAGGCAGGCGATGCCGTACTCGATGTCCTGGCGGTGCATCTCGTGAAGCAGCGTCAGCGCTAGCCGGTTGCCGGAGGCGCCGATCGGGTGACCCATGGCCAAGCCACCGCCGTTAACGTTTACGATCTCCTCGTTGACACCAAGGTCGTTCATGCTCCCGAGCACAACTGCGGCGAACGCTTCGTTGATCTCGAACAGGCCGATGTCCGATACGGACATCCCGGCCCGGCCCAGAGCGACCCGGGCCGCCGCGGCAGGCTTGTCGAGCAACGACGTGGTGCCAGCGACCTCGCCGTAGGAGATGATCTCTCCCAGCGGCGTGATGCCCAGCTCCTCGGCCTTGGCCTGGCTCATGATGACGGTGGCGGAAGCGCCGTCGGAAATCTGTGAGGCATTGCCTGCGGTTACGTTGCCGTCTGCGCTGAACGCGGGGCGGAGCTTGCTGAGCGTTTCCATGGTCGTTCCTGGCCGCACGCCTTCGTCGGCCTCGAACAGAATCGGATCACCCTTACGCTGCGGAACTTCGACGGCGATCAGTTCGGCGTCGAGTCTGCCCTCTTTGTGAGCGGCAGCGGAGCGCTCGTGTGACAGCACCGCCATGCGGTCCTGTGCCTCGCGGCCAAAGATGGCGTCGGAGGCGTAACCCTCGGTGCTCTCGCCCATGGAGCAGCCGTCGAGGGAGCACCACAGCCCGTCGAACATCATCGAGTCGACGACCGTCTTGTCGCCCGCCCGGTAGCCGCTACGGGCTCCTGGCAGCATGTAGGGGGCGTTGGTCATCGATTCCATGCCACCGGCGACGACGATGTCGGCCTGGCCGGTGAGAATCATCATGTTGGCCAGCTGAATCGAGTTGAGCCCTGACAGGCAGACCTTATTGACCGTGGTAGCTGGCGTGCTCATCGGAATACCGGCGTTGACCGCGGCCTGACGGGCGGTGATCTGACCGCCACCGGCCTGCAGCACATGGCCCATAAATACAAAGTCGACCTGGTCCGACTGCACCCCAGCGCGGCTCAGTGCCGCCGCTATGGCTTTACCACCCAACTCAGCGGCCGAGAATGCGGCAAGGCCGCCCGAGAGCTTACCGATGGGCGTACGGGCCCCTGCGACGATGTAGGACGATGATCCGGCCATAGTGATCTCTTTCTGTTTTTAGTTTGAGTGCATTTTCCAGTGTCGCCATCAGATCGACAAATCCCACAGGCACATTGTCTTAGGTACGTCTTAGGTACGTCTTAGGTACTCGGTACTGAGTACGCGTCCTCGGTACGCGGCTAGAGAACGCACACAGCAAAACGGAAAGGACCGGAGGAGTTGTAGCTCCTCCGGTCCTTTCCCAGTTCTTGCTTAGCCGGTTTGGCTAGTTGGTCTCGCTGCCTCGGGCGCTCTCAACCGCTCGCTGCATGGCCTCACGAACCAAACGGGACAGTGCATCCTCGTTCTGCGGTTCAATCTGCGGCTCGGAAAGAACCCGGTCGACATCGCTCATCGGCTGATCGTCGGTGTTGGTTGCCGCGGTGGCCACCGAACCGGCCATGGAGCCGACAGGCTGAGCTTCAGCGTCGAGGTCGATGATGTCCGACTCTTGATCGATGCCGTCAGCCTCGTCGATGTCGTCGAACTCGCCGCCGCTATGCAGCACTCGCTGGCGAGCCTCGGCGATCACCTGATCGGGTGTACCTTCGCCCAGTTCCTGCACCGGTTCGGAGTCGAGCCTGCTGATGGCGCTGTTGAGCTCGCTCTGGGCTGCGATGATCCGCTCCCGCGATGCCTGCTCGGTGATGCGCAGTCGAGCGATGCGACGCTCGGCCTGGTCGATGTGGGCACGAACCTTTTCCCGAATCTTTTCTTCGGCTTCGAGGCGAATGAACTCGCTCTGGGCTTGAGCCTGCTGGAGCAGGTCGGCGACCTGAGCTCGTGCCTCACCGATCTGGGCCAGCGCCTTATCGCGCTCACGCTCGGCTTCTTCGGCGTTCTTGTAGACCTCGCCCTGGCGAGCGGCCACGTAGTCGTCGGCCTCTTTGTGCTTGAGGGTGACGTAGGCGTCGGCCTCGGTGTGCTTGGTCTGGAGGTAGCCGTCGCCCTCTTGACGCTTGATGTCGACGTAGGAGTCGGCCTCGGAGTTGCGACCCTTGATAGCCAGCTCGGCTTCGGCAACCAGATTCTCGCTGTCGGCCTTGCCAGCGGCCCGAATGCGATCGGCCTCGGCAGCGGCTTCGAGCTGAATGCGCTCTGAGTCGGAGTTGGCGCCAGCCAGAATCTGCTCGGCCTGTGCCTGATGCTCAGCCAGTGTGCGCTCGGCATCGGCTCGCAGTGATGCCGCTGATGCCTCAGCATCTGCAATCTGCTGGGTGCAGTCGTTCTGGGTTGTGGCCAGCAGTCTTGCGACCTCGGCCTCGACCGACTGGCGATGCTCACTGGCTTCGCGCTCGACGGTCTCTTTGTGTTCTTTGGCCTGATCGACGGCGTTCTGGCGGATCTGCTCCGCCTCTTGGCGACCGTCTTCGCGAAGCTTGAACGCTTCGGCCTCGGCCGAGTTCCACAGCTCGTCGGCCCGGCTCTTTGAGTCGGAGAGAACGTTGTTGGCCTTGAGTCGCAGCTCATTGGCTTCGGTCTCGGCGGAAGAAAGCATCGATTCCGCTTCGCCACGGGCGGCCGAACGCATGGCCTCGGCCTCTTTCGTGGCCGTCGAGACGAGGTGATCGGCTTCGGACTCGGCGTTGCTGAGCCTGGTCTCGGCCTCGAGGCGGGATTCCGCTCCGAGTGTTTCGGCCTCAGCGCGAGCCTGACTGCGCAGCGTGTCTGCTTCCTGCTGCGAAGAGATGAGGGTGGCCTCAGCCTGGTTCGTCATCTGATCGGATGCGGCACGAGCGGCACCCAACGTTGCGTCGGCCTCGGCCTCGGCAGTGGAGCGAATCTCAGCGCCAGACTCTTGAGCCAGACGGAGCATCTCTGCCACTCTGCCTCCGAGGGCGCCGAACTGATCGGCTTCAACCGCACCGGGAGACTGAGCTGCCTTTTCCTCCGCAGCTTCGGCTCGCCGGCGAGAATCGACCAACTCGGTTTCGAGCTGGCGCACACGCCTGCCGATCTGCTGTAGGTAACCGCGTACTTCGTCGGGATCGAAACCCCGCCGGGATCGCACGAAGTCCTGGACCTCAATCTCTTCTGGCGTTAATCCCACCGGATCTCCTAGTCAAACCGCTTTACGGCCAGTCCCGCTCGTTTAGTGCCGCAGCCAAGATCCAATACGGATCAACATGGATGCGGACACTGAATGGTCGGACCTGACCGTTCTTCCGCTGTCTTTAGTTTGATAGCCAATTCGCCACCAATCAAGGGGCAGTGAACACACTATCCAAAGTAGGCCGCTAGCACTAGAGCACTTAATCACTATCTCTCACCGTGGCACTGGGTAGGGGCACTTCGGGCTGGTCCATCGAGGCAACGTCCCACTAACCAGGCGAAGAATGTCCGAAATGGTGGGATAGTGGTCATTGACGACATCGTCTCGAACGTCGATGCTGGACCTGTGAGCGATTCCAGCCCCGACACAAAACCCGAGCATCAGTTCGGGTCGAGCCAGACCCGACAGGGACCGAGCCATGCTCTGGCGATCGTGGCCTACGACGGCATGCAGGCGCTCGATCTCGCCGGACCTCACGAGGTCTTCGACGCCGCCAATCGTGTAGCCGACGCCAGCGGCCACCCCGGGCTGCGTTATCGGTTGCAGGTCATCGGACCGGAGGGCACCCACGTAACGACCGAGTCGGGCTTGAGATTGATGGCCGACCCACTCCCCGACCCATTCGAACTCTCCGAACCGATCGACACGCTGGTGATTCCCGGCGGCGACTCGGCTCGCACCGCGGACGAAGATCACCCGGTTGTGCGCTGGGCGGCGAACGTTGCACCACGGATCGGGCGCTTGGCCTGCGTGTGCACCGGAGCCTTCATCGCCGCCAACGCCGGACTGCTGGAAGGTCGTGAGATCACCACCCACTGGGCCCGCGGCAAGGAGCTGGCCAGGCGGTACCCGGAGATCACCGTCCGTCAGGACGCCATCTACATCGAGGACCACAATCGCCCCGGAGCGGTGTGGAGTTCGGCAGGGGTTACCGCCGGAATCGACCTTGCCCTAGCCATGGTCGAGTCAGACCTTGGCACCGAGGTCGCTCAGGAGGTGGCACGGTGGCTGGTGGTGTTCCTGCGCCGACCGGGTGGGCAATCACAGTTCGCCCCAACGGTTTGGTCGAAACGATCGACCGATGGACCGATCCGCCAAGCCCAGGATCTGATCGATCTCGATCCGGCCCAGATCGAATCGATGGCTGCGCTGGCGGCCGAGGTCGGGCTGTCGTCCCGCCATTTCGCCCGCCGATTCCAATCCGAGATCGGGGTATCGCCAGCCCGCTACCTAGAGCAGGTCCGTATCTCCGCCGCCCGTCAGCACCTCGAATCGACAACCGATGGCGTTGCGATCATTGCCGAACGCTGCGGTTTCGGTTCAGCCGAGACCCTGCGGCGAGTCTTCCAACGGCGCCTCAGCGTTTCGCCAGATGACTACCGCCGCCGCTTCGCCGCCATACATAACTAAGAACACTGCGATTCCAAGACCAAAACCTAAGCCCAACGCCAAAACAGAAAGATTGTGAGCTGAAAATGCAGATAGCTATTCCCCTCTTCCCCCAGGTGACCGCCCTCGACGGCATCGGCCCATACGAAGTACTGCAACGGCTGCCAGGAGCCACGGTGGCCTTTGTCGGCGAGACCAAGGGCGAGATCAGAAGCGACAACGGCTTTCTCGGCCTCACCGTCGACCACACCTTCGACGAGGTCCCAAACCCGGATGTTGTTGTGGTTCCCGGAGGAGTCGGCACCCGGGCCTTCACCGACGGCGGGCAACACGCCATCATCGATTGGATCAAAGCGGTTCACCCCGGCACCAGGTACACCACTTCGGTGTGTACCGGATCGCTGGTTCTGGGCGCCGCCGGACTGCTCGAGGGCCTCACCGCCACCACCCACTGGGGCGCCTACGACGGACTGAGCAAACAGGGCGCAACACCAACCGGTGACCGTGTCGTCGAACATCTCGACCAGCGCATCATCACCGCCGCCGGTGTGTCGTCCGGTATCGACATGGCCCTGCGGCTGTCAGAACTGCTGGTCGACGCAACCGCGGCGAAAGCCATGCAGCTGATGGTCGAGTACGACCCGCAACCGCCGTTCGATGCTGGCAGCGTCGAAAAAGCTGGCGACGAAGTGATGACCCGACTGATCGAATACGCCAGCTCGAAGCAGTAGATCTACAGTTCG
Organism: Acidimicrobiales bacterium; assembly: GCA_050633745.1. Lineage (GTDB taxonomy): Bacteria > Actinomycetota > Acidimicrobiia > Acidimicrobiales > SZUA-35 > JAHELU01. The sequence continues at coordinate 10,102 of JBOEHD010000088.1, forward strand.
GCATGGCCCAATCACGCCCAACCGAACCAAGAATCCCCCTGCTGTCGAACATCGACCCGGAGTCAGAAGCCGGTCAAGTTCTGGGCGGCGCTATTTCCCTCGATGGGGAGCCGCTCAACATTTTCCGGGCCCTGGCCAACCACCCCAAGCTGTTCAAACGGTTCAACCTGATGGGCGGCTTCCTCCTCAACAAGGGGCTGATCCCCGAACGTGAACGGGAGATTGTGATCCTCCGGGTCGGTTGGCGGGCCAAGGCGGTGTATGAGTTCGGCCAGCACACCGTCATCGGTCGCCGTTGCGGTCTGTCCGACGAGGAGATCGCCGCGCTGGCCAGCGATGAGACGACTCATCAGTGGAGCGATGCCGACGCCGATCTGATCGCCCTGGCCGACGAACTCTGCGCCGACGATTGTGTCAGCGACGCCACCTTCGCTCGGTTGAGCGAACGATGGAACGAAGCTGAGCTGATCGAGCTGGTGGTTTGCGCTGGCTTCTACCGTCTGGTGTCCGGGTTCCTCAACACCATGGGCATCCCCCTCGACGACACCGTCCCCGGCTGGCCATAAATCGGAGTGCTCTATCGGAGCACTCGTAAACCGGGAGTGCTCTATCGGAGCACTCGTAAACCGGGAGTGCTCTGTCCGAGCACTCGTCCCACGTGGCCGGAGATCCTATAGACGGACGGGTTCGTAGAGGCGGGCTTTGTTCCAGAGTTCGAGCACGTCGTCGAACGGGACGGGTCGGGCTAGGCCGAACCCCTGGGCGTAGCGGCAGCCGAGGTCTTGCAGCATGGTGAGCTGATCGAGATTTTCGACACCCTCGGCGATCACCTGCAGTTCCAGCGACTCGGCCAATGCGATCGAAGCGTTAACGATGGCGGTGTCTTCTTTTGAGTTGCCTAGCCCAGCGACAAAGGAGCGATCGATCTTCAACGCGTTGGCCATCGAGAACTCTCGGATGTAGTCGAGCGTTGCGTGACCGATTCCGAAGTCGTCGATGGCGATCCGGCAACCGAGGTCCGACAGTCGATTCAGGTTGATGCTGGCGGCGTCGAGATCGCGGATCTCCATCGACTCGGTAATCTCAAAACCGACCCTCGCCGGGTGCAACCCGTTGCGCTGCAGAGCGCTAACCACGGTCGGCACAAGCGTGTCGACGGCGAGCTGGCGAGCGGCCAGGTTGATGGTGACCACCGGCGACCGACCATTCGCTTTCGGCCACTTGCCGAGATCACTGCAGACCTTGTCGATGATCCAGATGCCCATCGGCACGATCAGTTCGGACTCTTCAGCAATCTGGATGAACGACGGCGGGTAGAGCAGCCCGTGACCGGGCCGATCCCAGCGCACAAGGGCCTCGGCCCCGATGACAAAGCCGGTCCTGATCTCAACCAGGGGCTGATAATGCATCACCAGCTCCTCCTGGGTGATGGCCCGGTGTAGAGCTTGTTCGGTCTCGTGGCGGTCGATTACGTGGCGGCGCAGGTCGGCTTCGAACATCGCCATCTGGCCGCGACCACCGGCCGACGCCCTGGCTAGAGCCGATTCGGCGTTGCTGATGATCACCGCTGGTGAGGGCCCGGGTTCGTCGATGACCACAACGCCGACCGAGGCAGTGATGTGGAGCGGCTCACCCTCGGCCACGTTTATCGGCTCAGACAGCGACCGTAGGATTCGGCGACCCACCGCGGCGGCGTCGAGCTCGCCGGTGGTGGCCACGCACATCACCAGGTACTGATCGCTGCTGATGCGACCGACGGTGTCGCCAAGACGGACCGCAGCCAGCAGCCGAGCGGCAACCTCCAGCAACACCTGGTCGCCGACCTCAACCCCTCGGGTGTCATTAACCGTTCTGAACCGATCGATGTCGACCAGCAGAACCGACAGGGCGATGCCGTCGCGTTCGAGACGAGCCATGGCCTGACCCAACCGGTCGACGATCAAGGCCCGATTCGGAAGATGGGTCAGTGAATCGTGCAACGTCTGGTGGGCGATGTCGGCCTCGGCGGTTGCATGCTCGACCGCGGTGGCCATGACCGCGGCCAGGTGATCGAGGGAACGGGTGATGGCCCGGTCGGGCCGATCCTTGGCTGTGGCCACCATAAGCGCCCCGCGCACCTTGCCGCCGGGGCCCAACATCGGCACGTACCAGAGCGAGTTCACGCCGCGCTGTTTGAGCAGCGGCACCTGATGCTCGGGCAGGCCATCGACCGGCACGACACGCTTCATCGACTCGGTGCCGGAGCTGGCGACGGTCCGCAGAATCTCAGCCACGTGATCGAATGCCATATCCCCGGAGATCACCGGTTCGAGCAAGCCATCAGAGTTGACCACGCCAAGCCAGCATCGAGAGCCATCGCCAACTTCGTTCTCAACCTCATCGGCCACCTGGTGGCAGAGTCGGCCCAGTTCGTGGCCGCGGCTCAACGACCCGATCACCGCAGCCTGATCAGCCAGGAGACTCTCCGCCGCAGCCCGACCGAGGTCTCGAAATTGCACAACGACGTATGGAGCGGTCGGCGTCATCGACGGCACGGTGGTGTATGTGGCATGGACCAACACCGGATCGCCGCCACGACAGCTCAAGGTTTGGGTGGTGGTGTGACGACGTGAGGCCGAGCCGCCGACCCCACCGCCAGCCGCTGGCTCATCGTCATCAAATCGGCGCCTGTCCTCCGGGGCCGCTCCAGAGTCACCGTCGACATCGATGTCGGGACCATCAGGCGGTGTCTGTGCCCGGGCCCCGTCGATCGACTGGGCCAGCTCAAGACCAAGTTCGTCCAGCGAGAGGTCTGCCGCTTCCAGAGCGTCCAGGTCGATGGCTAGGGGCCGCTCGAAGTCCCCGGTGATGGCCGGGAAGTCGGGCAGGTCAGCCAGATCTTCCAGGTTGATTTCGTGGGTCGCCATGCCCGCTTCATCCAGTTCGACCGGTTCGACCCTCGGCTCTTCAGCCAGCGTGGCGGCACGAACCGAGCCGGTTTCGGCCGATCCGATGCCCAGCGCCCGACGCATATCGGCCAGCACGGCGTCGGCTTCAGAATCGAGGAAGATCACGAGCGGACTGTGGCCCAGCAACTCGTCGACACCGCTGTCGACAAGCGTGGCCAAGCCTTCGCTGGCGAACACCAGGTAGGGGTTCGCCGTTGTTGGATCGAAGAAGATGACTGCCACTCCATCGACGGCGGCGGTAGCCGAAATCTCCGACACCGCCTTGCCTGGTCCACGCAGCAAAACTTCCGGGCCCGGCGGCAACTCATCCAACGACAGCAAGTGCTGGGACGGGGCGATGGGGTCTGTCACTTCGTTCCTTAGGGTTAAGTCCGCCGACTTTGCTGGCATTTCGTCCGCCGACCTCACCCGAGGCGCCCTCAGCTTAGCCAGAGAACTCGACTCTCGGTGCCCGATACAACCGGCATCCGACCCGACAATGCGACCCTCGGAGCAGTTAGCGTGAAGCTAATGTCCTCGTCCGACTCGCAGAGTGTTTTTGAGAGCACCTCGCTCGGCGATCCGCCGGACAATGCTCAACCTGCGTCCCCAACGTCGGACACGCTGACCGTTACCGAGCTGTGCGCCCGAGTCGAGGATCGGGTTGCCGAGGCGTTCCCCGATGAGGTCTGGATCCAGGGAGCCATTTCTGGCCTGAGCCGCTCGGCAAACGGCCACGTTTATTTCGACCTGATCGACCCGAGCGATGAGATGGGGTCGGCCTCAAACGCCGTGCTGCCGGTGGCACTGTTCGCCTCATCGAGGAACCTGGTGAACAAGATCCTCCGCAAAGCGGGCGGGATCCGCATGCACGACGGGATCGAGATCCGCATCAGGGGTCGGGTCGGCTACTACGCACCTCAGGGCCGGGTGCAGTTGGTCATGTCGTTGATCGACCCCCAGTTCACGCTGGGCCAGATGGTTGAGGCTCGAGCAGCGCTGCTTGAGAAACTGTCTGGCAAAGGGCTGCTGGATAGAAATCAGCAGGTGCCATTCCCGGTGCTGCCATTAAGGGTGGCGTTGATAACCAGCGGCGCCAGCGCGGCCTTCGCCGATTTCATTCATGAGATCGAGATCAGCGGCTACCCGTTCCGCATCACCCTGCTCGATAGCCGAGTCCAGGGGCTTGAGGCGGTGCCGAGTCTGCGAGCGGCGGTAGAGGCGACCGACGAACTCGACGTCGATGTTGTGGTGATGATCAGGGGCGGAGGGGCCAGAACCGATCTGGTGGCGTTCGATCACGAGCAGGTCGCAGTGGCGGTGGCGCACTGCCGACATCCGGTGATCGTCGGAGTTGGCCACGAAACCGACCGCTCGGTTGCCGACGAGGTGGCCCACACCACAGCCAAGACCCCCACCGCAACCGCAGCGCTACTAGTCGACGCGGTTGGTAGCAGTGTCTATCGAACCGAGATCGCCGCGGCCCGACTTGGGTCATTGACCGAGCTGCACCTGACCGCGGCACGGGAACGGCTGATCGGAGCGGGAGCCCGGCTAACAACCGCCGCCGGCCGTGTCGTCGACGGTCAACGAACCGAGCTGCGACACGCCGCTCACCGTCTGAGTCGAGAGCCTGGGAGACAAGCCGAGCGAGCCGATCATCGGCTGACTACCATCGCGGCCAGGCTCGCCGCGCTCGACCCAGCCACTGCGCTACGAAGAGGATGGACCATCACCTACACCGAGGCGGGCGAGCTGGTTCGGTCGGTAGACCAGGTCGCGACCGGAACTCGGCTCCGAACGAGCACAATAGATGGAACGATTGCCAGCGAAGTGGTCGACAGCGAATGATCCGAAACAGGTGAGTACACGGTGACCAACAAAACCGAAGGCGATCAACAGATAGATAGCAGTGTTCTCGATGCTGACGTTGCTGATAGCGACCTCGTCGATACCGATCTGGACTATGGCACTGCGCTCGAGGAACTCGAGGAACTACTCGATGAGCTGGAGGGCGCCGATATCGACGTCGACCGTTTGGCTGAGCGGGTTGCCAGAGGGGCCGAGTTGGTTCGCTTCTGCAGGGCCAGGCTCGATGTGGTCACCAAAGACGTCGACGCGGTGGTAGCCGAACTGATCTCGGTTGAAGAGCTGACAGAGGATACTGACTGATGCCGTCGGAGGATTCGCTTGACCTCACCCCACCACCAGCACAGCTTTTAGGAGTCGCAGGTAAGGTCGACGCCAGACTGCATGCGGTCCTCGATCAACAGTACGAGCACTGGCATTCGGTCGATCCCCGCCTGGGCGAAGCGGTCGGCGAGCTGTCGCGAATGGTAACCAGCGGCGGCAAACGGCTGCGAGCCGCCTTTTGCTACTGGGCATGGAAAGGCAGCGGCGGTCCGGACCATCCGGCGGCGCTGGCCAACGCCCACGACCCGGAAGAACTGATCATCAACGTTGGCGCGGCCTTCGAGTTTCTCCAGGTGTTCGCACTCATCCACGACGATGTAATGGACGACTCGGCAACCAGGCGAGGGGCCAAGACGGTTCACGTCACAAACGCCGAGCGGCTTGAGACCGAGGGGTGGCGGGGCGAAGCCAGGCGCTACGGCGAAGGTGTGGCCATTTTGGTCGGCGATCTTGGCCATGTTTATGCCGATCAGCTGACAAGCGGCGTCAGCGACCGGGCCCGGCAGCTGTGGGACGAGCTGCGCATCGAACTCAACCTCGGTCAGTATCTCGACATGCGCTCAGCCGCGGCAGGAGCCCTCGACCTTGACACCGCCCGCCAGGTGGCCACGTTCAAATCGGCGCTCTACACGATCGTGCGCCCGCTGCAGGTCGGCAGCTGCATCCACGGCCCGGCGGACGAAGCGCTGCTCGAACAGCTCGACCAGTTTGGCCGCCCACTCGGTCGGGCCTTCCAACTGCGCGACGACGCCCTCGGGGTCCTGGGCGACGAAAATCGACTGGGCAAGCCGGTTGGTGATGACCTGCGGGAAGGCAAGCCGACCGAGCTGGTGGCGTACGCGGTGGCCAATGCCGACCCATCGCAACGTGAGAAGCTGCTGGAAATCGGTCGAGCGGATCTAAGCGCAGACGAGGTCGCCGAATTGGTCGACGTGCTGAAGGACACCGGCGCCGTCGATCAGAACGAATCGGAGATCGCCCGGCTGGTGGCCGAGGCCACAAAGGTGCTGGCCGAAATTCCCTTCACCGACGAATCAAAGCAGGCGCTACAAGCCCTGGCGGACTACGTAGCCATACGAAACATGTAGCCATTCGCAACATGTAGCAGCTAGCCCAATGTTTCAGCATGTGGGCCGGGCGTCCCGCTCCCTGCAGTGCGAAGATAAAGTGAAACCGGTTTGAACCTCGTCGAATTTCTGCCGATGAGGGAGAGTGGTGTCCGAAGATCAGCGTTTTAGCGAAGGCCTCCTGCGGCGGATAGGCAATGCAGGGCGTTTCCTCATAGGCTCCAACGCGTCCGACAACCAGCCCGTGAAGCTGACACCTCGCGACCTGCATTTGAGCCCAAGCGTGTCCGCTTCGCTCAATGCCTTTCTTGGAGCGCTCCGCTGGGGTGCGGTAATGATCGGCCTGGTCTTCGCCGCCAACCAGGCGGCCACCGGCGACAAACGCATCGTAGTCACCGTGGCCATCGCCATCTTCTTGACGTCGTGGCGGACGATGAGCCCGCTGAAGTTAGGCGACCGTTCTTCGTACACCTCGGTAGCAGCCGCCCTAACCGATGTTGCGCTACTTGCGGCCGCAATCGGCTTTCGGGAGGGTTTTGCCAACCCGCTGGTCGGCACGCTGTTCGTGGCGGTGGCCATCGCCGCGTTCGGCTGGGGCCTCCCGGTCGGTGCCATGGCCGCCTTCACCGCGCTTGTGGTCACCACCGCGGTGTATTACTTCGGTGGCGAGATCTTTGAGAGCCCGTCGGCCCTGGCCATCACCGCGCTGGCGGCGTCGGCGATCCTGCCTGGCGTGGCCCTTGACCGCCTGCTTGAGAGCGAAGGCCGACGAAAACTGTTGGTCGACGAGCACGACAAACTGACCCAGACCAACCACCTGCTCGGTGTGCTCAACGATCTGACCAGAACGCTGCCATCGTCGCTCGACCAGTCCGACGTGGTGCAAACCACCCGGCGAGAGCTAATCGACACCTTCGATGCCCGCCGGATTGCCCTGCTGGCATATGAGGACAAGGCGTTTTCTACGTTGCTTCAGGACGGCTTCAATCTGCCTCCTGAGTCGACCGAGGAAGAGTTGCCGTCGCTGCTTCGCTCCGCAGCCAGTAGTGCCGAGCCGCTGCTGATTGGCGACGTATCGACCCGATCTGACCGGGAAGGGTCGGGGCTGTATATCCGGCTTGTTGTCAACAACATGGACACCGGGCTGCTGGCCATCGAGCACACCGAAACGTTCCGCTACGACGACCAGGACCGGGAGCTGCTGGCCGGTATGGCCGAGGTGTTGGCCCTGACGCTGGCCAATGCCCGCTCGTTCAATCAGTTGCGCTCGCTGGCCGCGGCTGAGGAACGGTCGAAGATCGCCCGCGACCTCCACGACCGACTTGGCCAATACCTGACATACATCGCTATCGAGTTGGAACGTATCAACCAGGACATCCCGTCACCGGAGTTGAAACAATTGCGGGAGGACGTGCAGGACGCGGTTTCAGAGTTCCGCGACACGCTGCTTGAGCTGCGAGCCGCAGTGTCGGCCGAGCGCCCCCTGAGCCTAGTGCTCTCCGAGGTGGTCGAACGTTTCACCACCCGCAGCGAAGTCGATGTGACGCTGGAAACTTCGAAGGTCGCAGAGCGGCTGCCGTCGAGGATCGAGAACGAGCTGCTGCGCATCGCCCAGGAGGCGCTTACCAACGTCGGTAAACACGCCGCAGCGTCTAAGGTTCAAATTCGCTGGTCAGTGGCCGATGGACGGGGTGTATTGGTAGTTCAAGACGATGGCCGCGGCTTCGATCCTGCACTTGGCATTCGAGGAAACGCTTATGGTCTGGTTGGTATGAGAGAACGAGCAGCGTCGATCGGCGCAATTCTTACTATCTCAAGTGAGCCAGGCCAGGGAACAACGATTACCGTACAGTCCAGTCGACATCCGAACAGGTGACTCAATGATCAAGATATTGCTTGCAGATGATCACGCTCTTCTTCGCGAAGGGCTGCGGAGGTCATTCGAAGCAGCCGGCGACAACGTCGTTGGAGAGGCTTCCTCTGGCGAGGAGGCCGTTGCCTTGGCGCGAGCTCTGCAGCCACAGGTGGTGTTAATGGACCTGTCGATGCCAGTCATGGACGGCATCGAAGCCACTCGGCGGATTCGTGAGGAAGCACCGAGCGTACGAATCGCCGTGCTGACCATGCACGACGACATCGACAAGACCCGCGATGCGATCGCCGCCGGCGCCAGCGCATACCTCAGCAAGGGAACTTCGTTCACCGAGGTCCGCGAGACCGTCCAGCGGGTGGCCGAGGGCGACACCGTGCTCTCCCCCGCNNCCGACGGCATGAGCACCAAGCAAGCCGGCCGTCATCTCGGTATTACCACCAAGACGGTTCACAACCATCTCAACGCCATCTACCGCAAGCTCGACGCTCAGTCGCTGACCCACGCAGTGCTCAGTGCGGTCCGGATGGGCATTATCGACCTCGATCGCGAGCAACAGCCAGAAGCGTAGTGCCGGGGCTGCGGAGCAGCCCCTAACCGAGTTTCCTCCGGAAACTCTCCGCCGCAGCAACCACCTGGAGATCGGTCCGAGCCGGGGCGAAGCGAACCGCTGGCCGTTTCGGTAGCAACAAATCGGGGTAGGTTGCTACTGTGTCCGACCCCCGCGTTGAAGCTGCTAGAAGGCGTACGTTCGCCATCATTTCGCACCCCGACGCGGGTAAAACCACGCTGACCGAGAAGTTCCTGCTCTACGGCGGGGCGCTCGGCAAAGAAGCGGGAACGGTCAAGGCCAGGGAGGGTCGCCGCTCGGCGACCTCCGACTGGATGGAGCTTGAGCAGCAGCGCGGCATTTCGATCACGTCGACGGTGCTGCAGTTCGAGTATCGAGACTGTGTCATCAACCTGCTCGACACCCCCGGTCACCGTGACTTCTCCGAAGACACCTACCGGGTGCTGGCAGCGGCCGACGCCGCGGTGATGGTGCTCGACGCGGCGAAAGGCATCGAGCCTCAAACCCTGAAACTGTTCGAGGTTTGCCGCGAGCGAGAGATCCCATTCCTCACCTTCATCAACAAGTGGGACCGCCCAGGTAAGGCTCCGCTCGAGTTGCTCGATGAGATCGAGGAGACCCTGGTCGTCGAGCCGACACCGGTGACATGGCCGGTTGGCATCCCCGGCGACTTCCGAGGCGTGATCCATCAGGGCACCGGCGTGTACACCAGGTTCACCAGAACCGCCCGCGGTTCAACCATCGCCCCCGAGGAAGAGGTCGACCCGGAAACGGCGGCGATCGACGAAGGCGAATGGTGGACCCAAGCCTCGGAAGAGGCAGAGCTGCTAACCGAACTCGGTCGAGTTGTCGACACAAAAACGTTCCTGGCCGGCGAATCAACACCGGTGTTCTTCGGTTCTGCGCTGACCAACTTTGGCGTGCGCTTCCTATTAGACGGTGTTGTTGATCTTGTGCCGCCGCCCGCACCTCGGCAGTTGGCCGATGGTTCTCGCCG
>JBOEHD010000088.1:19734-31190 GCA_050633745.1 Acidimicrobiales bacterium
TACGCCCAGGCGATGTTCGGCCAGGATCGTGACACCGCCGATGAGGCATACCCCGGCGATGTGCTCGGTCTTGTCAACGCCAACGACCTTCGGGTCGGCGATGCGGTGTATGTCGATGAGCCAGCCAGCTTCCCTGCGCTGCCGGCCTTCGCACCGGAGCACTTCATGCGGGCCAGGGTGAAAGACACCTCGAAGTTCAAACAGTTCCGTAAAGGTGTGGCCCAGCTCGACGAAGAGGGTGCCATCCAGGTTCTGCGGGAAGACGACCTCGGCGATCAGGCACCGATCCTGGCTGCGGTTGGGCCAATGCAGTTTGAGGTTGCCATCTACCGGCTGGAGAACGAGTTCGGGGCGCCGATCGAGCTGACGGCAACGTCGTACACCATCGCTCGCAGAACCGACGCCGAGAGCGCGGCCAAGCTGAACGCCATGCAGGGCGTTTCGGTCATGACCCGAGCTGACGACACCAAGCTGGCGCTGTTCGAAAGTAAATACTGGATGGACCGGGTATTGGCCGACCATCCTGAGCTGACCCTGGAGCGCATGATCGCCGAGGGTGGCCTGAACTAGCGACGCCGGTTCACATCTGTTGTTTTCTTTGGTCGACGACCGATGAGTGTTGATGGATATGGATGGGCAACCGGGCAGACTTAGTCGGTGGCAGATTCCAAACAGGGCGCACGCCTTGGACTTACCGGTTGGGCTAGGCCCGCCGTAATTTGCTGCATCGCCATTCTGCTCACTCTGATACTGAGGGCACTGTTCGGGGGCGGCGGCGAATCTGAGGATCTGGCTATCGCCGCGCCGGAACGGACAAACGTCAGAGGCGGGATCGAAGCGGACGATGGAACGAACGGGCTGACCATCGACCGTGTTGAACACGACGGACCGGCCGGAATCGGCGTGCTGGACACCGAAAGTTCGATGGTCAATCCGCTGTCGTCTGGGCTGCCGTGGTCGGCGCTTGGTGCGGTCGATGGGCTGTTGACCTTCCGTGGAAATCCGACCCGAACCTTCCACGGTCGGGGGCCGGTTCCGGAGCAACCGGAGATTCAGTGGTCGGTCGACATCGGCTGCTCAAACTCGACGGTTGGCGGCGAAGTGAAGCAGTGGTGCGGCACGGGCTGGACCGGCCAGCCCGCGGTGTTCCCCGCTCCCTGGTCCGGATCCGATTCAGGATCCGATTCAGGATCCGATTCAGGATCCGATTCAGGATCCGATTCAGGATCTGAGTCTGGACCGGAATCAGTGTCTGACGCTTGGTGGGTCGGAGTCGGTGGCTACAACAAGCGGGTCAACTTCTTCGATCCAGGGACCGGCGACGAAGCGTTCCCCGGGTTTGCGACCAACGACATCATCAAGGGTTCGATTACTGTCGACCCCGACGGATACCCGCTGGTCTATAGCGGCAGCCGAGACAACTTCTTTCACGTCGTAGCTGTCGACGGCGACAAACCGGAAGAACTGTGGCGATTATCGGCCGACGATGACGAGCCGACCCTTTGGAACAACGACTGGGACTCCTCGGCGCTGGTGATCGACGACTATCTGTTCGTCGGCGGCGAAAATTCGCGGTTCTACGTAGTGGAGCTGAACCGAAGTTTCGAGCGGGACGGCTCGGTGGCTGTCGACCCCGAGGTGGTGTTCTCCGCCGCTGGATGGGATCAGGAGTTGCTGGCGGCCATTGGCGATCGCCAGGTCTCGATCGAAAATTCGTTGGCCATCAGCGGCGACACGGTTTACTTCACCAACTCCGGCGGCTTGGTCCAGGGTTGGGATGTGTCGGGGTTGGAGCGTGGCCGCGATCCGGAGCGTACGTTTCGCTACTGGCTCGGTGACGATGCCGACGCCACGATCGTGATCGACGACGACGGCATGCTCTATGTGGTCTCCGAGTATGAGCGAGGCACGGCCCGTTCGCGCGAACTGGGCCAGGTCTTTAAACTCGATCCGTCTAAGCCTGACGATCCGCTGGTTTGGAGTCAGTTCGCCGAGGACGGGATCGATACCGGTGTTTGGGCGACCCCGGCGTTACATCGTGACCTGGTCATCGTGCCGACGGCCGACGGTCGGGTGCTAGGGATTGAACGAAACTCGGGCGATGTGCGTTGGACCCTTGAGCTGCCGGGGCCGTTGTGGTCGTCGCCGGTTGTCGTCGACGACACCTTGATCCAGGGCGACTGCGAAGGTGTGCTGCATGCGTTCGACGTCAGCGAGCCCGAGCGGCAACCGACAGAGCGGTGGTCGCTGAAGCTTGGCGGCTGCATCGAATCGACGCCTGCGGTGTGGGGCGGCCAGATTTTTGTCGGCACCCGTTCCGGCAGCTTCTACGGAATTGGCGATGCCAGCTAGCGCCGTCTGAGCGCTGTTGGCTGACTAAGATGCTGTTGGGCGGCTGAAGCCGGTTGTGAGCTGCTAGCCCTCGTCGTGCTTGATGGTGATGGACACGACGTGGCGACCGATCAGAGCGTTGCCCCGGTATGCCTTGGCCACAATGGTTGCCGACCCCTCGACAACGCCTGCGGAGTGCATCTCATCGGATGTAAGCCACTTGGTACGGTCGGGATCACACAGGTCGCCGGTGTTGATCTGGCCTTGGACGAACACCCAGCAGTAGTTCGTCGCCGAGCGAATGGTCCGGGAGCGCAGCTGCAGGTTGCGGTCCATGTCGATCCGGTCGCCGCTGTCGGGAGTGGTCAGGACGTCGGCGGCCCGAAGGTGGACCGATATCTGCTGCGACAGCAGTACCTCGCCGTCGCTGCCAACCGCCTCGGCCTTCACCGTGGTGAGGCCGGGCGCCAGTAGCTTGTCCGGATGCCTATATGAGGTGGAGCGGGAGCAGCGCCTCGTGTCGTCGCCGTCGGAGGTAGCGGTCCAGCAATACTGCGACGCTCCTGGAACAGCGTTGGCTTCAAACTTCGTATCGTCTTCCCAAACGTGCACGCTGCGATCAGCCGGGGAAGCGATCAGCACCGGCGGCAGCGTCGTCGTGAGAATGGTGGTTGTGGGGAGGACCGTCGTTGTGGGGCGCACGGTCGTGGTTGGTTTCTTCGTGGTCGTGGTGCGAATCGTGGTGGTCAACCGGGTGGTGGTTGTGAGCCGGGTCGTGGTCGTGAGGCGGGTTGTGGTTGGGGGCCGGGTTGTGGTGGTTAGCCGGGTGGTCGATGTCGATGCCGTGGTTGGGGCGGTGGAGGCAGTCGTCGAGGAAGGCTCGGATGTTGTGGTGGTGGTGGCGATGGTCGAGCCGGTGCTGGAGGTTGCGGTGCTCGATGGCGAGGTGGTGCTTGAGACTGCCGTGGTCGCTGGATCGCTTGTGCTGCTCGATGTTGAGACCGTGGTTGTTGGCCTGGTGCTGGTCGACGAGGAAGCGCCAGCCCGGGAGCTTTGCCCCTCGGTGAGTTTGTCGCCCTCGGCGGTTGCTCCGGCGACGAGAAGGGTCGAGCCGGAGGATTCGTCATCGCCGTCGACGGTCACCGATTGCAGGAGGTCGGCATCGCCGCCCGCCGAGTCGCCGGAGCCGCTTCGTTTCGACCCGGACCGGCTGGAATCTAGGGGCACACCTTCTGGGCCGTTTGGTGCCTGCTCGAGTGCGGACTCATCGGCACCACCGCCTGAGGAGGGGTTGTCGTCGTCGGGTCCGGCGGCGGCGCCGACCATAAAGAAGACGCCGATGCCGACGACCAGGGCTGATGCAATGACCACTGCGATCTGCGCCAACAGGCGAGGGGCGACCCCTAGACGGCTGCGATCGTCGTGTTGGCCGCCGTTTGCAGGCTCAGGAACAACGATCGGCGTCGCCGACCCGAGAATGCCGGGTTGGGCAGCCACATCTGGATCGACCTCCGTGGCCGTCCAGCTGCTTGAGTTCTCGTCGGGAATCACCTAGCTCAATGTTAGTCCGTGATCATGAGATTGGCGCCGCCGGGCAGCTGGCGAAACTCAAGGTTTGTACTAGCCAGCGAGCTGGGCCAGGTCAGGCTGGGCCGAGTTCTGGGGCCCTGACTAGTTCTCGGTTTGGGACCTCGGCGGGCTTCCACAGCGACTGCACGGCTTCGGTCGGGCCTGCCGAGACGATAAAGAGGAAGCCGACAATGCTGGCTACGGCGGCCACCAGAAACGCCACCCTGTAGTCGTAGGAATCTCGAAGAAGCCCCAACGCCAGCGGGCCGCCGGCGACACCGAAGGTGCCGAATAGTTGACTGAGGCTGTAGATACGGCCGTAGTTTGCCACTCCGAACGCTTCGGCCAGCAGGAGGGGCTGAAGCATCAGCAGGTTGCCAATACTCATTCCCATAAAGGCCGAGGTAAGGATCAGGGTGGCAGGCGAATCGGCCCAGGCCAGCAGCACCAACGCCGCTGCCTGCAGCACGGTGAGCATGGCGGTGAACATCTTGGTGGAGAGTCGCAGGACTAACGCACCGCCGACCAGCCGGGACACGACACTGGAGAAGGCCAGCACCGAGAGTGCCGTGGCCGCGGTGGCGTTGTCGGTGCGTTCGACGACCATATTGAATAGCTGAGCGATGGCTCCGACCTGCCCAAAGAAGATCACGGCGTAGGCGGCGCACAGGGCAACGAAGAACCTGGTGGTGCGAGCGGTGGCGAAGTCGAGTCCGGCGACTGCAGGTCTGGCTAGCGCGTTTTTCTCTTGGCGAGTGAGTTGTTTTGTGCCGGCCAGCTCGTCGGCGACTGGGACCGCGGGTTCGGTAGCCGTGAGTTCGGCAGTCGTGTGTTCGGTAGCCGTGTGTTCGGTAGCCGTGGGTTCGGCGGTCGGGACTGGGGTCGGGGTTTCGCCGTCGGGGCTCAGGCCCTTTTCGGAGGGATGTGAGCGGAGGATGAGCAGGGCTACCGGGATGATTCCAAGTACCCAGATCAGGGCCAAGTAATGGGAGGCTCCGGCGAGGGTCCGGCGGTCGATGAGCCAGGCGGAGACCGGGGTGAGTACGATGCCGCCGAGCGAGAGTCCGGTGGAGGCGATCGATATGGCGATGGAGCGGCGGCGGTCGAACCAGCGGGTGACCAGGGTGGTGGAAGGCACGAGACCGGTCATGCCGAAGGCGACACCGAAGAGGGCGAAGAAGGCGTAGAGCTGCGGGACCGATGTGACCCAGCGGAGGCTGACGAGGGCGGCGGCACCGATAAGACCGCCGACCAGGTAGAACCAGCGTATGTCGAGCTTCTCGAGCAGTTTCGAAAAGCCGAATCCGGTGAGGCCGCTGATGGCAAAGAACATGCCGGTGGCGCCGGAGATCGAGCCGACCGAGGCGTCGAGTTCCTTGATGGCTGCGGACAGGATGACCGAGGCGTTGTAGAAGCCAATTCCAGAGGAGACCGTCAGGATGACAAAGACGGCGGCGACGATGATCCAGCCGTAGAAGATACGAGCCTTGCTTTTGGTTCCGGTTTGGGCTTCGGTTCCGGTTCCGGACTCGGCTTGGGTTTGGGACTTGGCTTGGGTTTGGGACTTGGCCTCAGCTTCGGCCCCGAGCGCGCTGTCCAGGTCGGGTTGGACGGTGGCGTGGGGCTGGTTTGTTTCACCTAGCGCAGACAATTGTGTGGTGTCGTTGCCGGGGTTGCCGTCTAGTAGCTCGACGAACGCGTCAGCGCCGAGCGTGCCGTCGTCGGCGGCGCCAAGGTCATTGATGTCTGTGATCTCGGTGAACTCATCAGTGGGGAATTCGTCGATGAGGAACTCGTCGTTGGGGTGAGCGGTGCGGCCCTGCCGCCAGTCGGGTGCGAGCTTGGGAGTGCCAGCGGGCGGGGTCGGCGTGTCGAGGTCGTCGTGGCCAGCATTAGCGGCGTCGGCGACGACCAGGATCGAATGCTCAGTAGAGGTCGGGATCGGAATGCCCTGCGCCGTGCCGGTGGATTCTGAGGTTGCATCTTCGCTGGTGCCGGTCTCCGCTTGGGTGGCGGCCTCGACGCGAGGGGTTTCAGCCTGATCGACTCCACTGTCATCGACTTGGCCGTCATTCACTTCGCTGTCATCGACTCCGCTGTCGTTGGCTCCGCTACCACTAGCCACGCTTTCGTCCGCAGCCTCTGGTGGCGCAGCTCCAAGCGATGCCGAGCGATGCGGTCGCTCGGTTTGCGCTGTCAGCGTTTGTTCGGTCTTGCGCCGCCGCAGGAGCCAGGCCGCTACAGGCGAAGCTGCCAGAAGCGCGACGGCGAGAGCGATCGCTGTTTTTGCGCCAGAAGGCTTGTTGTCAGACGACCGGGTCACGGTCGCAGGACCCGTCTAGGGTCCCCAAAGAAGGTGTTCACGTAGCCAATCGCTCCCTAGCTAGCTAGGACGAGGAACCTACTCCCACGCCGACCGCGGCGCCAACCACGTCGATCAACCTGCTCGACGATCGTCAAACAACGGCCAAATCAACGCTAGGAAGCTCGGATCGGAAGCCGAACCGATACGCTGTATCGAGATTCGGGGCTGTAGCTCAGTTGGCTAGAGCACCTGCTTTGCAAGCAGGGGGTCGTGGGTTCGATTCCCATCAGCTCCACTCTATTTTTAGCCGGTTTCGGGCGACACGCTGGCTCCAGAATCACCACTGGGAGCCAAGCTTCTCTAGAGTCGAACATCTCGCAGTGGTCGGTCTGCAGGCTGACCACCGCCGAAGTCAGATGTAGTGGACCTGAGCTCGGTCGCGATGCGCTACCGGCCTTGTCTATGTGACACCCGAGAGCTTGTGGCGAGAGACATCGGTGATCATTCGCTCGGACGCCCCGCCCAGTCCACGCTTTGCCAGGCCGGACGGCTAGCAGTGACTTGCCCGATCGACATCACCATGCTGATTATTGACCATTGCCTCTCGAGACTGCGTGGCCGGGCTTAGCGATGTGATTGCATGTAGTTGTGCCGGCAGACAAGACGGCGAACGACTCGGCGCGACCGCAGCCGAAATCAAGGTCGACAGGGAGGCATGTACTCCAATGTCGGCACGAGGTCCTTCCACTCGTCCTCAGTAATGTCATCGCCAACTTTTGAACAGATAGATCCAAGGACGGCAGAGTCGTCAAGCTCCCAGACCAGCAGGTGCTGATCCGATCCAGCACCGACGACGGTTTGATCGTCTGGCGAGAAAGTGACGCTCAGCACCGCTTGGCCTGGCGATGAGAATACAGACTCCAGTGTCCAAGCCGTCGCGTCGTCATCGCTACGCCAAACCCAAGCAGTGTTGTCACCCACTGCTGCTGCAAGTCTGTCGCCCGAGTTACTAAAGCCAACCGAGAAGATCCGACTGTTGGGGCCGGCGACCTCACTTGCAAGCTCGGGATTCGCTGGGTCGCTGTAGTCCCAGATCCGAATCGAAGTATCTGCGCTTCCGGTAACGAGCAAGGGTAACTGCGGATGGAAGGCCACGCTGAACGCGATGCTGTCGCCGGTCGACACTTGGCTGAGCTCTACCGGGTTGTCAGGGTCGGAGATATCGACAAGATGAACGGGCCCCTCATCAGACGCAGCCGCGACGAGTGGGGTGGTGGGACTTATGGCAACGTTCATTGCTTGGTCTTCGATCCTGAACTGGCCCGCCGCTCTCCAACTGCCACCACTCATGGTCCAGATTTGCACTCTTCCGTCATCGTCTCCGCCGACCAACACCTCGCCGCTGGACGAGAACGCAACGTTCTCGACCAAGTTGGTGAGGCCTTCAAGTTCCACAGAACTAGGTGCATTGCGAGCTGTGGGTACCAGGTAGACGGGCCCAGTCCTGGTACCAAGGGCCGCTACCGCTCCATCTGGGCTTAGCGCTGCGGCTCCGGTGAGACCCAAGTCGTCGTCGGGCAAGGCGAGATCCAAGTCCTTGCCTGAGCTCACACCGGCATCGAAGCTCCACACTGCCGCACGTAGCCCAGAGGCCGCTACCAGCTTCTCACCAGAAGCGTCAAAGCTGGTCGACCAAACGCTGGCACCCAGGCCCTCAAAGCTCTCGTGTGCCAGATCCCATATCCGAACCGATCCATCGGATACGGCTGCGACCAGCGAATTCTCATCCAAAAACCTCAGCGCTGTGACTGCTGTCGGTTGTTTGAGTGCCGTTCCGATCTGCCCCCAGGTGGTTGTGTCGAAGAGACGAACGCTTCCATCGGAGCTGCCGGCCGCCAAGGTTGCACCGCTGGGAGAGAATGTGACCCAGGTGACCCAACTGGCGAACGGCTCGATTTCCGTGGCGATCTCGATCGGATCTGTTGGTTCCGATGCATCCCAGATTCGGATCGTGCTGTTTCGGTAGCCCGCGACAATTGTTGGCGCAGATGGGGAGACAGCGATCGTAGATGCGATTGTGTCGTCAGCCGGATCTGCCGCCCAAAGGACGGAGCCATTCTCTTCCGGATCGATGAGCAAGACAGAACCGTCCCGCATTGCGACAGCCAGCAGGTTCCGGTCGTGATCCAACGAGAGGCTCATGACCTCCCCCGGCATTGGCAGCTGTTCAGCCCCTTCCTCGCGACTGCTCTCGCTGAGCAGCCATCGTCCAATCCCAGGCCCCTCTGCCCCGGCGTAGATCGTTCGTCCGTCTTCGGCGATAGCCAGAGTCTGGATGGAACCTTCGAAACCCGCGATGTCAGTACTAAGGCGCACCTGCTGGCCGTCCGGGCTCCACAATGTCACGGCCCGGTCTGCTCCGGCACTGGCATAGAACGAGCCATCGGGGCTGAAGTCCAGTGCGTAGACGGTTGCCTCACTATCAGGTAACGGAATGGCCTCGGTGGCTTCGAAACCGGAGGGGCCTTGCTGTAGAAGCGAGAGGCTGCCATCAACCGAGTTGCTGAATAGGACCGATCGATTGTCGGATGAGACAGCGAGGGCAGTCGGTCCCGGAGCTCCCAAATACCGAGCGCTTCCTGGCAACGAGCTCGCATCGATAACCGCCGAACGGGCTTCAACAGTCGGGGACGTTTGGTATGCGACGAGCGCCACTTGGCTGCTCAGCGAAAAGTCGGTCTCCTTTAGAATTGTCGCCTGCAAAGCTAGCTGGCGAGAAAGTGCCTCGGCCTGAGCTGTTTCCGCAGAAGCGCGAGCGAGGTTGGCCTCACCCCGAGCCAGCAATGACTCGTCCCGTGAGGCTTCGGCCTGAGCTCGAGCACTATCGGCCTCGGCCCGCTCTCGTCTCGCTGTCCACGCTAGTGACCCGACCACGACAGAGAGCACAGCCAGACCCGCAACAAGTCCTTGCAGCGTGCGCCGGGTTAACAACGTCCGCCGATCACGAGATAGCTGCGCAGATGAACTCCTCTCGACGAACTCCCTCTCCACAGGCTTCAGTCTCGACTGCAGGAGCGGATCAGCAATCGCTCTCTCGGCCGGCTCTAGCCGAGTACCAGCGAGCAGCGCATCCGGCGCACGGTCACTAGCCACCCACTCGCCTGTCGCATGTCGAACGCTTCGTATCGTGTGCAAGGCGTCGGTGTCCTCAGCTATCCAATCTGCAAGAGTGGGCCAAGCAGCTAGGAGGGCTTCGTGGCTGATCTGGACACTCTCGGCATCCACCGTCAGCAAGCGTTCGGCGGTGAAGCTCGAGATGATGGGCTCAAAGTCATCTGCGAGATCGGTTGAGGCCTCGAGCTCACGTAGATCCACTCGACGACCTACCGGCCTCGCTTCATGACCGAGCTCGATCAGCTGCGCAAATAGGAGCCTGCAGGCCTGTCGATCGGACGGGGTCAGAGCATCATGCGCTCCGTCGGCAGAAGTCTTGAGCGCTCCATCGACACCGCCAGCCTTCTCATACAGCTCAAGCGTCAGGGGTTCGCCCGGCGCAGCATCGGCCATCACATAAAGGAGATGCGAAAGAAGTGGCAAAGCGACGCTTGTCCGACTTTCCCGCTCAAGTGTCGTGAAGTCGCCGACCAATCTAGTCAGGAGAGCGGGTTCAACATGTAGACCCGCCAGCTCCGCTGGCCGAACTATGGCCTCCGTAACCTCAGAAGCTGACAAGTCCGATACAAGTATTGGGTTCTCCAGCGCACGAGCCAGGTATGGATAGCCAGCAGCAACGTGCGCATAGTCTGCTCGAAGACCGAGCATGACGGTATGACGAGTTTCCTCGGCCCATTGAGCCAACTGACCAAGAGCGCTTGAGACCACTGCATCCGGGCGAGCAAGAAGAACCTCAACCTGATCGAAAATGAGGAACTTGCCGTTTACGCCCGCTTGCAACTCGGCTTGGCCCAGGATGCGATCTATATCTTCTGGAACGACACCAGGAGTGATGTAGTGAACGACGCTCCCGGCCTCTCGCAGACCCGCACCTACGCCGGCCTGCAAGAGCGAAGATTTGCCACACCCGGATGGACCCCACACAAGCAGCGGCCCCTCAGCCTCTGACAATCGAGCTTGCAGCGCCCGCTCGATGGCGAATTTGGTGAGATGATCTCGACCAAAGAAGAGCTCAGAGTCGCTCTCTGTATAAGCGTTCAGCCCTCGGTACGGATTTTGGGGAGTCGGGGCAGAGCGAGCCGTACGTAGTCTTGCTAGAGCATCGATCCACGGATCTGTGTCCTCAACCCCAAGAAGCGCCAATACATCCTCGAACTTCGAATTGTCTCGCTGGACGGGCAGGTGACGACCGCTGAACCAGCCGTGCACCGTCGTGGTAGAACTCTGAACTTCCGTCGCCAGTTGTTTAAAACTAAACGAAGAGCGCGCTCGCAAGTCGAACAACACTTGAGTGAGTTGATCAACATTGTCGATCTTCGACGGATCTATCACGTTCGACCTCGAGGTGGGAGCGCGGCGATGTATTGTGACGAAACTACAGGGGACAGCGTTGACCAGCACGTTCCAATGTGGGCGATATCACCCGCTGGATACGAATAGCTGGCTTTCAGGCGTTCGGACTCGTTCGGACTACCGCAATTCCCTGGATTCAGATGATTTTCTCGTGCTACAGACTGAGTAGCTACCACAGTTCCGCCTGGAGGCAATCATGAAAAAGCACGATCGTCCACCCCCTAGAAAGAAGCCTAGAATTCACTTCTCGGGGCTACTTTCGCTAGCAATCATCTCAGCGATTCTCACAGCTCTGATGATCTTGCCCGCCAGTGCATCGCCCGTGTGGGAAGGGTCGTCTGGCCCCAACCTCACCGAGTGCTGGTGGTTCGGGCTCGATGGAAACACGACCGCCTGTGATGAAGGATCGCAGTCGCTCACAAAGGACAGCGGCTTCTCAAACCCGGTCTCCGTCGAACTGCCTGCCAACGCCATTGCAAACTGCGAGTACTGGGACAACGCAGCAGGGACCGAGCTCAAGGTCGTCTTCGGTCCCGGCAGCGGACAAGTGGAAAACCCGATCTACGGCTGCACATGGCGCATCGCCGTCGGAGAGAACAGCAACCTCGTCTTCACCGACGCACAAGGCGACACACTGACAGTCACCTACACCGCCCCAGGCGGAACAACGACAACCACAACCGCACCGCAACCAACCACAACCACGACGCAACCGACCACCACC
>JBOEHD010000089.1:0-25425 GCA_050633745.1 Acidimicrobiales bacterium
GTTGCCGCCCCGGTCAAGTACCCGGCCGGCTTCTTCGGCGTATTCACCGGCAGCTACGACCTCGAAGCCGCTCACTGCAAGATGACTGCGGTCTACACCAACAAGGCACCCGGGGGAGTGGCATACGCCTGCTCGTTCCGGATCACCGAAGCGGTATACCTGATCGAACGTATCGTCGACTGTTTGGCCTTCGAGTTGGAGATGGATCCGGCCGAGCTGCGACTAAAGAACCTGCTCACCGAAGATCAGTTCCCATACGAGTCGAAAACCGGTTGGGTCTACGACTCGGGCAACTATGAACCGGCGTTGCGCAAAGCCATGGAAATGGCTGGCTACGACGAGTTGCGTCGAGAGCAGGCCGAGAAGCGTGAGCGGGGCGAACTGATGGGTATCGGCCTGTCGTTCTTCACCGAAGCGGTCGGTGCCGGTCCTCGCAAAGACATGGACATCCTCGGGCTCGGTATGGCCGATGGTTGCGAGCTACGCATCCATCCCACCGGCAAGGCCGTGGTTCGCCTGTCGGTTAAAACCCAGGGTCAGGGCCACGAGACCACGTTCGCCCAGATCGTGGCCGAAGAGACCGGCATCCCGCCCGAAGACATCGAGGTCATACACGGCGATACCGACAACACTCCCTTCGGTCTTGGCACCTACGGCTCCCGGTCAACCCCGGTCTCCGGAGCGGCCGCAGCGTTGGTCGCACGCAAGGTTCGCGACAAAGCGCAGATCATCGCTTCCGGCATGCTCGAAGTTTCGGTTGCCGATCTGCAGTGGGACAAGGGTTCGTTCTCGGTCAAGGGTGACCCCGGTAAATCGGTAAGCATCCAGGACATCGCCATGAAGGCCCACGGCGCAGGCGACCTACCCGAAGGTCTCGAAGGCGGCCTCGAAGCCCAGATCTGCTACAACCCGGAGAACCTGACGTACCCGTTCGGTGCCTACATCTGCGTGGTCGACGTCGACCCCGGCACCGCTGAAGTGAAGGTCCGCCGGTTTATCGCCGTCGACGATTGCGGCACTCAGATCAACCCCATGATTATCGAAGGGCAGGTCCACGGTGGCCTGGCCGACGGTGTTGGCATGGCGCTCATGGAAATGATCGCCTTCGACGAAGACGGCAACTGCATCGGCGCTTCGCTGATGGACTACCTCATCCCGACGGCGCTGGAGTGCCCCGACTGGGAGACCGGTCATACGGTCACCCCATCGCCTCACCACCCGATCGGTGCCAAGGGCATCGGCGAGTCGGCAACCGTTGGCTCACCGCCTGCGGTGGTCAACGCAGTCGTCGATGCGCTGAAGCCATACGGTGTGCGCCACGCTGACATGCCTTTGACTCCGTCCAGGGTTTGGGAAGCTATGCGGGGCAACCATTCGGCGCCGATCTAAGCGTGGCTGTGATGTCTGAGCGGTTGCTTGCTGACGATGTTTGTTGTGGTTGCCCGAGTTTGGCCTGCGGTCAAACTCGGGTGGCTGGCGCGCCTGCTGGCGACTTCCGTGACGGGTCCGGTCGAGTTTCGGTGATGGGAAAAAGAACATGAGTCGGGGTTCGGGGCGGGTTGCGGAGTTGGTTGGGCAGGGGGTTGCGTTTGTGCAGGCCACCGTCGTGCGAGCTCAGTGCCCGACTTCGGCACGGCCTGGCGACTCCGCTGTTGTCTTGGCTGACGGAACGATTGAAGGATTCATCGGCGGGCAGTGTGCTGAGGGTTCGGTTCGCACCGCGGCCATGGAGTTGCTCGATTCCGGCGAGGCCTTGCTGCTGCGAATCTTGCCTAGTGGCGAAGAGGAGTTTCCCGAGAGCGACGGTGCTCGCACCGTGGTCAATCCTTGCCTCTCGGGTGGGGCCATCGAAGTCTTCCTGGAGCCAAAGCTGCCAGCGGCCCGACTGGCCATCGTCGGTACAACCCCGATCGCTGAGTCGCTGGAAGCGTTGGCCGGACATCTGGGGTTTGGGGTTGAACGATCAGCGGCACCTGACGTGCGAGGTTGCACCGCGGTGCTGATCTCCAGCCACGGCCGCAACGAAGAGCAGACCATTCGAGCTGCGCTTGATGCCGGGGTTGGCTTCATCGGTCTGGTAGCCAGCGAGGTCCGCGGTGCCGCAGTTCTGGAATCACTTGATCTGACAGCCGAGGAACGGGCGGTGTTACACACCCCGGTCGGCCTCGACATCGGCGCCCGCACCGCGGAAGAAATCGCGCTGTCGATTCTGGCCGACGTGGTGCGAGCGGTCCGGCTTGAAGGGTTGATCGCTCCGAAGTTCGAACGCCCGGCGGCTCCGGTCGAAGCGATCGATCCGGTGTGTGGCATGACCGTCACCGTGGTGACCGACACGCCCCATCTCGAAGTCGACGGTACCGACTACTGGTTCTGCAATCCCGGCTGCCGAACCCGCTACGCCGAAGAAGTCGCAGCGGCTCCGTGAGGTTGGGTCGCTGTCGCTTCGTGAATTTCTCGACGTGAGTGGTCCCGAAGGTTCGCCTCGGGTTACCGGTCTCGTGTTGGGGGCTGGTTCGTCGAGCCGGTTGGGGCAACCGAAACAGCTGCTCGACTACCGCGGCAAACCACTGCTGCAGGCCGCGGTCGACAATGCGCTAGCCGCTCGGTTTGATCAGGTCATCGTGACCATCGGTGGTGCCGCTCCAGAGGTTCGCCGCTCGGTGGACTTTGGATCGGCTGTCGTCACCGAGAACGTTGCGTTTACCAGCGGTTGCTCATCGTCCATTGTCGCCGCCCTCGATCACGTCGACCCTCGAAGCGTTGGCATCGTGCTCCTGCTCGGTGACCAGCCCGGGGTTACCGTGGAAACCATCAACCACTGCATCGATACGCTCGCTAGAAACACCGAATCGAGTCCTGCACCAGACCCCGCCGCCGGATCACTACTGGTCTGCCGCTACGACGACGGCCGCGGCCACCCATTCGGTTTCGCTCGTCCGGTGTTCAATGAGCTGACTGCGCTACAGGGAGATAAGGCGGTGTGGAAGCTGCTGGAGTCTGGCCGCCATACGGTAAAAGAGATCCGACGGCCCGGGACCATCCCGCTCGACGTCGACACCTGGGAAGAATACGAACAACTACTGGCCTCGATGGAGGAGCAACGATGACCGAGGGTTTCGCCGATCGTGGCGAGCTGACCGCGGCACTGAACGATGTCGACTACCTCGTCGATGAAGGGCTCGCCACCGCGCTATTCGTCGCGCTGGCATTGGGCCAGCCCCTACTTCTGGAAGGCGAACCGGGCGTCGGCAAAACCACCGCAGCAAAAGCGGTTGCTGCTGCGCTCGGCAGCCCGCTGATCCGGCTGCAGTGCTACGAGGGCATCACCGCTGCCGAAGCGCTCTACGAGTGGAACTACTCCCACCAACTACTGAGCATTCGAGCCTCTGAATCAGACACTGCAGGATCAGAACAGGGCGGTTCGCAGCGGAAGGTGACCGGGGCCGATCTGTTTACCGAAGAGTTCCTACTCAATCGGCCGCTGCTCAAGGCAGTGAGACACCCCGGACCGAAGCCCGCCGTGTTGCTGATCGATGAGCTCGACCGTTCAGACGACCAGTTCGAAGCGCTGCTATTCGAGTTCCTGGCCGAGCAGTCGGTGACCGTGCCCGAGCTCGGCACCTTCAAAGCCACCGTGCCACCCCTGGTGATCCTGACCTCAAACCGCAGCCGCGAACTACATGACGCCCTCAAGCGCCGCTGCCTCTATCACTGGATCGACTTCCCCGACCTGGAGCGGACCGCTCAGATCGTACGGCGCAACGTGGTCTCATCGGCGGAGCCTCTCGTCGCCGCATCGACCGCGTTTGTTCACCGAGCCCGCTCGCTCGATCTCGATAAGCCACCGGGAGTTGCCGAAGCCATCGACTGGGTCGGCGCCCTGCACGCACTCGGGATCACCGACCTCGACAGCGAGATCACCAAGATGACCATGGGTTCGTTGATCAAGACTCCCGACGACATGGAGACAGTGGCCGACGCCATCGACTCCGGCGAACTGTTGGTAGACGCCCAATAGAGATGTGCAGTGAAGATGTGCAGTAAATGATGTGTTGCGAATGATGGGCCGACGATGACCGACCCGGTGAGCCCTGAACCGCTGAACTCGGCCCAGCCGGGGTCGCTGTTTCGATCGGTCGATGTAGCGGTGTTCGCCGGGGCAATCCTGCAGCGACTGCGTGCCGTCGGAGTCGATGTTGGCCCGACGGCAGCCAATCGTTTGGCTATGGCCATCGACTGCTGTCCGCCAACCGCCGTCAACACGCTGTACTGGCTCACGAAGACCACGCTGCTCAACGATCGCCGCGACTTCGCGGCGTTCGATGAACTCTTCGAGGCGCTGTTCGGGGGCATCGGTCTGCCGATCGCCCCGTGGGACCGGGCCATCGGCCGAGCAACGGTTAAGACCGAAGGGTCGTTGCTACGTCAATCGTCGCCGACCGACGGCTTTGCGGCGATGAACGCCCGCATCAGTCGGGAACGGCCCGAGGTGGTCGGCGACGAGCCGAGCGACCGCGACCCCGACGACGATGATTCACTCATCCCCGAACTGTTGCCGTCGACTTTCGCCGATCACCTCGATACCCCGTTCGATCAGCTTGACGCCGCACAACTGCAAGCGATCGGCCGGTGGCTCGAGAAGGCATTGACCGACCTCCCGACTCGCATGACCCGTCGTCAGCGGCCCTCGCCCAACGGATCGGTCGACCTTCGTCGCACGATGCGCTCGGCCCGCAGCACCGGCGAAGTGATGACGCTCGTCCGCAAACGGCAGAAGCAGCAGCCACGACCACTGCTCATGCTGGCCGATGTCAGCGGTTCGATGGAGTCGTTCACCAGGGTTTACCTTCACCTGATGCGGGCATTGGTTTCCGCCGGTTCAAAACAGTCGCTCAGCGGGGCCGAGGTGTTCACCTTCGCAACCTCGCTGCGGCGAGTGACCGTGCAACTCCGCCAGCGCGACCCCGAGGCGGCGATTCAACGGCTTTCCGACGAGGTCAGCGACCGCTTCGGAGGCACTCGAATCGCTGCCAGCGTGGGCCAGTTGATCTCCAGCCCTCGTTGGTCACATGCGGTGCGGGGAGCGACGGTGATCATCGCCTCCGATGGGTGGGACACCGAACCGGGCCCTGAGCTGGCTCGACGTATGGCCCGGCTGCAACGGCTCAGCTATCGCATCATCTGGATCAATCCACGCTCGGCCGCCGGAGACTACGAACCTGCAGTCTCCGGCATGGCCGCGGCGTTGCCGTACGTCGATGAGTTTCTAAGCGGGCACTCACTTCGCAGCATGCATGAAGTGATCAACGCCCTAGCCGACGGCTGAGGTAATCAGGCCTCAAAGATGGCGGTGATCTGGTCTTCGTCGAGACCGCAGACGTCCTTGGCGATTGGAATCACTTCTTCGCTGATGGCGTCTGGGATGTCATCGTCGGAGCTGTTGGTGATCTCCATCGCTTCTGCGACGGGGAGCGTGCCCATGTACCGGAAGGTCTCGGCGATCACACACTCGGTGTCCTCACGGGTGGTGCCTGCTGGTGGATCGACGTCGTCGGCAAAGACCGTGGCTAGCTCGTCGGGGGCACAGCCGTACAGCACGACAACCGCTTCGAGGCTCTCTTCTTCGGTTGCCGAGAGGAGCGACATTTCCGGGTCGACGCCCTTGTCATCGAGACAGGCAAAGACTTCAGGGCTTGGCTGGCTGCCTTCGGGCCAGATCAATGAAATGAAGGTGAAGTCGAGGCCAGCATCTTCGGCCATCGCCTCATCATCGTCGGTCATCGCATCGTCGTCTTCTGACATCGCATCTTCGTCGGCCATAGCGTCGTCGGACATCGCATCTTCGTCCTCGGCCATCGCGTCATCATCGGTCATGGCGTCGTCATCGCCGGAGTGGTCTTCATCTCCCATCGCGTCACCGTCGTCGGTGTCGGAGCTGCTGTCACCGTCACCGTCGCCGGAGGTATCAGCGCCCTCGGTGGAGGCCTCGGCCTCGGTGGTGGTGGCATCGTCGGAACCGCACGCCGACACGAGTGCTGCGACCGCGAATAGGGCAGCAAATAGATAGAACTTGGTTTTCATAGGGTCTCCTGGCTTTGACCGCTCAGCTATCGGCAGAAAGAGGTGGGGGTTGAGCACCGACTGGGCGAGGATAGCTCGCAGCGACTCGCAGTCCTTGTCACCTCAGGTCTGCCACCGGTACCACTAGATTGACCGGATGTTGTTGCCTCGGTGCCGCCGCCCCTTTCGTCGCAGCGCAATCATCACGACGGTTCTGATGCTGATGTTGGCGGTCAGCTGCGGCGACTCGGCAGTTGATGAACTGCAGCCCTTTACGGTCCCGCTGCCCGACATCGCCGCGATGTCACAGCTCGCAACGGGGGAGATCGTGGCAGGCGATCGTAAAACCGGGACTATCTACAAGTTCTCACTTGTCGATCCCGAACCACTGACTATCGGGCGGTTGCCGGTGTCCAGCGACGGCCAACGAGGCCTGCTGGGTCTCACCGTGCTCGATGGCGACCGCATCTTTGTTGCCTGGACCCGCCCCGACGAACAACTGGTAGTCGCTGAGATCCCCGCTGGGCCAGATGAGTCTGGTGAACCTGCCGAGCCTCGTCTGGTTTGGTCTGGCTTCGTATCGTCGACCGGGGCCAACGGCGGTCACCTTGAGTTGCTGCCCGATGGTCGTTTAGTCCTGGGGGTAGGAACCCTGCGCCGGAGCGCGCTGATCGATGACCCCGACGTGGTAAACGGCAAGATGCTGGCCATCGAACCCGACGGTGATCCAGACCAGGTGCCGGAGATCTTGTCATCGGGCTGGAAGAACCCGTTCGCTTTCGTGGTGACCGACGTCGGTGAGCTCTGGGTTGCTGACAACGAGCCGGAAGATGGAAGCAGCGAGCGAATCGGACGAGGCGATACACCCGATGCCCCACTGGTTGACGTGGTTGATCAACTGGCACCGTCGGCGTTGATCGAACTGGGTCCAAAGAAGCTCGGGGTTTGTAGCTTCATCACCGGCGAGCTGCGATCGATCTCCCTGTTCGACGATGGCTTCGGCAGCGGGCAGCCGGGCCCGGCTTTGGCGTCGGGGTGTCGCACTGCGGCCCTGGTGATCGACGACGACTGGATTCTGCTCTCCGATCAGGAGAGTTTGCAGCTGCAGCGCTTGTCCGATCGCTGAGCGGTTGGAAATTGCCCGACACGGTGCTGAGTCGATTCGTACACTTGGCCGATGGTAGAGATCCGATTTATCGAGTCGTCCGAGCTGTTGGACTTCCGGGACGCCACCACGTTTGGGTTTGGGGAGGATCCGTCAACCGATGAGGGAGCCCGGGACCGATGGTTAGCTATCAACCCGGCCGGGACCGCGATTGTCGCTATCGACCGTGGACGTATTGTCGCCACGTTTGGGTCCTATGACCTTGAGTTGACCATGCCCGGTGGTGGTCAGGTCCGAATGGCTGGCACCACTCATGTAACGGTCTATCCCACTCACCGCAGGCAGGGCATTCTGACCAAGATGATGCGGATGCATCTCGATCAGGCTCACGAGCGAGGCCAACCAATGGCCGGCCTGTGGGCTTCGGAGGAGCGGATCTACAGTCGGTTCGGTTACGGGCCGGCCGCCGCAGGACATGAACTCAAGATCCCGGCCAGAACCGTCGACCTCGGAGCGCCCGAGCCAGGCATCACCGTGCATCCGCTGACCGTTGACCAGGCAAAGGACAGTCTCCCTGGAATCTACGCACAGCAACTCTCGGCGGTACCTGGCAGGCTGGTCCGATCGGAGCAGTGGTGGGAGGCCCGTCGGTTCTATGAGCCGCCATCGGGTGGGTCGTCGCCGCGCCAACGATACGTGGTGGCCGAACGCGACGGCGTCGAGGTTGGCTACGTCATCTTCCGCTTGCATGTGCCCGGTGACTGGAGCGAGGGGCGGGCTCAGATCGTCGAGCTGGTGGCGGTCGATGACCCCGCTCGTCGGGCGCTGTGGAACTTCGCCACCAACATCGATCTGTTCCGTAACGTCAGCTGGTGGAATGCCCCGATCGATGATCCGCTGCTGGTCGAAGCCGATCGATTTCGCGAGATCAGTCGCACGGTGATGGACTCGCTGTGGTTGCGACCGCTCGACGTCGTGTCGCTGTTGACCGCTCGGAGTTACGAGCGCGACGGGGCCATAACCATCGGCATCACCGACCGCTTCGGTCCGGCCGCCGGGCGGTATCGCTTGGAGGTCGTCGACGGGCAGGCCACCTGCGAGCCGACAACAGCTGAGCCGGATGCCGAGTTTGCGGTGGAAGAACTTGGTCGGTTGCTCCTCGGCGGCGGTTCGGCGTTCACCCTCCAACGGGCCGGACTAATCACTGTTTCGCCCGTTGCAGCCAACACGCTGAGCCAGATATTCGCCACCAGGCTTCAGCCGCATTGCCCCGAAGTGTTCTGACTGTCAGACTGCTACCACTAGCAACGACATCTTTTTATGAAGACGTCTCATCCGGAATCGAAAGGGTGGAGCGGTCATCAGTCCAGGGCGAAAAGATACAGGCGAAGAAGACAGGTCGAAGAAAGATCTACGTGGTAGCGATCGCACCAGGCGCTTCTACGACGAACGAGGATGGACGACCAACGACGATGGTCGGATGGTCGACCTCGACCTGTTCGGCACGATCGAAGACGGTCCGATCCGGATCGAACTCCACGAAATATACGAACAGCGGGCTAAGGCCGCCATCGCCACCGCTGGCGATGCAATCGATCTCCTCGAATGTGGCTGCGGCGGAAGCCCCGAGTTAAGCCTGCTCGATCTGTGTGCCCGCTACACCGGTGTCGACTTCTCCGAGACCGGGCTCGAGCAGGCAACACTGAAGCTCAAAAAGTCCGACGTCCCACATGAAGTCCGCGTCGCCGATGTCTGCGATCTACCGTTTCGAGACGGGCAATTCGAAGCGGTCTTCTCAGCCCACATGATCTACCACATCCCAGATCCCGAGGCCCAGGCCCAAGCCATCAGTGAGATGCTTCGAGTCACGCAGCCGGGCGGAGTCGTGGTGATCGTTACCGCCAACCCATTTCCCCTTCTGTTCCCCGAACGCTCCCTGAAGCGGTTGGTGGCGGTCACCCCGAGGCTCGGTGCGCTAGCCAATCGCATTCGCCAAACGCCGCCCCTGCCGTATGAGCCGATGTCGCTGCGGTGGTTCAAACGCCAGATCGGCAATCGGGGATCGGTCGACATGATTTCGGCCGGCTTCCAGACGCAGGCCTTTCATCGTGTTGTGAGCGAGCATCAGGGAGTAGGAAAGCGGCTGTGGCAGGCCATCCGGTGGCTAGAACTGCGTTATCCCCGGGCTGCGGTGAGGCTTGGCAATTACACCCAGATCACCATCGTCAAGTACTAGTCAGCACGGGCCGGGGTGCGCCTCTTCTGTTAGGTGTGTTTCCTCAGCCGGCGATTCCGGCCATCCGGTTTTCTTTGCATTGGCTTTCGCCGCGCCGGTTTACGTTTGTCTCAACACTAAGGAGATAAACATGTCGCCGGTCCCTAGCCCCTCGTCCTCAGCGCCGAGTCCCCAGCTGATCGAAGCCAAGACAGAGGTAATCGATCCACCGGCCGTGCCGTCCACTGCAGTGTCATCTACTGCGGGGTCATCTACCGAGAGGCCGACCTCGCCAGCTCAAACCCCGCAGCGACTACTGCACGGCACCCCACCGGTGCTGACATCTCCTCCGACTCCTCCAACCCCACCGTATCCGCCGCCAGCTGACCGGTTCCGTCAAACAGATCCTGCTGGCTACCGACCGCAGGCTGGCAGCGCAGCCCACGCTGCGCCCGTGTCGCCGCCAGCGATAAGTCCTTCGATCGCCGCAGCCGCCACCTCGGCCGAAGTGGTCAAGAAACGACGATCGCCGCTGCTCATCGCCACCGGTGCCTTCGCTCTCGGTGGCATCGTCGGAGCTGGCGCTTTTGGGCTCGGAATGAACTACGGCAATGGTGGTAGCGACACCGCAGGTTCGGTGGTGAACGTAGCCGCCCCCGCCGTCGATCGAAGCTCCGGGTCGACCGGGACCCAGGCATTGCCCGTGCCCGGCACGTCCAATTCCGAGGACCCCAATTCCAACAACGGAGCGGTTCCGTTCGGTGCCGAACCGGCGGCCGACGTCGCTCGGATCCTTGGCCCATCTGTGGTGCAGGTCGAGACGAACCTCGGACAGGGTTCTGGCGTTGTCTACGCCGATGGACTGTTGCTGACCAACCACCATGTGATCGAGGGTGCCTCGCAGGTGCAGATCAGAACCTCGGACGGCCGGGTCTTCGAGACCGAGGTGCTGGGGTCGGACGCCCGCAACGACATCGCCGTGCTCTCGGCGCCCGGAAGCGACCTCCCGATCGCCACTCTCGGCTCTAGCGCGGCCCTTCAGCCCGGCCAGCTGACCGTGGCCATTGGCAGCCCATTTCAACTGCAACAGACCGTCACCTCGGGCATCGTCTCATCGGTCAACCGGCCGGTGCCGAACGCTACCGGAAGCCGGAGCGCCATGATCCAGACCGATGCTCCGATCAACCCCGGTAACTCCGGCGGAGCCCTGGCAAACCGCAATGGTGAATTGGTGGGCATCAACGCATCGATCCGCACCGACGGCACCAGCAACTCCAACGTCGGTATCGGCTTTGCCGTCCCGATCGACACTGCCATACGGGTTGCGGAGCGGATCGTCTCTGGCGAATCTCTCGACCCGGGAACACTCGGAGTGAGGGGTCAGCGGCTCGACGACGGCATCGGCGTTCCGATCACCGAGGTCATCGCTGGCTCCAGTGCCGAGGCCGCCGGGCTGCTGTCCAACGATCGTGTGGTGACCATCGAAGGTGCTCCCGTTACCGGCATCGAAGAACTCTCCGGTCTAGTGCAGAGCTACTTCGTCGGTGACACCGTGCGGCTCGAGATCATACGAGGCGAAACCGAAATGATTATCGAAGCGGTCCTCCGCTAAGGGCTTCGTCACCCAAGTCGACCCGTTCTTAGGCGTTCGGGTCGACGCCGTCTAGGTACTGCCACTTGCCGCTGACTCTGGCGAACGAACTGCGTTCGTGTAGCTCGAAGTCTTCGCCACCACGGCGGAATCGGGCGGTGAACTGAACGATGCCGGTCTGCTCCATGCCGCTGCCGCCAACGGTCTCGACGATGGTGAGGCCTTGCCACGATCGCCCCGGTTCGAGCGAGAGCTCGGCCGGGCGTGTGTCGGGGTGCCAGGAGCGGAGCAAGAAGTCGGCGTTGTTCAAAACGAAGGCGCTATAGCGGGCCCGCATCAGCTGCTCGGCCCGGGTGCCCAACCCGGCGTCTCGATCATGAATCGGCCCGCAACACTCGGTATAGAGCGCACCGCTATCGCATGGACAGTTCTCGGTGATGGGGCTTGCCATGGTTCAGAAACCTAGCGCCATCAGGTCGACAGTTGCTCGAGCAGCTTCCAGTCCGGCTGGCCACCACCGGCCGGGTTAAGCGGTATCACCACGACCCGACCGGCACCGGCCTGTTGCTGGGCTGTCAATCTCTCCCGGATGTCGTCGATCGAACCCCAGGCGATGATGGCATCGACCAGGGCGTCGCTGCCGCCGGCGGCGAAGTCGGCATCGCCGAATCCCAAGGTTCGCCAAGCCCGGTGGTAGTAGTCGAGGCCGGTGTAGTAGCCGATGGCCTTGCGGGCTAACCGTCGGGCCTCATCGGGATCCTCGCAGAGCAGACACATCATCATCGGTGACACCTGAGCGTCGGCCGGCAAGCCAGCTTTGGTTCGCTCGGTGTGCGCGGTGTTCATGAGGTAGGTGAAGACTCCGTCGGCTCGATCGGCTGCAGCCTGCAGCATCTTGGGACCGTGCGCCGCGACGTAGATCGGGTAGTCGTTTTCCGGAACCGAGATCTTGGCCGCTCGAATGTCATCGAGATACCTGCTCAGTCGACCCACCGGGGCGGTCCACTCATGACCCCTGGCTTCGTTTAGTCCCTGGTTGGAAACACCGAGGCCCAGCTCGAACCGGTTCCCACTCAACTCGGCCAGGGTGGCAGAAGCGGCCGCGGCAGCAACCGCGTCTCGGGCGTAGATGTTGGCGATGGCCGTGCCGACCTTCAACGATTCGGTGTTGGCCAGCAGCGCGCCAGCGGCGGCGAATGGTTCTCTCCCGAACAGCTCGGCCAGCCACATCGAGTCGATGCCCGCCTGCTCGAGGCGTTTGGCGTAGTCGATGAACTCGGTTCCGCTCATCCGGTCGGTACTGAAAAGCACACCTATATCCACCGGGCCCACAGTAAACCGGTCGACGCCCGGATCGAAATTCACCGACCGGCGAATGGTCACGCTAAGAGGTGTGACTGACCTGAGCGGGATCGGGGACTGGCGCCAATCGGTGACGGGCGGCGAGGGCAAGGCTGGCCGCTGGACCGACGAGCGACACCAGCAATGCCCGGCGGTAGCTGCCTGCGGCCGCTTCGATCCAGGCGAAGAGGAACGGACCCAGGGCGCTGCCGATTACCAGGGCGCTCATCTGCGCTCCGGCGATGGAACCTAGGTGGGTTCTGCCGAACAGCCGGGGGAGCGCGGCAGCCATGAGCGCCGCTCGCATGCCGGATGAGCCGCCCCAGGAAACGATGGCCACGATCCGCCAGATCGGGTGACCGAGTTCGCTGATGGTCAGGTACATGGCCACCTGCAGCACGGCCATAGTCACCGCCAACCCGAGTATCGGCACCTTGTCGGCTAGCCAGCCGCTGACCAGGGTGATCGGAATGCTGATGAGGGCGATCGGCACGAAGATCAACACCATCGTCGACTCGTCGAGCCCCACTTCGTTTCCAAGGTCGACGATGTGGAAGGTCAGCGCGGTGCCGACCACCGACATCGAAAAGATGGGCAGGGTGACGATCCAGAACCGGCGGTCTCGGATCGCCTGCGCTCTGGTGAATCCCGGATCGTCGGTCAGTGGTTTCGCTTTTGAGCCGTCGATCGCCAGGCCATCACCGTCGATCAGTAGTCCACAATCTTCTGGGGTGTTGCGAAAGAAGATCAAGATCAACGTGCCGAGCACCACGACCAACCCGATGGCCAACTGGCGCCAAGCCCAGCGAAAGTCCGACAGCTCCACCAGGGCGAACAGCAGCGTCGGAGTTAACGAGAATACGAAGGCAAACGCCGCGCTCGACACCGAGGAGACCAGCCCTCGACGGCGATCGAACCACTGGGAAATCATGGTCCGCGACGACAACGTGAGCAGTCCCTGGCCGAAGAACCGCAGGAAGCCAAAGGCCACCGACATCACGATCAGGCCTGTGGTTTGCTGCATCGGCCCGACGAAGCTGAGCACGGTAAGGGTTACGGCCAGCCCGATCGACGCGCCGAACGCAACTACTCGGGAACCGAACTCGTCAACCCACTTGCCGCCGAACGGGAGTAGCAGCCCGCTCGAGGTCGTGCCGATCAGATAGGCCATGGCCAGCTGGAGGCGAGTTAACCCGGTGGCGTCGCTGAGGTGTTCGGTGAACACGCTGACCCCGGCCGTTTGACCGGGGAAGCTGGCCAACATGCCAAGCGTGCCAACGACCAGAATGACCCAGCCGTAGTAGAACGGCAGCCGGCCGGGATCGAATGGTTTGCGTCCGGCCAAGCAAAGAACGGTAGCGCGAGCCAGCGCTCCGTCAGGCCTTCTGCTCTATCACACGGTGCGCCGAGCCTTACCTAGCGCTTACCGTCGCCAGAAGTCGTGGGGGTCGGCCTGGGGTTTGAAGCCCTTCGACTCGGCCAGCGCCGTGGCCTGAGCGAATCCGTCGGCCACCTTTACGCCGGTGTGGGCATCGGAACCGAATGACACGGCCGCCCCGCCGACGTCGTACCACCACTCGACAATCAGCGGATCCAGTTTGAGACGAGTGTTGATCTCCAACACTCGACCGGACCGGGCGAGGGCCTGCAATGTTTCCCGATACTCGGCTTCGAACAGTCGAGGGTCGTGACTGCGGCCAGCGCCTTCGATCTGGCGGACCAGGTAGTCGATGTGGGCAAACACTTCGAAATGGTCGCTGGTTTCGATCATGGCGATGGCTTCGGTCAGATACTCCTGAATAGCGGTGCGCTCCCTTTCACCCTCCACCTGGTCGGTACGGAACCACTCGTCGATCAAGCGCGCTTCAGCGTCGATGGTCATCGAATGCAGCGAGCCAAGGATCCGCTGGAAGTCGCCGCTAGCCAACAGCTTCGCTGTGGTTTCGGGGAACCAATGTGGTTCACCGATCTCCAAACCGGTCAGTATCCGCAGCGACGGAAACTGAGCGCGGCACCGCTCGACCGACTCGAAGTAGCCATCGAAATCGATCCCCGGGGAGCGAAGATGTTGATCGGGTCCGATGTGCGCTTGGAAGTCCTTTGGGAAGGCATCCACCGCTTCGGGCGGAATCAACCACTCGGTCAGGTCGAGGTGTTCGGTGAAGGCAATCGATGGCAAGCCGAGCTCGACCGCCCGTTCGCAGGCCCCGACCATCGAACCGTTTGTGGCATCCCAGGAGAACTCGGTGTGCACGTGATTGTCGGCAGGCATAGGCAGAGACGGGGCATGAGGCTGGACAGGTTCGACCATCGACCCATCCTTGCACGAGTGCACGCTGGAACGAGTTCGATATCGCACGAGTCCCGTCACGGCATTGCTCGTTACCCTTTGGGCGATGGGCACACCGGCATTTCTTCGACGAGTCAGGGTGACCCGACCGGAGACGCCTGAAACCTCGGAGCTGTCGGAACCCAGCACCGAGGAGCCTGCGGAGCCAAAAGACTCGGACAGTCTCGAAGGCTGGTTCGACCTCGATGAGCCAGACGATCCGGAGGCTGTCGAGGAAGTCGGGCTGCGGCCAGACGAGCGCTACGCCTTCGATCTAGCGGCCGTCCAAAAGCTCGACGACTTAGAGTTCGGCCAGGTCACGATTCTGGCCGGACCGAACGGGTCGGGTAAATCGACGGTGATCGAAGCGCTGGCTGTTGCGGCCGGGTTCAATCCCGAAGGCGGCAGCCGCAACCTGGTCTTCGACACTCACGCCACCCACAGCATGCTCTATGACTACCTGACGCTGGAGTGGGGCAGCCGCCCCCGCTGGGGCTGGTTCCTTCGAGCCGAGACCTACTACGGCATGGCCAGCCACATCACCGAGGATAACGATCCCGCCGCCGGTCTGGCGGCGATCTTCCCCGATCTGCACGGCCGCTCACACGGCGAGTCGTTTCTGACGCTGGCCGAAAGTCGTTTCGGTGGCAAGGGTCTGTATCTGTTCGACGAGCCGGAGTCGGCGTTGTCGATCCAGGGTCAGATGTCGTTGGCGACGATTATGGCCGAGTCGATCGCCGCCGGTTCGCAGTTCATCATCGCCACCCACTCCCCGATGCTGATGGCCTACCCCGGAGCCACGATCTACGAGTTCGACGCCGAGACCGGCTTCGAACGCTGCGAGTTTGATGACCTGGTGTCGACCACACTGTGGCGCCGGTTCTTCGCCGACCCCGAGTCGTTCTACGACAAGCTGAACATCAAGCGAGTCGACCAAGCCGAGTAGGCCCACTGGATCAGTCAGTCGAACAGGTCGAGCTCCATGGCCCGGGTCACTGCGTATGACCGCTTCGATACCCCGAGTTTTCGGTAGATCGACTTGATGTGGGTTTTAACCGTCGAGGGGGCGATGTACAACTCGTCTGCGATTTCTCGCTGGGTCAGATCTCCCCGCAGCAACCGAGCCACCGCCAGCTCCCGGTCGGACAGTTCAACCTCGTCGCCAGATGTCGTGTCGGACTCGGTCCGGTCCCAGTCTGCGGGCAGGCTCGACAACCCTTCCGTCGCCCGGATCGTCACCCCTTGGTGAACCGTGCGACGGCCGATGCCGAGCGCCTCCTGAAAGAGTTTTCCGGCCTTGGTCAGATCCCCGTCGACCACCGCGACCTCCGCCCGTCCGCAGAGGGCCGAGGCGTACACCTCGGAGTAGCCGTTCGTCGTGGCCTTCTCGAGGCCAAGATCGCTTAGCTTCTTTGCCTCCGCCAGCCGACCGGTCCGCAGCGCGTGAAGAGCAAGTTCGGTGGTGATGGCCGCTTCGATGGCACCGAAACCGGCAGCGGCCAGGCTCTGCGCCTTGGTCAGGTGAGCGGCGGTTTCGGGACCGTCGGGGAAGAGCGTGGCGAGCACCAGCCGCAGTGCCATCTCCGGATAGGGGTGCCCGGAGGCAACGGCAAGCTCAAGGCCGCGGTTGTAGGCCGCGGCCGCGGCGTCGCGATTGTCGAGGGCCTGGTGCGAGTTCCCTGCGATGAGTTCATCGAGAGCGAGTTCGATGAGACAATCGGCCTCCCGGTGAACCGTCGCTGCGTCGTCGGCATAGCGCAGCGCCAGTTCGTGGCGGCCACGATGGCTCCAATAGAAGGCCAATGCACTAAGCACGTTCCCCCGCCACATCAGCGGGAAATCATCACTACCGAGCTGATCTGTTTTGTGGTCGTCGATAGGTTCGGTGAACGCCGCTTCCCAGGCGGCGGGGTCTTCGGGGGCCATGCCGTGTACCCACCACACCGCGATCGGACCGAGCAGCGCCCGAAAGTTCGTTAGGTCATCGCAGGCCGAGGCCCGTCGTAGGGCGGCCGTTAGGTTCGGTAGCTCCAGCTCGTAGCGGGGGAAGATGCTTTCGGGGTCGGCGTCGTAGCGGCTGAGCTCAATGTCGGTAACGATTCCCAGACAGGCGCTGGTGTGTGCGGCCTCGACTGCGGTTAGCTCCTCCTGGTCGAGGCGAGCCACCCCATCGAGCCGGACCACTTCGAGCATGTAGTAGCGGCCGATCGCCGGATCGAACTCGACGAGCGAATGGTCGACAAGGCGAGCGAGACCTTCGGCGGTGCCCGCCGGATCGATGATGCGGGCGGCCTCAGCGGTGAATCCGCCGACAAATATCGAAAGTCGGTTGAGGAGTTTTGTGTCCTCTTCGCCGAGGAACTGTCTGCTCCAGTCGAGCGAGGCGGCTAGCGAACGCTGATGCTCTGCTCGGTCGCGGCGGCCCGCCCCTAACTCGGCCGGGTGCTCGGTCATGGCCAACAGGATCTGATCGAGCGGACGAGATCTCACCAGCGCGGCCGCTAACTCAAGCACGAGTGGCACGCCATCGGCCGCGGCGCAGATCTGAGCAACCATCGAGCGGTTGGCGTCGCTCAATTCAAACGACGGCACGGCCTGTCTTGTGCGTTCCAGAAACAGTTGAACCGCTGCGCTCTTTGTGAGGTCTGCCTCTAGGTGGGAAAAACCGGGGCCAGTGCCGGGGGCTGGCACTTCCAGGGGGCGCACCGTGCAAAGAACCTCTTCGGCGATCTCCAGCGGCCGACGGCTGGTGGCAAGGATTCTGACCTCGGCATCGGTGTCGAGAATCGTGACCGTGAGTCTGGCCACATCGTCGACCAGGTGCTCGCAGTTGTCGAACACCAGCAGCGTGCTGGTGACCGATAGTGCGCTGACAAAGCGATCGATCTCCAACTCCCGATTGGCCACAGACTGCCCGGCTTGTCCCGGCCCGGAAAGCACCTGGCGGCTTACCTGACGGATCAGGTCGCCCCGGTCGACGGCGTTCGCCAGCTCAACCAGCACCACCCGGTCGAACTCCGGCTCAACCTCGCGGGCCACTTCAGCGGCGAGGGTGGTTTTGCCGACGCCTCCCGGGCCGAGCAGGGTGACAAGACGCGCTGCGAGCAGGGCCTGCCGGACCTCTCGGATGTCGTCGATCCGGCCGACTATCGAGCCGGCCGATCGTCGGAGCATTGACACGTCTTCCATCGTAGGTCCGGCCGCGGCCTCCCCCGAGCTCTATCCCCCGTTTGGGGGAGGGTCGGCTCCCCCCGGTCGGCTCCACGATGAATGCATGACCAACAGCCCCAAAACAAACGAATCCAAGCGAGGACAAACCCCCACCGGTCTAGCCAGCAAGTACGGACCGTGGGCGCTGATCACCGGAGCGTCATCCGGTATCGGCGCCGAGTTCGCCAAGCGGATCGCTGCCGACGGCGTCAATGTCGTCATCGCCGCCAGACGTATCGACCGGCTGGAATCGCTGGCCGAAGAACTCCGGACCATCCACGGCGTTGCCGTTCGCCCGGTACAGGCTGACCTCAGCTCCGTCGAAGGCATCGACGCCATCGAGAAAGCGGTTGCCGACGTCGACCTGGCAATCGTGGTCAACAATGCAGGCTCGGCCAGCCCGGGAGCGTTCCTTAAGAACGATGTCGAATCGCAGCTGAACACCATCAGGCTCAATGTCAGCGCCCCGGTCGAGATAGCTCACCTGCTCGGTGAGCGGCTGATCAACCGAGGTCGAGGGGCCATGATCTTTACCGGTTCGACCTCGGCATTCGCCGGTGTCGCAACGCTGGCAAACTACGCGGCCAGCAAGGCCTTCGTTGGCACATTCGCCGAAGGACTCAACCGGGAGTGGGGCAAGCAGGGCGTCGACGTTCTGGTTGTCCATCCCGGCCCGACCAGAACCGAGATGGTTGAGATGGACGGCGTCGACTTCGGTGCAGTCCCCATGAACTGGATGACGCCGGAGAAGGTGGCAGACAAAGCCGTCGGCAGCCTCGGCCGCAAGGCGGTGCTTATCCCTGGCGCCATGAACAAGATCCAGCGGTTCGTCTTCACCAGGCTGCTCCCTCGCCGTGCCACCTCCGCGGTTTGGAGCGCCCTCATGGGTCGGGTGACCGACGAGTCGCTTCGCTGAGCGGTTAGATCCATGACCGAAATCAGTAGGCAGGTCCGCATCGATGCCGCCCCGATGGAAGTGGCCGCAGCACTCGCAAGCTCGCCATGGCGAGCGGCGTTGAGCATCGACCCGGTCGGGGCGGGGAGTCGAGTGAACATCTCGGCCGCCGTCGAACCGGAACAACTGGCTATGGCGGTTGAGGCGGCGGCCCTGGCCGAAGTCTGTGCCCTCCAGAGCCACTTCTCCAGCAACCAAGAAACACCAAACAACGCACGTACCCATAACCAACACCCGAAACAGCATCTTCTAAGGAGAACCAACATGACCACAATCAATCGATCCGTCACTATCAATGCTTCCGCTGAGGAGGTCTGGCCGGCGCTGGCCGACTTCGGTGGCATCGCCGCCTGGAACCCAAACGTCAAGACATCGAAGCTCACCTCTAGCCAGCAACTCGGTGAGGGAATCACCCGAGAGTGCCAACTCTTCCCGATGGGCACCGTGCAGGAACGGGTATCCGAGTGGACCGATGGCCGGATGATGACCATCGACATCTATGAGTTCCGCAACGTGCCTGCGATGCGAAGCGCCAGCGCGGTACTCGAGCTGGAACCAAACGGCGCTAACACCAGAGTCAACATTGCCATGACCTACGAGGTTGGCCTCGGTCCACTTGGGGCTGGCATGAACGCCATGATGATGAAGCGACAGTTCGAGCGCACAGCCACCAGCATGATGGCCGGACTAAAGCATCACGTTGAGACCGGTCAGGACGTTGGCCGCAAGACCGACCTCCCCCTGCAGGCGGTGTCGGCCTAGGACTCGCGGTATCGGCCTAAGCCTGACACTGCGGAAATTGCCCTATCACGAGGACCTAACGGCTCTATGTTGGGGCGGTGCTGATCGAGGCTGATGCCATCCTGTTCGACAACGACGGAGTTCTCGTCGACTCCCGCCGGGAGGTAGAGCGGGCCTGGACGCAGCTAGCAAACGAGTTTGGTCTCGACGCCGAACGCCTGCTGATCGAGTTGATCGGCAGGCGTTCAGCCGACACCCTCGGCGACTACCTGCCTCCCGAGCGATGCAGACAGGCGGTCGATCGGCTCGAAGACCTCGAAGTGGAGATGGCAAGCGAAACCAGGCCGCTGGCCGGGGCACTCGAATTACTTGAGCAGTTGGGTGAGCATCGTTGGACCATTGCCACCTCGGCGGCCCGCCGTCTGGCCAACGCTCGCTGGACCGG
The DNA here is from genome assembly GCA_050633745.1 of Acidimicrobiales bacterium. Lineage (GTDB taxonomy): Bacteria > Actinomycetota > Acidimicrobiia > Acidimicrobiales > SZUA-35 > JAHELU01. The sequence goes on from JBOEHD010000089.1 coordinate 19,993, forward strand.
CGCTGGCATCGCCATCCCGTCGCAGTCGATAACCGCCGAAGACGTGTCAAACGGCAAGCCCGACCCGGAACCGTTCCTGGCTGGAGCCCGCCTGCTTGGTGTCGACCCCGCCCGGTGCATCGTGTTCGAAGACTCGCCGTCGGGGGGAGCTGCAGCCCTCGCAGCTGGAGCGACAGCGGTTGCCGTCGGCCACATCCCGTGGGCCTTCGAACCAGCGGCCAGGGTGGCCGACCTGCGCTCGGTCCGGGTGATAGCTAGTGGTGGGGAACCGCCGCAAGGCAACGGTTCCCCTCACCAGACACTGACGATCGAGCTCGACGGAATCTAGCTCGATGAGATCTAGCTCTAGGACTGCTCAGCCAGTTGAATAACCGAGAACACCGCGCCCTGCGGATCGGCGATCACCGCTTGGCGGCCGATCGGTATGTCGAACGGCTCGACGATGATCGAGCCCCCGGCTTGGCGGGCGGTTTCAACACAGCCGTCGGTGTCGTCCACGGCGAAGACCGTTGACCAGTGCGGGGGTACCTCATCCATCGGTGGGGTCATCCCGCCTGCAACACCGTCGGCGTCGAGGGTGAACACGGTGTAGGTGCCCTGCGGGCCCATGTCCATCTCGTCAGTGCCCCATCCGAACAGCTCACCGTAGAACTTCGCCGCCGCGGCGACGTCGGGGGTTTGGCACTCGTTCCAGGTCAGCGCCCCGTGTTCGTTGACCACCTCGGCGCCGATGTGTTCGCCGGCCTCCCACAGACAGATCGCGGCGCCGGTTGGATCGCCGATCACCGCCATCTTGCCCGAGTCCATTACCTGCATTGACGGCATCATTACCGAGCCGCCGGCCGGTTCGGCCTTGGCCACGGTTTCATCGACATTGTTGACCGTCACGTAGGTGTTCCACATCGACGGCATACCCATGGCGGCCAGCTCCGGCTGCTGCTGCATCATGCCTGCGGCCGACTTACCGCCCTTGGTGGCCATGATGTACTCGCCACCCTGATCGGTTGGGTTGGCCTCGAACTGCCAGCCGAAGATGGCGCCGTAGAACTGCTGCGCTCCGGCCGGATCGGTGGTGCTGAGATCTATCCAGCTTGGTGTGCCGTGGGCATACGATTCTCTTTCAGGCATTCTGAGCTCCTTTTTCAGGGGTTCCCTAGCTGAAACCCTGGTCGGAAATCCTGTTTGGAATCCGGGGTCGGTCGACTCCCGGATTCAAGAAACTACGCGGCAGTTCGCTTCTCGTAAAGCGCTTCCAGCAGATGTTGTTTCAGGTTGCGACTACCCGCCGTGACTAGTCAGCCCAGTTGCCTGGTTGACCCTGTGGCAGAGGGATCGCCAAAGCGTTGAGGGTCAGCGAGATCAGGCTGTAGTAGCCGATGGTGCTGATCAGATCGATGACACCCTGCTCGCCGAGCAGGTCCCTGGCCGCCTCGAATCGGTCGGTGGCTACTCGACCGGTGCCAACCAGGTCGGCTGCGAAGCGGTGCACGATTGCCTCGTCGGCCTTGCTGCAGTTCGGCTCTTCGCCTGCGGCCAAGGCTTCGATGACCGCAACCTCAACCCCGGCCTCTGCGGCCATTCGGCTATGGGCGTACCACTCGAAGTTGGAACGCCAATGGGCCCCGACGGTGATGATGGCCAACTCCAGAAGTCGGTTGTCGACCGAGCTCCCAAATCGAATGCCCTCACCGAGCGCGCCGATCTTCCTGCCGATTTTGGGGCTGGAGACCATTGAGTTGAAGGGGCCGATCAGCGACCCGTCCTCACCGACGAACGTCGCGGCGTCGCCTCGGCTGGCGATGATCTCATCCCAGACCTCCCGCTGCTCGGCGTTTGCCTCTTGGTATGTGACTGGCTTGGCTCTGCTCATCGGGCCAACTTAATGGCCGAGGTGCCGATCGTCGGAATTGGTGGCTGGCACCGGTGGGGCGGTTAGAGGGCGAGCGACCTCTTGGCTTCGATCTCGCCAGCGAGACCTTGGCCGGTCGGTTCGAACCCCAGTCCTCGATAGAACGCGCCGGGAGATCCTCGACCTTCGCTCCACGAGACCGAGAGTGACTGTTGGCCCTCGGCCCGAAGCTGCTCGACAAGGCACTCGATGGCTCGAGCCCCGATGCCCCGCCGCTGGTGAACGCGGTCGATCAGCAGCCGCCAGAGGTGCGGCTGGGGAAATCGAGGGGTTGGCCCGATGGTCATTATGAAACCAACGAGTACACCGTCGGCCTCGATGGCCTGCGGTGTTGGCGTGAGCGCCACGCCATCGATCACCGCCGGGAACAGCGCATTGCCGTAGCTGTTAGCGACGGTGGCAACGAACCGCTCCTGCGACTTATGGGTTTGCAGCTCCGAGACTGCCCGCTGATTTTCAGCGGTGATGTCGATCAGGCGAACCTCGGCTGGGCGGTTACTCGGCCGTTCACGCCACGCGACCCAATCGGCCTTGGTCATTCCATAGAGCAGGTCATCGGATGGCTCGGACTCGGTTAGTTCGGAGTGGGCTGGCCAGTATGAGTGTCGAGTTCGGCCCTCATAGAGGAAGCCGGTGCGCTCCAAGACCTGAGCCGACGCTACGTTCTCGACGTCGAGGCTTGCCGCCACCCGACCGACGCCGATCGATTGAAACAGGTGAGCGACCATGGCCTCCACCGCCTCGGTGGCGTAGCCCCGGCCCCAGTACCGCGAGCTGAAGGTGTAACCAATTTCGGCCACGTTGCCCTCTTCGCTGAGCCGCACCGCTAGGTCGCCGAGTACCTGATCTTGTATCTCACTCGGTACCTCGCCGCCGACAAGACCGGCCACCGTAGCCATCCACCATTCTTCGTTTTGTGGGCCGGGCATCTCGAAGGCCCCGGCTAGCAGGGTCTCGGCCTCCGACCGAGGAAACGGCGCGGACCACGATTGATATTCGGCAACCTGCGGTTCGCTGCGCCGAGTCACCAGAGCATCGAGGTCGGCCATCGTCGGCCGTCTCAACAGCAACCGTTCAGTTTTGATCGGGGTGAATGCCTCGCCGTGTTCCGTCTGCGATTCCATAGCGGTATTAACAGTAACTGAAGGCTGTAGGTCGGATGGCCTAGATTTCTGGGTCGGAAGGCTCATGTCGTCGATTGTTCCGCCGATTGGTATTTTGTGAGACTCTTCAATCGACAGGCACTCGCTCGACGTGTTCGATCTTCTTTCGGATCGGGCCTGACTGGAGCGGCATCCGGACCGACGCTTTCGGTGGCAGCTGCGCTGTTGCTGACCGCGGTCCCCCTGGCGTTCGAATCGAGCGAGGTGCCGAGCGAGGGATTTCGGGAAATACCGAACCAGGTCGCAGGTCAGATTTCCAGTGACAGTCACGGTGCCAGTGAGGGTGCCAGTCAGGGTTCCAGCGGCAGCGGCGCCGGTTGGTATGCATCGCATCTGTCGGAGGCAACCGAGGTGAGCGTCGTTGTCGACGACGGTGGCGATCAAGAGCTCAACGTACGAGTGAGCCAGAGCGAAGGTTCTATCGCAAAAGACCTGGTGGTCACCGAGTCATCCGGCCACAGCTATTCGGCCACCCTGCGGGCATCGTCGCCGAGCGGGCTACCAGTCCTCGTCGAGCTGACCCTGCATGGTCTTGTCGGTGAGGGGGAGGCCGGTGAGTCGGCCAGTCGGCTGGTCATGGTTGAGGGCTACGAGGTGCCGATCACGGTGAACCTGGAGCCAGACGTCGACTACTCAGCGGTGCGAGCGGAACTGTATGTGCACACCGTTGGCCGAGATGTTCGAATCGACGATGCTGCGCTGCGGGTCGATTCCACACATCACGGAGCCGACAACTACGGCTACCAGCAGCCGCGGGTTCGCTATCTCGATGATGTTGATCCCTCGCAGCTCGAACCGGGTGGCAACTATCGAGTGGAAATCACCGTCGGAACGACCTCGGATCAACCATGGGCCTGCTGCTCCGACGTCGGTCCGATCCGCCTCGGAACCGAGGACGAGGATCTGGTTGGCGGCAGTGATCGAGAGTCGGTGTTGTTTGTTGAACCGACCGTCGACGGCTCGGCCTGGATTGCCCCCAATCGCATCCACCTCGGCGAGGCCTCCGTTGGCCAAGATGGCGAGCGCTATGGCGGAACCTTCACCACCATGATCAAAGCCCCGACAACCCCTGGCTTGTTCGCAGAACGATTCCGTGTGGTGGCCGAAGACGTGACGTGGCTCCCCGGGCCGGTGATCGAACTGATCGGAGCGGTTATCGATCCGGAGGCAAGCCTGCCGACCGAGCCGACTGACACCATCGAGACCCAAGCCGTACCAGCGACGCCAGCAGCATCGGAAACCCCCGAGGCGCCGCCAACAACGGAAGCGCCCACATCTGACGTGCCCGTCGCTGGCCCAGCGCCAACCCTACCGGTAGCCCCTAACGAACCCAGTGGCGAGGCCGTTGAGGTCTGCCTCTATGAAGAAACCGATGGCTCCGATCGGGTGGTGCCGACCGCCGACGAGGACATCTGCCAGACAACCGTCACCGAGATCGAGACAGACTTCGATCTCGAGGTGGCGGACATCGGCCCTGGAACCATGACGATCCAGTGGGCCGAGCCCGGCGTTCTTGACGGCGAGGACGTCTCCGGTGAGAGTCTGCACTACATGGTCGACCTCTGGTACCAGGCGGTGACCTCGCCGCCGGCCACTGAGCCCTTCAGCCGGTTCATCACCGCCGAACCGTCGCTGCTGATCACTGGGCTGGAAGCCGATCACTACAGGGTCGAAGCGATCGCCGTCAGCTCGTCCGGCCAGTGGGGCCGCTCGTCGGAACTCGACGTGCAGGTATTGGAGCACACCCCGCTTATCGAGGTTGAGATTCCACCGATCGAACGATGCGAAGCCCCGGCTGGTCAGGAAGCGTCAGAGGTGGGTCTGTGTACCGCCGACCCGATCTCGACCCCGTCGTGCTCGACCGTGCAGCTTGAATTCGAACGGTCGACACTGCTCGGTTACGGCGGCTTGGACCGATCGGAGTGGGTGCAGGCTGATCTTGCCTGTTCCCGATACCGGATGGTGCTTCGCTCGATCGACGAACAGCACCGGGCTGGCTATCAGCTCGATCAAACCGAGGAGCGGTGGTACCTGGAAGGCGTCGATGCTGAAGGACACGTGGTCTACCGCTCGCCAACCACTCCTGATCTGCCAGCGGATCAGACCGAGGCCAGCTTCGAAGTGGCCAGCGCCGATCTCGACGATGTGGTCTCGTTCCGAGCCCGCCATCTCCGGGCCAGGAACAGCGCCGATTCGATCCGTGTCGAAGCGATCTTGATCCCGGTCGGTTGATGCCAGTGTGTTGATCTCGGCGGGCTGAGGAACACCGCTATCGTCGACGGAGTGACCGACTATCAGCTCGCCCAGATCAACATCGGCAAACTCCATCATCCACTCGAAGCGCCCGAGACCGCAGAATTC
>JBOEHD010000090.1:0-14741 GCA_050633745.1 Acidimicrobiales bacterium
CGACGATGAAGTTCGACCGGAAAGTGGCGCTCGGCTCACGGCGTCGGATGGCGTCGATTCGTTCGAGGAACACCTCGCCGTTACCCCAGCGTCGCATGCGGCGCATCAGCGGCCGAGAAACGTGTTGCAGCGAAAGGTCGAAGTACGGCACGCCGGTGCCACAGATCGCGTCGATCAGCTCGTCGCTGAGGTCCGACGGGTAGAGGTACAGCAACCGGACCCACGGGACCCGCTCAGCAACCTGCTTCACAAGCGGCACGATCTGGCGCGAACCCTGGCCCTGATCGCGACCGAAGGCCGCCAGGTCCTGGGCCACGAGCACAACCTCGGCCGCTTCGAGTTGATCGACCTCGGTCAGGATCGATTCGATCGACCGTGAACGCTGCTTGCCTCGGAACGATGGAATGGCGCAGAACCCGCAGTTGCGGTCGCAGCCTTCGGCCACCTTCACGTAGGCCCAGGGAACGCTGGAGGCTGGCCGTGGTAGCTCCAACAGATCGAACTGCGAAGTCTTCTCGGCACCGGCTTTCCTGGTGCTGCCCAGGGTTACCGGCACACCGAACGGCGCCACCTTGTCGATTTCGGGCATCGCCACCGAAAGTTCGTCGCCATAGCGCTCAGCGAGGCAACCGGTAACCACCAGCTCGGCACCGGGGGTGCGAGCCTGTTCGAGGCTCAAGATGGTGTCGATCGATTCCTGCCGGGCCTCCTCGACGAAGGCGCAGGTGTTCACGACGACCAAATCGGCATCTTCCAACGTGGCGGCTGGCTGCATGCCATCTGCCAGCATGGTGCCGACCAATTTGTCGGAGTCGACCTGGTTCTTAGGGCACCCCAGGGTCTCGATCCAGTACAGCTCTGCCACCTCTTAAGGGTACAGAGCCGGTTGAGAGTCCGTTAACTATTGCTGGCCGCAGCCCGATCCCGTTCCAGCTTTGTCAAGAAGATCATGGCCAAACCGATCATGCAGCCTGCGAATACGACCCCTGCCCCGACTTTTGCCACCGTGTTGAGGGTGCTGGGCCCCGCCAGTTCACCGAGGCGCACCGGTTGGGTGGAATCGGGGTGGTAGGTGAAGAAATAGCTGCCCTCGGTGAAGTCACCGTCGGCGGAATCCATCGAGTAGCGCACGATGTAGCGGCCCGTTTCGGTCAACGGCTCATTCTCGAAGCGAATGATTTGGCCGTCGGCGTTGGTCATCGAGCCATCGACCATGGCGCCGTTCGGATCCTCAAGGGTTACGACCGCGTTTGAGACCGGTTCGAAGAACACCAAATCGATGAAGTCGACCTCTCCCCCAGCTTGCTGAGCAGGCCCGGGCGAGCCCTGCAACAGATCGGTGTGGGCGCCCACCGGTGACGACAGCGTCAGGGTTAACGCAACCGCAAGGGCCCCAAAAACGACCGCGGCCAACCGTCGAATCAAGTCGCGGGCCATTCCCGATCGAACGCCAGGGGCAGGCCGCCGATCTCCCACCGTCGCGAGACCAGTCTTCCAGTTCCGGACAGGGTCACAAAGGCAGTCTGCAGTCCGGGCCCGCCAAAGCAGATGTTGGTGGTGATGGGGTCGTCGAATGGCAGATGCCGGTAGGCGCCGTCGGGGGTGATGATGGTGATGCCACCGTTGCGGATCGTGGCGACGCAGATATTGCCAAGCGAGTCGACGGCGAGCGAGTCGAACAACGGCCCACCCTCGGGGTCGGCCAGAACCTGCCCCCGGTGTTCGGGGCCAAAGTAGCCTGCGATCTCGCCCGGCCCGGACAGCGGCCACTCGTAGAGGCGACCCTGGTGGGTTTCCGCCACGTACAGCATGTCTTCTTCTGGGGATAGCCCAACGCCGTTCGGGGCATCGAGTGGATAGACCACCTCGCGGATTTCCGAACCGTCAGCCTTGGCGTAGTAGAGGCCGCCCCGGTCGCGCTGACGAGCCCGCTCTTTGCCGTGGTCGGTGAACCAGAACCCACCCGAGCGGTCGAAGACCAGATCGTTTGGGCCACGCAGCATGAGGCCGTTGATCTCGTCGTAGAGGGTCTCGACTTCACCGGTTTCGATATCGACCCGCTGGATCTTGCCTCCGGTGTAGTTGTCTGGCTGCAGGCCAGGCATGGTCATGCCATTGACCTCATGCCAGACGAAACCGCCGTTATTGCAGACGTAGATCTTGCCATCGGGCCCGACGGCGGCGCCGTTTGGGCCGCCCTTCAGGTTGGCCACCACATCGACATCACCCTCGGCCGATACCCGAGTCAGCGTGCCACGAGCGATCTCAACCAAAACCACCGACCCGTCGGAGAACCATATTGGACCTTCGGGGAAACGTAGATCGGTGGCTAGAACGGTCGTTTCCGCCATCGATGACTGTTTCTGAGTTTGCACGTGATCTCCAATTCTCAACCCGCAAGGCATTCGGTTAGCCAATGACAGTCATCGCCATGGCACAACACGAGTGCTTGTAGCGAATAATGGACCTTACAGCGTTGAAAGTCGAGCCGATGTGCAATGTTCAACTAGCTTGGCCCATGTCATTTTCTAGCCGTATCGGTTTCGTTGGCCTTCCGGCAACAGTAACAATATCCAGATTGGATCGTGACTCAGCCAGTGGCCCGGCTCACCCAGCCGATTGCCCAGTCATGTAACTGTCTCTCACCCGATAGGGAGCGAGGCTGCGCTTTCGGCGGGGTCACCGGCCATCAGGGCAACCGACAGCAACCATGCAGCGAGCAGGACGACCGCTTCGATCTTGTGCACCCGTTTGCGAGTGACCATGAACGCCCAGGCGCTGAAGGCCACGAGGGCCATACCGACCACCCCGATCGAGGTCAGCTTGGTATCGAGAATCGGGCCGCCACCGATCACCGCAATGGCCCCACCGACCGCGAGGCTGTTGAACAGGTTACTGCCGAGCAAATTTCCCAAAATCAGTTCGGTCTCGCCCTTGCGAGCGGCGACGACGGCGGTAACCAACTCGGGCAGCGACGTTCCGACAGCTACCAGGGTGAAGCCGACAAGCCCGCCGGAGATATTCAGAGTGTCGGCGATGGCTAGGGCACCCCAGACCATGAACTGGGCCCCTAAAACGGTTCCCACCAGCCCAACGATGGTACGGATGAACTGCGAGAACGTTGAGGCCCCACCGTCGAGGGAAACATCGACCGACTCGGCGATCCGGCCACCGGCGATAATCCAGCTCAGGGCGCCGACAAGGCAACCGAGCAGTACAAAGCCTTCCCACATCACCAGGCCGTCGATGGTGAAAAAGGCGAACAGCAACACCGCCAACAACGAGAGCGGCGCTTCTCTGGCCAAAATGCCGGGGGTCACGAACAGCGGCACGATCAACGCCGCTGCCCCCAAGACCAGGGTCAGGTTGGCGACGTTGCTGCCGACGACGTTGCCGACGCCAAGATCGAGGTTGCCGTTGGAGGCTGCGATGCCCGACACCAGCAGTTCAGGAGCGCTGGTACCGAACCCGACGATGACTGCGCCGATGACCACCGGGGACACCCGAAGCGAGTTGGCGACGTTGGCCGCGCCTTCGACGAACTCGTCGGCCGACTTCGTGAGAAGGGCGATGCCCAGCACGACCTCAATAAGAGCGATCACTAAGCTCGGCTCTGTGAGAAACTCCACCGTCGGAGGGTACAGGCGAGACAGCTCAACAGGAGGTTTCAATGACTGATGCAGACAACATCAACACCCGAAGAGCTTGGCAGGTGGACCTTGAGTTCGGCTACCAGGTCTCGACCGACCGCGAACTGCTAAACGTGACGGCGGTCACCGATTTTCTGGCCAACGATTCGTATTGGGCCCAGGGGCGGCCATCTGAAACGATTGCCGTCTCCATCGCCAACAGTCTCTGTTTCGGCCTCTACGCCCCCTCTGGCGCCCAGGCCGGTTTCACCAGGGTCGTCGGCGATGCTGCCACCTTCGGGTGGGTGTGCGACGTCTTTGTGTTACCGGATCACCGTGGTCGAGGGCTCGGCAAGGCGATGATGCAAGCAATGCTCAGCCACCCCGACGTCACCGCCACGAGACGGCTGATGTTGGCCACGGCCGACGCCCACGAGTTGTATCGCAAGTACGGCTTTACCGAATTGCTCGAACCGGGCCGCTGGATGGAGCGACGAGCACCGGGCTTCGATCTACCACCGATGAGCTAGTCAGGCGCCCGGTAGCCGGGCGGCGGAGCCAAGGCGGGATCAAAGTCCCCGCCGAACTCATCGTCGTCGTCATCATCATCGAAATCGTCGTCGTCGAGGGACGAATCGACGGCGGCTTCAGCTTCTGGGCTGAGGTCGGTCTCCATGGTGGGGTCGGCGTCGATGTCGAACGGCATCGGGTCCGGCTCATAGGCGTCGGGATCCAGATCCTCAACGACTCGCAGCGTCGGGACGGCTGGTGGCTCTTCCAGCTCAGGTTCAACCTCTGCCAGACTTGCCGCCGACGCGGTCTGGGCCATCGGGCCCGGCTTCTCGATCCCCAGGTTGGGGTCCGGCCCGAGGCTGGGATCGAGCTTGGCCGGGTCAACGCCCGGGATACGACCGGTCGGAGTTAAACGCCGTTGACCTTCGACGCTTTGGGGGCCGGTCGGCTTTACGACCGGCCGGCTCTGGGCCTCACCGGCCTTGGGGCTGTTGATCTGCGGAGCTTTGCCCGACACCTCGTGAGCCTTAGTTTTCGCGGCCTCGGGAGCCTTAGATTTCGCCGCCTCGGGTGCCGTCGACTTAGCGACCTCCGGAGCTTGGCGGCTGGTTACCTCCGAAGCCTTGCGGCTGATCGACTCTGGGGTCTTGCGGCTATGAAGGTCGGGTGCTGGCGGGCGTTCGATCGTTCGCACCGGCTCCGGGTTAGGGATGTCGGCCAACGTCTTGCGTCGTTGCTTCGGCGGCTCGACCACCGGCTGGGCGTCGGAGGTGCTGGGCCTGGCCGAACCAGGACCCCGTGTCGAGTCGGAATCGCTCGGCCTGGTCGGGGCCCCATCAGCCGGTCGGGCAGGAGCGTCCTGCCTGGTCGGGAGAGCCCGTGAGCTAATCGGAGCCGGGCTCGGGGGCGCCGCAGCACCCTGCGGGAGACCACCGGCTCCCTGAGGAGCACCTCCGGCGCCAGGAGGAGTTGCGCCAGGCCAGCGTCCGGCATCGAGATCGTCGGGGCTCATCAGAACTTCACGAGCCTTCGATCCGTGGGAAGGACCAACCACGCCCCGCTCTTCGAGCAGATCCATGAGGCGTCCCGCTCGGGCGAAACCGACTCGTAGCTTGCGCTGCAGCATCGATGTCGAGCCGAGCTGGGAACGCACGATCAGTTCCATCGCTTGCAGCAGCAGGTCGTCGTCGCCCTCATCGCCGGTGGAGCCACCGGGGAGCATGGCCGAGACGTCGCCGCCTGATTCTTCGCCGAGGACTCGGCTGTCGTATGCCACCTCGGGAGCCTGCTGGATCCAGTGGTCAACAATGGCCGAAACTTCTTCTTCGGTTACCCACGCGCCCTGGAATCGGGTCGGGCTGCTGGTCGTGCCATCGTTCAGCAGACCATCGCCTCGTCCGACGAGACGTTCAGCGCCTCCCTGGTCGAGGATCACTCGACTGTCGGTGAGGCTGGAAACGGCAAAGGCCAAGCGGGCCGGAACATTGGCCTTGATCAGGCCGGTGATGACGTTTGTCGATGGCCGCTGGGTGGCGATGATCAGGTGGATACCGACCGCCCGAGCCTTCTGGGCGATACGACAGATCGATTCCTCGACGTCGCGGGCCGCAACCATCATCAGGTCGGCCAGCTCGTCGAGGATGACCACGATGTAGCTGAGACGCTGGTATTCGGTGGACTCGCCGTCGTAGCCGACCTTGGGGTCGAACCGACCCTCGTCGACCGCCTTGTTGTAACCGTTCAGGTCACGAACGCCCACTTCGCTGAGCAGGTCGTAGCGACGCTCCATTTCCCGGACCGCCCAAGCCAGCGCGTTAGCGGCCTTCTTGGGGTCGGTGACCACCTCGGTCAGCAGGTGAGGAAGGCGTTCGTACTGGGTGAGCTCGACCCGTTTCGGGTCGACCAGGATCAGACGAACCTGATCGGGGGTCGAACGCATCAGGATCGACGTCAACATCGAGTTGATGCAGCTCGACTTGCCGGAACCGGTCTGGCCAGCGACCAAAAGGTGAGGCATGGCGGCCAGGTTGGCCATGATCGTCTTGCCGGTGATGTCCCGACCGAGGGTGACCTCGAGTGGGTGGGTTGCCTGGGTGGCCTCTTCAGAGACCAGCAGGTCGCCGACGGTGATCATCTGGCGGCGTACGTTCGGCACTTCGACGCCGATGGCTTGCTTGCCGGGGATCGGAGCCAGGATGCGGACATCGGGGGTGGCCATGGCGTATGCGATGTCTTTGTGCAGGGTGGTAACCCGGCTGACCTTTACACCGGGGCCGAGTTCCAACTCGAAACGGCTGACCGTCGGACCGACGACAACACCGATGAGGCGGGTCTCGACTCCGTGCTCTGCCAGCGCGTGTTCCAACTGGCGGCCGGTCTGCTCAACCGATGCCCGGTCGACGTCTTGCGCTTCGGTGCGGTCGAGCAGGTCGAGCGTCGGCAGGTGCCAGGTTCCGTCCGGCGGCTGTGGCGCGGCGGCAGCAATACCTTCCACGACCGAGGTTTGTGGCACCTCGATAAGCGGCGCCGGAGCTGGCTCGGAGTCCCAGGTGTCGGGATCGCGTACGCCGGAGGGCTCCTCGGCATATTCGGCCGCATCGTAATCGACATCGGCCGGTGAAACGTCGGAGGGTTCGTCCCCCTTGCGCAGATCGATGTACATGTCATCGAGCGGTGGGGGTTCCTCGGACGGCGAGTCTTCGAACATTGAGGCCAGGCCCTTTGGCCGCTTCTGACGTTCGGGGGAGAATTCATCATCGTCATCGTCGCTGCGACGGAATCCGGGCAGACTGATGGCGCCGCCACGTACACGGTCGACGAGCATGGCGAAACGATCGGCCAGCGAATCGGCCGCCGAGCCGAGCGACATCGAGGTCAACAGGATCGCCGCACCGATGATTAGCACGACGGTTATGGCGATCTCGCCGACAAAGCCGAGATACCGCTCGATGGTCCCGCCGAGCAGAACGCCGACCCAACCGCCGGCATCGCTAAGTTCGGTAGCTGGCGAGGACCAGTATGGCCTGCCGCCGATCATGTCGAGGATGCAGAACGCCGCGGTTGCCAGCGCAACCCACGGCAGGTAGTTCATAGCCCGCTCAGCTAGCGGGCGTGCCTTTCGCCGTTTCCGCTTTTTGCTTCGCAGGATCAGCCAGCCACCGGCTACAAGCCCGAGGGGAACCAGAAATCTGGCTAGACCGAATAGCGCGCCACTGGCCTTTGTGAGGCCGTCGCCGATAATACCTGTAGCTCCGGTGTAGAGACCGAGACCGATGATGACACCGAAAGCCATGACAACCAGGCCAACGATGTCTCTGCGATCTTCTTGGGCGCGACGTTTTGCGCTCTTCTTGCGTGCCGGCTTCCGTCCGCCCGTAGCCCCTCGACCGGAACCTGATGTGCTCCGAGTTGATGTTGCCACAGTGCGAACCAGATTAGCGCTATTCGAAGCTCAAGTGAGGGAGGCTGGCCAAAACACCCTGAAATCAGGGGTAGACAGCCACTCGATGTCGCCCGATCGCGCTTCTAGTTCCTCGACTTACCCTTGGGCTGGTCCTTGGATGGGTCGCCCTCGTGGGCTCCCAGCACCACCGGGACCACCATCGGCCGCATCCTGGTTCGTTTGTTGATGAACCGGCCGAGCGTCCTGCGGGCGGCCCGCTCGAAGTCCTGCCTGTCACGCTTGCCAGCGGCCAAGGCGTCCTCGATTGCCTCACGAACCAGGTGTGTGGCTTCCTTGCGGAGTTGGTCGCCCTCGGACCCGTCGACCCAGCCACGGCTGATCACTTCTGGTTCTCGGATCAACTCTGCGTTTGGTCCAACGATTGATATCGCAACGATGACCGAGACGAACCCGTCTTGGCCGAGGATGCGTCGCTCGAACAGCACACTCTCGTCGAGCGCCCCGATCGAGCCAGCAATGTAGATGTAGTCGGCTGGGATATCTTCGCCGCGGCTGAGGCCCTTATCAGACAGCACCACGGTGTCGCCGTCTGAGCAAATCATCACCTTGTCGGCGGACAAGCCCATTCGGGTGGAGATCCTGGCGTGCTCGGCCATGTGGCGATACTCGCCGTGGACCGGGATGAACCACTCCGGCTGCACGATCGAGTGCATCACCCGGAGCTCTTCGGCCTTTGCGTGCCCGGTGGCGTGGACTCGAGCCGTCGCTGAATGAACTACCTCAGCACCCTTGCGAACCAGTCCGTCGATCACCCTGGTGACCCCCATCTCGTTACCGGGGATGGGATGCGATGAAAGGATTACGCAGTCGCCTTCACGAATCGACAGCCAGCGGCTGTCACCGCTGGCCATGCGGGCCAGGGCGGAAAGAGGCTCACCCTGCGATCCGGTTGAGATCACGCACAGTTCGGCGTCTGGAATGTCATCGACGTTCTCGATGTCCCGCAGCTTGTCATCGGGGATACGGAGCAGGCCCATCTGCCTGGCCAACGCCACGTTGTTATTCATCGAGCGGCCGAGCGTGGCGATAGTACGACCAGACGCGATGGCCGCGTCGGCGATCTGCTGAACCCGGTGAATGTGGCTGGCGAAGCAGGCGATGATGATCCGGCGGCCGTTGCGGGCTCGGAACAGATCCTGAATCGACTGGCCGATCGAGGTCTCCGATTCGGAGAAACCGGACTCTTCGGCGTTGGTCGAGTCACACAGGAACAGCCGGACGCCGTCTTCCTTGGCCAGGTGACCAAGGCCTGCCAGGTCGGTCAAGCGGGAGTCGACCGGGGTCATGTCGAGCTTGAAGTCGCCGCTGTGAAGCAACACACCCTGGGGCGTATGGAAAGCGGTGGCGAACCCGTGAGGAACCGAGTGGGTGACCGGGAAGAATTCCATGTCGAACGGTCCGACCTGGATGCGATCGTTGTCGCTCACCTCGATGAAGGTGGCCTGATCGCTAACCCCTCGCTCGCCGATGCGGTTCTTGGCCAACCCGATGGTCAGCGGTGATCCGATGATCTTGAGCGGCATCTCCTCCAGGAGGTAGCTGAGCGCCCCGATGTGGTCTTCGTGGCCGTGGGTTGCGACGACGCCCTCCACCCGGTCGGCGTTTTCCCGCAGGTAGGTGAAATCCGGCAAGACGAGGTCAACGCCTGCGGTGTCGGCGTCGGGGAACATCAGTCCGCAGTCGATCAGCATGATCCTGCCGTCGATTTCGATGGCCGCACAGTTGCGGCCGATCTCTCCGAGACCACCGAGGAAGGAGACTTTTACCGGAGGAGCCATTAGGCGGCCGCCAAACCGAGTTGGTTGATAGTCGCTTTAGAACGGACTTCCATATCGGCTGGCGCTGGCCCCATCGGCAGTCGACACTCGCCGACCTGAATACCGAGCAGGTTCATAATCGACTTCGTCGGCACCGGGCTTGGCGCGTCGTCGTAGCCGAAGTGGGCGTAGGCGGGAATCATGCGCTGGTTTAGGGCCATGGCGTCGGCAACTCGACCTTCGTTGTAGGCGGTGATCATTTGCGACATCACAGCGCCCATGTAATGAGTGATAACGCCGACGACGCCGACCGCTCCGATAGCGAGCAGTGGCAACGTGAAACCGTCATCGCCGGAGTAGACCTCGAATCCGTCTGCGGCCTCGGCCACCACTATCGCCGTCTCACTCGGGTTGGCTGCAGCGTCTTTGAGCGCCACGATGTTTTCGATTTCCGACAGCTTGATGATGGTCGAGGTCTCGATTTTTTTGCTGGTCCGCCCCGGCACGTCATAGATCATGACCGGCAGGTCGGTGGCCGCAGCGGAGGCTCGGAAATGCTCGAGCAGCCCGGCCTGAGAAGGCTTGTTGTAATAGGGGGTGACCGACAGGATGGCATCGGCACCAGCTTCGGTGGCCATCATGGTGTTCTTGACCGACGTCCCGGTGTCGTTGCTGCCCGCGCCAGCGATCAGCGCGGCGTTAGGTACCGCTTCGCGCACCGCAGCGATGAGGTCGCGCTGCTCGTCGTAGCTGATGGTGGGCGATTCGCCGGTGGTGCCTGCGACAACGATGCCATCGTTGCCGTTGGCCACCAGATACTTAGCCAACTTCTGTGCGCCGTCGAGGTCGAGGGTGCCATCGCCCTTGAATGGGGTGACCATGGCGGTGAGTACCGAGCCAAATCGTGCCATCTGTATCTCTTTCCTAAACTCTTTCAGACGCTCGGTCGATACCGAGCGTGACCAGCAGGTCTTCATGGAGTTCGAACCACACGGTGTGGTACGAATCGATCGTTGGCTTTGTGAACCAGTCGTTGTGGCCTTCGGAGAGCTTCTTGAGAGCCAACGAGAATCTTGGCCCATAGCTAGAGAAACGACCGAACCAGCTCCCCAGCACAGCACACATCGGCTGCACGGCGAAGTCGATTTCTTTTAGCTCGGCGATGACTGCCTGATCGTATGCCTCGTTGAGGTGATCGTTTAGAACTTGATTCTCTTGGTCTGTGACCTGCCAACGGGTGCAGATTTCGAGCATTTGCCGGTTGAGGTCAAGGAATTCTCGGTAAACCGCTTCCATATCCGCCCGCCGGTTGACCGAGTCAAGCTCGGCAGCCAGCAGCCGATCGTGCTCTCGGCGACCGTCAGCGGTCAGCGACCACCCTGAGCGGCCGCCGTCGCGGTATAGGGTGTGGCCTTTTTCAGCAGCCTCTTGCAGCCGTCGCTCGACGTCGACATACGGCATATCTAAAAACATGCCGAGAGGCGCCGTTTCGACAAAGCCCTTTAGCCGGAGGCCGTTGAGGACCAGAAGGTCGGTGGAAGACGGCAGCATAGGTGAACCAGAGCTTACCAGGCCCGTATCGGCAAAGATCTTACTGTACGGCTAGGAACTCTCTCGCCGGTCTGGTCTGGGGACGGGCGAGGCCTACAGCGGCGGTGGAGCGATCGGCGCCGCTTCGTTGCCCTTCGATTGGCGCCGCAGCAGCGCCAAATAGAACAGGACGCCAAGTGTTGCGAAGATGAACCACTGGGCGGCATAGCTGAGGTGGGGCCCCTCATCGATCGGCGGGAGCGGAACCGGGTTGGGGAACGTCACCAGGCCCGCCTGCTCATCGGGGGCCAACTGCAGCCAGACGTTGGGCAGCGGCCGATCGAGCCTGGCGGCGATCCGCTCGGTGTCGAAGCGGGGCAGGACCGTGCCCTCCCCCGTGTCGATGGCCCCGATCGACTCCCGCTGCACCGATTTCCGGAGCCAACCGGAGATTTCAACCGGTCCGGATGGGAGCGGCTGGAGTTCAACATCGGCGTTGCTCGGCACAAAGCCTCTGCTTATGGCCAGCGGTGACCCGTCTGGCAGTTCGGCGATCGCTACCACGTGGAGCCCCGCGGCTCCGCCCTGTGAACGATTGCCGATGCGAACGAAGTCGGGATCGAGGTATTGAACGGTCGCGGTGACGGCCCGATAATCGAGGTCTGCGCCGTCAGCGCCACCATCTGGGGCCGAGATAAGCTCGATCGGTTGCTCGATCCGGGATTCGACAAGCGCGTTGGTCTCACGTCTTTCGTCAAGGCGGTTGAGCTGCCAGAAACCTAGGAAGATGAACAGGCTCACGACCGACAGGGCGAAGAAATGGGAAAAAATCCAGAACGGCCGACGAGCGAATTGCCAGTCGCGATCAGACGCGCTGCCCGCCCCGACCTCAGACGCTGTTTCTTCCCGACTTTCGGCTCCAACTACCACTGCCTCAAACGGTATCGCATGGAGATTTTTCGACATCCCGGTGTGCGAGAATTCACGACTTTATGGCCGACCACCATCGTTTCGGCGAAGAAGCCTGCGAGACTCGTTCGGTGAGATTGGAACGAGGCAACCCACCGCGACGAACCATCGTGCGGGTGATCATCGGGCTCGTCATCCTTTCCCAGGGTTCGGCCCTGATCGGCGACTTGGCGTTGGCCGAGTTCGTTGACAAACGCCCGGCCCTGCTGATCGCCCTCAATCCCCGCAACCGAAACCTGGCTCTAGCCACCGTGCAGCTCGAAGCGGTTCCGTACTACGTCATCGGGTTCCTACGGCTGGTCGCTTCGGACCCGCTCTATTATCTGCTCGGCTTTTGGTATGGCGACCGTGCCCTGAGCTGGGTCGAGCGTCGCAGTAAGACCTACGGCCCCTTCGTCCGAGAGGGAGAGAGCTTCTTCCGCAAGGCCTCGTACTTCTTGATTTTCGCCGCGCCGAACAACATCATCTGCGCCCTGTCCGCAGCCACCGGCGTGAAGCTTCGCACCTTCATCGTGTTGAACCTCAGCGGCACGGTGACCCGACTGATCGTGATCCGACAGCTTGGCGAGGTGTTTCAATCGCCGCTGCAGGGCATCGTCGATCTGATTGCCCAGTACCGCATCCCGGTGCTGATCATCTCGGCTCTAGCGGTCGGCTGGACCGTCTTCGGTGAGTTCCGGGGTGACAACTCCGAATTCAAAGCCCTCGCCGAACTCACAAAGGAAGAAGACGGCGAGATGACCGGGGAGGCCACCGGTGAGATTATCGGCGAGGCCGCCGGTGAAGCGGCCGAGGAAGCCGCGGGGGATGCCGCCGGTCCCTCGGAACCGCCAACCGCTTCCAGCTAGCCAGGGCTTCGATAGTCCGGGTATCAGCAGGCCGCGGCCGACCACTCTTCAACGATCCACCCACCGTCGACGGCCGAAACCTCAACAACCACAATCGCCCGGTCACCATCGACGACGGCATAGGTGATGTGGTCCTCGCCGATCGGGAACTCGGTATAGCCGCTGACCGGCAGAGGCGGATCGACGCTGGACTCCTCAGCCACAAACGCTAACAGCGCCTCAGGCGCAGATTCGCTGATCGTACCGAGGCCCAACCCTGTCTTTGGTGGAGCATCGGGCAGTCCATCACAGCTGCCTCTCTCCAGTACCGCCGGCGGGTCGGAAACCACCTCGGTGGCCACAATCAAAGAACCATCCGAGCCAGCATCGGATTCTCGACCGCCGTCATTCTCATACGGGCTCTCGATCGGATCGAGATCGGCGATCGACAGGGGAAACCCGAAGCTCCACTGGCCACTCAAAGCGGTCCCCCACCATTCCACCGCTGCGGGGTCACCGTAGACGGAGATCTGAACCACCGCGCAGGGGTCGACCGCTGATTGCCCGACCAAAGCCAGCATGATGGCGGAGTCCGGCACCAGCTGCGGATCCCCATACGTCTGGAAGCTAATTACGTCAGCAGAATCGACGTCGTCTGGGGTCAACCTGCTGGAGATAGCTGGGTCGGCGGGCCAGCGGATCTCGATAAAGGCAGCTTCACCGGGGTGATGCCAAACCCTTTGGTTGACCAGTGCATCTCGTTCAGACAGCGGCGCCGGTCCCTCGGTCAACGCGCCGAGCAACCTACCAACGTCGATAGACACCGGAGGGTTGGAGCCACACGGCTCGGCGAACCCGACCGGATCGAGGGCAAATTCTGTGATCGAGACTCGGGTACCTCCCTGGTGAGAAATCCGCACCAGGGCCGCCACCGCTCCGTCGTCCGGCATATCCACCTGCACAACGTTCCCGGGTGTCGAGCCGGTGACCAGGTCGCCAGCGGTGGTAACTACCTCGGCGGTGAACATGCCACTACTTTCGTCGGCCGGATCGGGCAGATCGCCGACCGCCTCGGCCGCCACCATCAGCGCCGTGTCGCTACGCACCGCCGAGGTGACCGCTACCCCGTCGGTCGTGGCCAAAACCACGCCGGGCAGGTAAACCAAATCGTTGCGTACGACTACCGATCCGGCGGCCGAGTCGAACAACTCGGTTTCCGGTCCGGTTTGCCAGCGCAACAGGGTCAGATTGTCGTCGCTTTCAACCGCTCGTACCGACACCGGTAACTCTGGAAGCCGGTCACCTAGATAGGCCTCGGCGATCTTTTCGGGGGACATACCTTCCTCCCCGACATAGACCATCGCTCCGCCATCGAGATCGACCTGGGCTGGAAGGTTGACCATGATGTCGGCCAAGTCGGGCACCGGCACGGCGACCGCCGAGTCCGACTCCGAGTCCGACGCTTGCGCTCCAGCCCCGTCTCCAGATGGGGCGGTGCCGACAGTAACGCCGCCGTCGGACTCCTCGGTCACCGCGTCCTCGTTCACTGTGTCCTCGGTGTTCACTGTGTCCTCGGCGTTCACTGTGTCCACGGTGTTCACTGCTGAGGTCTCGGACGAGTCGCCAACGACGAAGAAGTAGCCCAGTCCGGTGAGCGCGGCCACGCCAACCGCTGCAGCGACCAGCCGCAGCCGCAGCGGACGGCCGCTCGTACCGAGATCGGAGGCGCCATGGGGCCGCGGTGGTGTCGCATCTTTCGCCGCTATCGAACCGGCTGCCGGGGACGAACCGGGTCCAGTCAGGGCGTCGGTTGCTCTGGCCAATCGTTCGGCTTCGAGATGCTCGCCAAGCCGGCTCAGTCGCCGCTCCAGCTCATCTTGGTCCGTCACTGGCCCTCCTCCAGATACTGGCGGAGGCGGCCAAGCCCCCGATTGAGGTGATTGCTCACCGTTGTGATCGGCACCCCCAGCACTTCGGCCGCCTCGGCGTAGCTGTGGCCATGGCCGTGGACCATCACGATGGCTACCCGCTGATCCGGTTTGAGATCCAGGAG
>JBOEHD010000091.1:0-53605 GCA_050633745.1 Acidimicrobiales bacterium
TACCGCCTACAACTCTTAGGGAGCAGCGCGACGGCTTTCGCCTCGTAGTAGTCCGGATGACGGCCTGCTACGAGGTTTGCCGCCGTTTAGGGCAAACTGATCAGGTGAGCGATGAACTGGCCTCGTTAGAGGAGAATCAACCCATTTTGTACGGCGGCAACCGGGTAACTCGGGTTTCACCCGAGCTGGCTGCGGCGTTTGCTGCTGGCGACCGTTTGCTGGTTGTCGACCAAACCGGCGATCTGCTGCACGTTCCGGCAGGGGAGTGGGACATCGCTGCTGGCACGGTTGGGCGGGCCCATCGAGCCTTCCTGGCTCTCGGGGCGGTGACCGACGAAGCGATAACCGACTTCTTTGATCGTTTCGCCGTCAACCTGGCCGATGACGATCGCTTCGCTGCGATCGCTGCGGCCAACACCGAAGATGTTGAGCGAGCGAAACAGCGAGGCCGGTCAACGACCCGCCTCGAACTGTCGGACAAGATGCGGGCCGACATGATTGGCGGCCTCCACCTGTGGCGCGACGCCAGCTCCGGCCGCGACGCCGTTCTCGAAGTGGTCGAGCACGACGGCTGGCGACTGGAGCAGCGCACCGCCGGTCTTGGCGTTGTTGGCTTTGTGTTCGAAGGTCGGCCAAATGTTTTCGCCGACGCCTGTGGAGTGATCCGCAGCGGGAACGCAGTGGCGTTCCGCATCGGCTCCGATGCCCTCGCCACCGCCCGAGCGATCGTCGAGCAGGCGCTCGACCCGGCGCTGGAGTCGGCCGGTCTGCCCCCGGGAACAGCCAGCCTGATCGACAGCTCGGCTCACGCCGCAGGCTGGGCCATGTTCGCCGACGATCGCCTCGCGCTAGCGGTAGCCCGAGGCAGCGGCACCGCGGTCGAACAGCTAGGTGCGGTCGCCCGCCAGGTCGGGACCCCGGTCAGCCTGCATGGCACCGGTGGCGCTTGGATCATCACCGGCGAACACTGCGACGGCGAACGGCTGCAGGCTGTGGTGGCCAACTCGCTCGACCGCAAGGTCTGCAACACGGTGAACACCTGCTGCGTGCTGGCCGAGTCGGCCGACCGGTTGGTCCCGGCGATCATGGCTGGCTTGAGTCAGGCCGCGTCGGAGGCTGAGGTCGCCCCGAAGCTGCATGTCACAGCTTCCGCTGAGCCCTTTGTCGATCGGGACTGGTTTTCCGAAAAAGTCACCATCGCCCGAGCCGAGGGCGATGTCACCGAAGCCAAGGCCGAATCGATAGCCGATGACCAACTGGGTCGGGAGTGGGAGTGGGAGACATCCCCCGAAATCACCATCACCGTCGTCGACTCGGTCGAACAGGCGGTCGAGTTGTTCAACAATCAGTCGCCCCGGTTTGTGGCCAGCCTGATCAGCGACGATCAGTCTGAAAAGGACGCCTTCTGGGCCGCGATCGACGCGCCGTTTGTCGGTGACGGATTCACCCGCTGGGTCGACGGGCAGTACGCCTTGAACAAGCCGGAGCTCGGCCTTTCGAACTGGCAGTTCGGTCGCCTGTTCGGTCGGGGTGGCGTGCTCTCGGGCGAGAGTGTGTTCACCGTCCGTAGCCGGGTGGCCCAGAGCGACTCCTCGGTGCGGCGCTAACAGAAACTCAGCTCGATGCCCGAGGCCGCTCCGACGACCTCCGAACGTCGTGGATACTTCGCTGTCGTCGTCCTCGTCCCACTTCTTGGAGCGTCGCTTGGGGTAAACGGTGGACCGATCTTCCAGATCCTGGCGATCGAGAATCTGGGTCTCGATCCCCGTCAGGTTGGTCTCGCCGTCGGCCTCGGGGCCATCTCAATTCCATTTCAGATCATGGCTGCTCGTATTCCCCTGCGGTCGGCCCACCGCAATCTTCGGGTGTTCATCTGGTCGATGGCTGCCATGTGTCTTGTCATGGCGTGGCTTATCCCAGGGCCTGTCTCAGCCTCAACTGTCGTGGTCATCGTCATAACGATCGCGGTTCTGGCTGAGCTGGCGGTTTCTGTGCTGTTCGCCACGTCGTTCCAGCCGCTGCTGTCGACCACGATCGATGCCGGATTCAGGCAGCAACTCAACGCCCAGGGGCGGGCGATCGGGGGGCTACTGGCCATCGTTCTCGTCGGCCTCGTGAGTTGGGCTGGGGCTACCGGGCGGATAGTCATCCTGGTAGCGCTGGCAATGCTGGGTGCAGTGCTGGCGACCGCGGTGTCATCGTTGCGCCGCCCCGCGGAAGACTCGCCGTCGGTCGTCGTGCCCGGCAACTCGAATGGCGCCGAGGGACAGGGTCTGACCTGGGTGTACGTGGCGATCGGTCTCAGCGTCGTACCGGCCTGGCCGTTCGTAGTCACCTACGCATCAAGTACATACTGGCCATCGGCCAACCTCGGAGCGATCGGCGCTGCCCTCACCGTTGGATCTCTCGGGGCGTCTGCCGCGTGGCGTCCAACCGCAGACGGACTTGTGATGAGAGCACGGGCGGGCGCCCTGGTTTCGCTGCTCTGTGCCTTAGCGCTCGTGCCGCTCAACCCGTCACGTGTCGGGTGGGCTCACGGCGCACCGGTGCTGCTTGCCATCGCTTTCGCTGCCGGAGCGGGAACCGTTGTGCGGCTGTCGCTGCTCGAAATGGCCCACCTGAGATCGAGCAGCTCGTCGACCGTTCAGGCGCTCACAAGACTTGACGTCGTTGCATCAACCTCGCTGCAACTCGGATTTCTCGCCGGCGGCTATCTGATCGATCTCAGTATCGATTCGAACTGGCTGGCCGACCCCTACCAGCTCTCGCTAATCGCAGGAGGGGTCCTGCTCGTCGGAGCTATGAGCCAGGTCAAGAATGGGCCCGTCGCCGAGCCATCCGGAACGTTCTAGTCCACGAAGAGCCCGGCTACAAAGGGCACCGCTCCGCGACTAGTTTGGCATTCATGGAGCCCACGATCTATGAGGTGATGGGAGGCGCTGCGGCGCTACGGGACCTAGCTGAGGCTTGGCACAAGCGTTGCATGGCGGATCCGATTCTGGCACATGCATTTGAGGGCGGAGTCCATCCGCAGCACATCGAGCGGCTCGCCGCCTACTGGTCCGAGCAACTCGGCGGACCGACCACCTATACCGAGTCGATGGGCGACTACTCGCACGTCGTGCGACTTCATAGCGGTAACGGGCCCCATGAACAGATGGATGGTCGTGCCGTCGCCTCATTCGTATTCGCTTTGGATGATGCAAAGATCCCCGCCGACCCCCGTCTGCGGTTTCAGCTCATCGCATGGTTCACCTGGGCGACGGCGATGTTGAATCACAGATGGACAACGCCGGACGAGGTGCCGAGCGAGTTACCCGTACCGAAGTGGGACTGGGACGGGACCGAGGGCTGGTAGGCCACCGGAATCGCCTTAGCGGTCGGCTGGCCGGCCTGTGGCGGCATCGATGAGTTAGTCGGATCATGACATAATTACTGTTTCTAGGCGACGTTGAGCGACGTTGAGGAGGTACTTGATGTGCGAGCAGGCAAGCCCCAACGAAATTCGTAAGCGTCTTGTTGAGATCGATGACGAATTGCGGACATCGCCCGCCAACGAGTTTGCGACGCGGCACCTGTTGAACATGGAAGCTGATTCCCTTCGGCGTCGACTGAAGGATCTCACACGGGACAGTGATAGAGCGCTGCTGGCTGAATGGTCCAGCCAGGCTGGGCACAAGGGTGCGCATACGAGCGACCATGAGGTAGCGCAAGGCAGTGCCCGGATCGTCTCGCCGATGGAGGGCGGCGGACCATAGTGACTTTGACGCCCGAGAGATCTGGTGTTGCTCATTGGTTCGCCGTCTTGATGGGAGTCGCCGTGTTCGGGGCCCCTTCGATTTACCTGGTCCTTACAATTCCGACTGCAGGCGACTCTGCAGCTCTGTTGCTCAACTACGCAGTCGGACTAATCGTCTTCGAACTAACGCCGAGTCGACTGTTCAGCGGGCGTAGCTGAGGTTCGCATCGCATTGCTGCGGCTGGCCGATCAACAGAGGGTCAGGTGTCCAGTTGGTTCTGCGGGCCAAGCCTGGCAATATTCGTCGATGCCCTCTGTTACTTCGCTGCTGACGGTCGGTCAGTTACATTGCTGCTGTACTCGGGGCTTGGTCGGGCCAGGCTTGTGCTCATCGTAGGTCTCTGCGCTATTGCTTTCGTTCTGCTGTTGTTCACGGTGGCCGGGAGGACAATCGGATACTACGAGCGTTGGCATACGGCCGGTGGTCTGCGGGCGGATCGGAAACTGATTCGCGGCTATGTCGACGAGATTCGTAACGCGCAGCCGCTGCGACTAGTCGACAACCCAGAGGTCGATTGGGAAATCCACAGTCCTGACAACTACAACTTCTTTCCCATCGGCGCGGCGGGGCCGCGAGTCTTCTCGGCCTCAACGTCGAAAGGGTTTGAGCAAAGTCCAGAGGGAGCGGCTCTAGCGGCAATACACATCCTGCAACGGTTAGCTCTTCCGAATAAGCAGTGGGAGTCAGTGCTGGAGGCTCAAGTCACCGGCGACGGTGTACCAGCCACACGTGAGGGTGTTCGAGCCCTGTTAGATTCGGGGGAGCTGATGCTGCTGGGTGCGATCGGTGCGTATCGGAGTGCTTACGTCGGATGGACGGTCGTGGGATACAACCCACTATGGGCTCGCATCAACCTGGCCGGGATTACTGCAGTGGAAAATAGAACAATCAAGTGGCGTATGGCGGTGACCCTCACCTGGGTCGACGGCGACTGGAAGCTTGTCCTCGGCGATAAGAACTCTGATAACAAACTCGAGGGATTCGAAGTCGACGAATTCCGCCGACTCGATGTTGACTTTCTTGCCGCCTTCTCGAACGACTGAGCCAGAGCGGGCGAGTAGGCCCGCTTACTAGTACAGCGTTGCCGTTCTTAGTGGTCGCTCTCAGCGTCGACGAGCGTGAGGTCGTCGTCGTGTTGAATCGTGCCGCCGACGATCACTCGACAGTGAATCCCAGCAAGTTTCTTGAGTGCGGGGCGGGCACCCTTGCCGATGAGTTCAGTCATCAGAGCGCAAGGGGGTGCGTCGGAGAATACTTCTAGCTCGACGTCGCCGATGAGCAGTCGCTGGCCACGTACACGAGGCAGGTTGCCGGCGTCGACGGTGATGTTGCGACGGGTTTG
Source organism: Acidimicrobiales bacterium (assembly GCA_050633745.1). Lineage (GTDB taxonomy): Bacteria > Actinomycetota > Acidimicrobiia > Acidimicrobiales > SZUA-35 > JAHELU01. The sequence goes on from JBOEHD010000091.1 coordinate 5,143, forward strand.
GTCGATGTGAATCTCGCGCCCCAGTCGCTGTGATGCGGCCGCCAGTTCGGACTTGGACTGGATGCTCACCTGTCGTGCTGGGTTGCCAGCGTGACGGTCGCCCAGGAGACCAAACCCGGTTACCGCTTCAACCTCATCAACCACGAGTAGCTCGGCGCCGCTCTCCTTCGCTATCGAAATGCGATCGACAGAGCCAATCACCGACGTTGTGCCAGCGGTCCGCGAAAGATGATCGAGCGACAAACCAAGAATCAGTCGGACATGGTGATCTTCTAGCCGATACAGAATCGAACGCCCGACCCGCCGCTTCTTCACGACACCTGCATTTCGCAGCAGCCTGAGTGCCTGAGAGATATTGGTCTCGTTCACGTCGAGGATTGTTGCAATGGATCCGACACCGAGCTCTCCAGCTTCGATGAGTACCGAGAGGATCCGCAGTCGGGTCGGATCACCGAGCAGGCGAAATAGGTCGACAACTTCGTCGGCCTCGTCAACGGTGGCAATGTTCGACCGCAGGATCTCTAAGCGGTCGCGATCATCGCCGATCTGGCATGACGCTTTCGTATCCAATACCTGCATAGGTGTGAAGGTATCATCAGTTTCAACCCTCGGATCAATCGCGATGCTCAGGTATCGCGTTCAGTCACTGCGTTCAATCACTGCGTTCAGTCACTGCGTTCAATCACTGCGTTCAGTCACTGCGTTCAATCACTGAGCTCGCTAGTGGATGCCGCTGGCGCCCGCGGGTAGCTCATCCATTCCGGCGACTACGAGCGACCGGCCGCTGTGGCCAAGTTCTGTCCGGAGCGACACGAGGATTGTTTCCAGCGACGGGTCGAGGCTGGGGTCGGGACCGATGTCGACCACCAGAACCTTCGCCGGGTTGGAGGCTGCAACCTTGCTCAGTTGCTGTCCGAAGCGGCTATAGGAACCGAGCCACAGCAGCCCGACCGGTTCAACGGTGAGCGTGCCATCGACTTCGGTCGCCTTGACCGTCAGCGGTCGGACCAGGTGCACCAGGGCGGTCAAAGCCACGCCCAGCATCACTGCCCACTGCACAGCAGGGGTTAGCAACAAGGTGGCGGCAAAGGTGATCCAGGCCAGGGCGGCCTCGATCTTGGATTGGCGCCACAGGCCGATCAGAGCCAGCGGTTTGACCAGGCCGATCACCGCGCCGATCACGATGGCTCCCAGTACCGCTTGAGGTAGGCCGTCTAGCACCGATGCGATCGGCAGGAAGGCCAGCACCACAAGGCCGGTGATACCGCCACTCCAGCGGGTCTTTGCTCCAGCCAGTCGATTCACCGAGCTGCGGGAGAACGAACCGCCGACCGGGAAGGCTCCCGAGAGGGCCGCGGTCAGGTTGGCCAGGCCGGAGCTGGCCAACTCTCGGTTGGCGTCCCATCGGGCTTTGTCCTCCTGGGCGAACTGTCGGGCGATCGACGCCGGCTCGGCAAACCCCACAAGGGCGATGATGAGCCCGCCGACCACCAGGGTGCCGAAGCTCGACCACGGTAGGTCGAGCGACAGCGCCGGCAACCCCTCGGGGATCGGGGCGGTGTCGCCAACCGTGAGCACCGAATTGCTGACAAACGCGGAGTAGGCCAACCCGATTAGCACCGCAATGGCGACGCCGGGGAAGAGACGGTGAAAGCGGCGCCCGCCGAGCATGATAAGTATGGTCATCGCCGCTAGTAGAAGAGCACCGCCGGACCAGGTGCCGGGGTGCACGGCCGACCAGATAGCCCGGCCGATCGTCGAACCATCGGGGACCTCCTGTGAGTTGCCAAGGGCCTTTGGTAGCTGCGAAGAGATGATGACGATGGCCGCCCCGGAGGTGAAGCCCTTTCGGACCGGCTCACAGATCAGGTAGGCCACCCAACCAAGGCGTCCCAATCCGAACAGCAGCCGGAAGCCGCCAACGATCAGCGCCAGCAGGGCGCCGAGGCGCACATAGTCGGGGTGGTCGCTGGCGAAACCTGCTCCCTGCAGCGCAGCCAGGGTGAGCAGGCTGGTGAGGGCCACCGGTCCGGTCTGCAAATAGGGCGATGAGGCGAAGAGCGAGAAGACGATCAGCGGCAGTGCCGAAGCGAAAAGACCGGTGACAACCGGCATCTCTGCGATCTGGGCGTAGGCCAGCGACTGGGGGATCAACACCAGAGCCACGCTGATGCCAGCGATCAAGTCAGACGGCGACGGTTTCGGCGCATCGAACCAGGAACTCACCCCTGCCCCTTTCGGTCGAACGATGGCGAGCTTGAACCGCTGTCATTCACGATGTGAATCGCCACCCCGATGATGACCAGCGGGGCTCCGAAAGCGGCGGCTAGCGGCGGAAGCTCCCGAAATGCCAACCAGGCCAAGATCGTGGCGCCGAGTGGCTCGGCCAGTAGCGCCAGCGACACCGAAACCGAGCCGAGCTGGCCGAGCAGGAAGTTCAGGGCGGTGTGTCCGGCCAGCTGGGGGCCGATGATCATGCCGAGCACCGCCAGCCAGGTGCGACGGTCATAGCCGATCAGGTCGACGCCGCCGATCAACGCCACCGCCAGCATGGTGGCGGCGGCCACGGCGTAGGTCCTGCTGGCATAGGCCGCGGTCGACAGCGACGTGCGCAGACGATCACCGGTGATTAGATAGAAGGCCATGGTCGCCGCACCGATGAGCGCCAAGCCGTTGCCGATCAGCGGAGAGCGGCCGCTTCCTCCACCGTCGATGTCGCCAAGGGTGATGATCAGTGTGCCGGCGATTGCCAGGACGATAGCCAGCCAAGTGCGAGAGCCCGGCGGGCGCCCGGTTAAGGCCAGGGCCACCGCGACGATGAGGGGAACCGTTGCCACCAAGGTCACCGAAGCGGCGATCGAGGTGAGCTCCAACGAAGCGAGCCAGGTCGCGAAATGGGCGCCAAGGGCCACGCCAGCGAGGCCGATCCCGACCCATTGGGCCTTCGTCGGCCGTACCGCCGCTCGAGCGGCAGCAGGGGCGAGCACCAAGGCTCCGCCGAGGGTCCGCCAAAAAGCTAGGGCGATAGGCGATGCGTCGGCCCAGCGGACCAGGATTGCCGACGAGGAGATGGCGACGATGGCGATTGCCAGCACGGCCCACAGGCGTGCGCGCATTCAGGTCCTCCTCAGCATGCAGACAAGCTATCGGTGTTGAGTCAGGGGCTGCTAACGCCGCGAATAGTCAATTAGCCCAGAACTTTCCCCAAGAAAGTTCTGATAGACGTTGAGTTGGCGGTCGGATTCCGCAACGATAGGCGCCGTGACTTCCCACCAAGAGACACAACAGCCCCTGCTCGTGATCATGGCTGCCGGTTTGGGTAGCCGATTTGGCGGCGTGAAACAGCTAGCCAGAGTCGGCCCGCAGGACGAAGCGTTCCTCGACCTTTCGATCAAAGATGGCCTAGCAGCCGGGTTCGGCCAGATCGTGCTGATCGTCCGGTCCGATATCGAGGCCGACGTCAAGGAGCAGATCAAGGCCCAGCACGGCGATCTCGACGTGGTCTACGTGTGCCAGGACAACCTCGGCCCAGCACGAGATAAGCCATGGGGCACCCTGCATGCGGTGCTCAGCGCGGCGCATGTTATCGATCGCCCATATGCGGTGATCAACGCCGACGACTACTACGGCCCGGAGAGTTTCCGACTGGGAGCTGAGTGTATGGAACGCCTCAGCCCGGGGCTAGCGGCCAACGTAGCCTTCCAAATGGGGCGGACCGTGCCCCCGAGCGGTTCGGTAACCCGAGCGGTGACCAAGGTTGAAGACGGCCACCTGAGCGCCATCGTCGAAACCGACGAATGTCAGCGTCTCGAAGACGGGACGTTCTCAGCGAACGGCCAAGCGGTGCCGGGCGAGACTCCGGTGTCGATGAACTTCTGGTGTTTCCACGATTCGATCAACGTCGACTTCCAGGAGCGCTGGGAAACCTTCCTGGCCGTCAACGCCAACGAGCCGAAAGCCGAATCGCAGTTGCCGACCGTCGTCGGCGAGCTGATGGATGCGGGGAGGCTCAAGGTCGAGGTCGTTGCCTCGCCGGAGCAGTGGATCGGTATCACCAACCCGGAAGACTTCGATCTCGCCAAGGCTGCACTAGCTAGCCGCTAGAGAAGATTTCGTCTGACCTTGCCGAGCGAGGTCCGGGGTATGTCGGCAACGAACTGAAGTTCCTTCGGAGCGTTCCACATGGGCAGTTCGGCGACCACCGCTTCACGCAGTTCTGCCAGTTCGGGTTCGCTGTGACCCTCAGCGACGACCACGACGGCGACGACCCGGTGTCCCCAATCGGGGTCCGGTCGACCGATAATGGCGACCTGCTCGATGTCATCGCGGCTCAGTAGAAGCCGTTCAACCGGTTCGGGCCAGACCATCTCGCCGCCGGTCTTGATGACGTCGCCCCGACGGCCGCTGACGTGTAGGCGTCCGTCGGCGTCGTGAAACCCGAGATCACCGGTGGGAAACCAGCCGCCGTCGACGAACGGGTCGGGTAGCGACCGGTAGCCGCGGAACAGCATGGCACCCCGGAGATAAATCTCGGCTTCGCTTGCCGGTCCGCCTGCCGCCGGTGTTTGACCATCGGGATTCGGCGATGGTGGCCCGATGCTGACTTCGAGTCCTTCGAGGGGTACCGAGTCGTAGACCACACCCGAGCCGGTCTCGGTCAATCCGTAGGTGGCGATGACGTTCTTCGGTCGATCGGGGGGAGGTGCGGCGCCACCGATCAGCACGGTGCGGAACAGCTCAGCCGGAACTTGATTCAGCGCTCTGGTGACCATCGAGGTGAGCGTGGCCCCGTTCTGGGCCGCTCGGATCACCGCGTCGGCGTCGAAACCATTGTGTACTTCAACGTCGGTGCCGGTGACCAACGATCGCATCACCACGGCCAGGCCGCCGATGTGGGCCAGCGGCAGGCAGGCCAACCAGCGGTCGCTTGAGGTGTCGACGTTCAGTGCTGCGCCGATAGCCAACGCTGAAGCCTCGATCGATTTGTGGGTGTGAATCACCGCCTTCGGCTCACCGGAGGTGCCGCTGGTGGCGATCACCAGACCATCTCCGGGCTCGACCGGCTCGCCACCGGCCAGTGATCGAATCTCGCCGTCGGCTTCGATAACGGCTCCCGGTTTGAGCGTAGCCATCACCCGTTCCAGCTCAGCTTTAGGGAGGCGATCATCGAGCGGGGCTATGGCGTCACCGGCGTCCCAGATGCATTGGATCGCCTCGGCGTATGCGGCCCCTCCGGGCAAACCAAGCGCAACCAGACGACCCACGACCGCAAGGGTAGCGGGGCGCGGTTATCATCCGTCCGTGACTGATCCAGCTGTGTCGCCACCTGTAAAAAGCGTCGTTTGGCGCAACGGAGAGCTCATCCCGTCAGCGGAGGCGACCGTGCATGTGCTTTCGCATATGGCGGCCCGCGGGTCCCAGGTCTTCGATGTGATGCTGGTGACCGACACCGAGGCCGGCCATTGCGGCGTCGGAATGCGGGAACACGTCGTACGATTTCTGCGTTCGGCGGAACTCATGGGCATGGAGCAGGTTGGCGAAGCGGGGGACATCGAAGCGGCAATCGCCGCCACCGTGGCGGCCAACATCGACGACCTGATGCGAGATGCCGAGCGACCGGCCCCGTTGGTGGTCAAGATGATCGCCGCCTGGACCGAGGATGCGATCGGCCTAATGCCTGCCGACCTGCGGCCAACGGTCTACGTGCTGGTGTGGTGCAAGGATGGAGCCGGGGCGAGCTCGGTCATGAAGGACCCGGTCAAGGTCGCCTCGACGACGATCCCGAAGATCCCCGCCGAGGTATTGCCACCGTCGCTTAAGGTGGCGGCCAGCTACACGCCAGGGGTTCGAGCTCAGCTGGCGGCCAGGGCCGACGGATTCGATCACGTAGTGTTTAGGACGACCGATGGCGATCTCGCGGAGTCGACAACGCTGAGTCTGATGGTCGTATCCGACGGGCGCATCGTGGTCCCGCCGCTCGACACCGTGCTGGATGGCATAACTCGGCGACTAGTACTCGACGCAGCCCAGAGCATCGGCATACCCATCGAGGTGCGAGGGGTTTACTGGGATGAGGTCACCGGGGCCGACGAGCTCTTTCTCTGCTCAACGAACCAACCGGTACTGCCGGTTGGGCTACTCGATGAGCGCTCGTTCGACGCTCCCGGCGCAATCAGCCGTCGGCTGGCCGAGGTGGTCAGCGAGATCTACGCAGGGCGCCATCAGCTCAGTAGCCGTTGGTTGACGCAGCTGAGCAAATCCGACTGACAACTTAACAGTGACGACGGACGGGCCTCAGGGCCTGACGTAAGCCTGCAGTTTGGCTGTCGCCCGATCGGCGGCCGCTCCCAACACACCGTCGAGTAATCCAGACCACATCGCACCGTCGTAGTCGAGCTCCAGCGACACGGTGCTGCGTTGGGTCGGGTCGCCACCTTCCGCCGGTTGCACGGTGGCCGCCAGCACCCAATCGGAGTGCTCCTTCCCGTCGATCTCCCGGCGCTCGAACCGGACCTCCGAAACCGACCCTGGGTCGTGGATGGTTCTGACCATACGAAGTCGTTTGGATCTGGAGAATGGGCCGACTCGGGCCTTCAACGTCACAAGCCAAGCATCGGACTCTTCGGTTGCTTCGACGTGCGAGACCACATCGAGCCATTCCGGATAGGTGCTGATGTCGCCGACCACGGCGAAAAGCTCAGCGGGGGTTGCCACGGTGGTGGCGGAGAACTTTTGTTGCACGAAGAACAGTTTGCCCGCCCGATTGGCGATTCGTCGGATCGCACCATGTACGTTGGGCCTCGTGACCCAGCACGTTCAGCGCTCCACCACCATTCGGATCGACCTCGACCTGCCGCTGCTGGAAATCGGCGCCCGTTCCGGGCTGCTGTGGTCGCGCGAAGGGCTGGTTCTAGCCGGTGTCGGGCGGGCGCTGCAGATCCCCATCGACCGTCCCGGCGGTTTCGGTCCGGCCGCAGCAAGCCTGGCTGCCATGGCAGGCGACAGCGAACTCGACGCGGCGGGAACCGGACCGCTGGCCTTCGCCGCCCTGCCGTTCGACCCAGACCAGACGGGCGAACTGATAGTGCCGAGGGTCATCATCGGCGCCAACCCCCAGGGCCAACGCTGGCTCACCATCATCGATGATGCCGATGCCGGCTCTCAATCGGTGTTCGAACGGGCGATGGCAGTAATCGAGACCGTCTGGTCAGGATCAGACTCCAACCTTGAATCGGGTTCCGAGCCAACCGACTATCAGCTCCGATCGGTGCTGAGACCGGAGCAGTGGCGCGATGAGGTGGTCGCCGTTGCCCGTGACCGCATCCGCCACGGAGATCTCGACAAAACGGTGCTGGCCAGGGAACTGCGGCTGGTCACCGACGAGGCCATTTCCCTCCCGGCGGTCATCACCCGGCTTAACGCAGTCTTCCCCGCCGCCGCCCTGTTCCTCGTCGACGGTTTTGTCGGGGCCTCACCGGAGCTTCTCGTGTCAAGACAGGGTGACGTCGTGCGGGCCCACCCCCTCGCAGGTACCGCCCCCCGGTCGACCGATCCGGCCACAGACCAACGTCAGCTGGCCAACCTGCTGGCATCGGACAAGGACCGCTGGGAACATCGAATCACCATCGATTGGCTGCTCGACACCCTGCTGCCGTTCTGCTCATACGTCGACGCCGAGCCTGAACCATCGATTGTCACCATGGCCAACGTGCACCACCTCGGCACTCGGGTCGAAGGGCGACTCTCAACCCCCGCCGCCCCGATCCTCGAACTGGTGGCCGCGCTTCACCCAACGCCTGCGGTCGGCGGCAGCCCCCAGAAAGACGCTCTAGCCCTGATCGCCGAACTAGAGCAGGCCCAACGAGGACGCTACGCCGGCCCGACCGGCTGGGTCGACGGTGCAGGCAACGGCGAGTTCGTGGTTGCCATCCGCTCAGCTGAGATTGGCGAACAACAGGCAACAATTTTCGCAGGCGTCGGCGTGGTCGCCGACAGCGACCCTCAGGCCGAGCTCGACGAAACCCGAGCCAAATTCAAAGCCATGCTCGGCGCCCTCATCGTGCCGTGAACTGGGGCACTCACTGGTTCGTGCCGTAACCCCGCGTTAGCTGAACAGCGGGGCTTTGGCCTTGGCGTAGGTCAGCTTGTGAGTGATCAGACCTTCGTCGTTGAACGTCATGGCGTCGAGCCCTCGCCAACCGACCGGCTGACCCTTGACCTCAAGGGTGCAGGTCCACGAGGCCATAACCTTGCCCGCCTCGGCGTCGACGATCAGGTCCTCATCGAGGAACTTCATGTCGCCGAACGCCCCGCTGAACTGAGGCGCGAACGTCGCTCGGACATCATCGAGCCCCCGGCTTATGTTGCCGTTGAACTCCTCGTAGACCCCGTCGTCGGCGAAGAAACTCATCGTCTTGTCGAGATCGTTGATATTGAAGGCGTTCAGAAAGTCGGCGGTTATGGCTGCGAGCTGTTCACGAGTGTGGCTGGACATGATGCAAAGACTACTGATCGAGATCTTGGTCGTCGATCTCACGTTCAACCTGAATCCCGGCCGCCATCGCCAAACTGTGGGCCATACCGGCCAATTGATGCTCGGAAACGAGGCAACCTTCGAGCCGAGTGATGGCGCTGAGGGTGATCTCGTTGGCTTCCCGGAGGTCGAACCGGTTTGCGTTGAGACTGTCGAGCCCCACCGCGACGAGAGTCGAACCGGGGAACGAAACATCGGCTGCTTCCATCTGATAGCAGTCGACCTCGTCGAAGCTGCAGTCGACAAATTGCACCCGGCTGAGCTTGGCCATCCGCAGGTTGGCGTAACGCAGCACGCACCGTTCGAAGATAGTGTCGGCTATCACTCCGCCTGCGAAGTCGGTTCCGATCATCTTGCAGGCCGTCAGCCGGGTGCCGCGTACGTTGCGAATCGAGCGGCCGCTCAGGTCGCAACCGTCGAGATGGCTGCGGTAGATCTCGACCGAGATGCTGCTGCCTTCGCCACCCACCGCAATGCCGGTCAGGGCGGAGTCTTCGATGGTCAACTCCTGACAGTCGCCAAGGTCGAGCGCTGGGTCACCCGACACGGTGACGCCAGAAAGCTCAGCCCAACCCCGGTCGACGCTCAGTGGTGGCGCCCACTCTGGCTTCTGCGACACCTCGACGACCCTGGGGGGTTTGGCAAAAGGTTCGTCGACGGTGATCCACGGCATAGCTATCACCCTAGGACACAGCTGTGACCCTCACTGGCGGAGGACGAAGCGGCGTGGAGTCAAGCGCTAGGGTTTTCGACGGCCTCGACGACAGCATGATTCAGTCGGTCGTGCTGGCCGATGTTTTCCGACCGGGAGGTCTTGGCGATGACCGCCCGGATACCTTCGGTCTTTGGTTGAGGCCCGCCTTCGGCGTGATCCCAACCACTGTCTTCCCACCGCTGTGTTTCAATGCCATGGGCTGCGCACAGCGCAGCGATATCTGTTCCGTGAGGAGTGCCGAACAGCCGCTCGAAGGTTTCACCGTCGAGCTGCGTGGCCTGGGGGAGGAACGAGAAGATGCCTCCGCCGTCGTTATCGATCACCACGATGGTCAGCGAGATCGCACGATTCCGCAGGGCGATCAGCGCCGAGCTGTCATGGAGGAAGGCCACATCGCCAATCAGCAGCGTTGTCGGTGACCCGGAAAGGGCGATGCCGGTGGCGGTGGCGACCAACCCATCGATGCCGTTTGCCCCGCGGTTGGCATAGACCCGCACACCGCGGCGGTTTGGGGCGAACCACTCAACGTCACGAACCGGCATCGAAGACGCCACTAGAAGCGACCCACCCTCGGGGATCGACTGCACAACCGATCGGGCGATGCCCGGCTCTGTCGTCTCCTCGGTAGCGGCCAGATGCTGGACTATGGCCTGCTCAGCGATTGCGTCGGCCCGCTCCCACTTCTCAGCCTCGGCAGAGGGGCGATAGTCCGACTGAACCCGAGCCAGGAGCGCTCTTGCTAGGCCAGCCTCGTTGACCACAAGCGAAGCGATGCGCTCCGGATCGATCCAATCGGTTCTGGCCAGCGCGGCGATGGTGTCGGCATCCAACCCACCGAGCCACTGGCTCAAATATTTGCTGGCCAGCGGCTCGCCGAACCGGATAACCACGTCTGGCCTGCGAGCCTTAGCGAAACGTTGGCTGCGGAGCAGGGGATCGAAGTGGGCGATCGACTGGTTCTCGGCCCGGCACCCCGAACGATGGTCGGCCAGGACCGGCCAGCCGAGCGCCCGACCGAGGGCCAAAACCGAGGCCGGGTCGGAGGTGCCGTGTCCAGCCACCAGAACACCATCGAGGCCTCGGACCCGATTCCAGACATCGTTGACCTCAGCCTCGCCGACCGTCGAGCGACCTACCGATCGATGGTCGACGTGCCACGGCTGGTTGTTCGGCCGGCCCGGTGGCAGCGGGCCGGGCTCGGCCACAAGCGGATCACGAAAACTCAAGTTGATATGGACCGGACCGGGAGCACCCGCACCGCCCCTAGCTTCGGCCACCAGCCTCGCTCCAAGCGAGCGCCAAGAGTCGTTCATCTCCTCGACCGCTACGCCGGGTTCGGTGTAGAAGCGAACCGCGTTGCCAAATAGCCGGGTTTGGTCGACGGTCTGCGGGGCGCCGACATCCCACAGCTCAGGGGGCCGGTCGGTAGTGCAGACGATCAATGGCACGGCGGAAAGGTCGGCCTCGATTACCGCAGCGTGGAGATGAGCGGCGGCGGTTCCGCTGGTGCAAGTCACCAGCGACGGCTGACCGGTCGCCATGGCATGACCAAGAGCGGCGAAGCCAGCGGCCCGTTCATCGTGGAAGATCTGCACCCGAATGCGCCGGTCGGACTGGAGGGCGAGGGCCAGGGGGGTCGAACGGGACCCGGGAGCGACAAAGGCGGCGGTGGCGCCCCCTCGGGCCCACTCATCGATCAATGTGGCGCAGAACGTTGCAGCGATTGTCGACATCACGCTCAAGGTACCGATAAAGCCCGGCCACCCCTATATCGAGCCCCACACCCGGCTCTGCCGCTGGTGACGGGAGCGGTTTACGTTCCGCTCCACCTGGCGATGCGCTCGAGCACCGCGGCTGCGGTTTCGTCCGGTTTTTCTAGATGCACCGCGTGTGTCCCGGGGATCGACAGCAACTCGGCGTCTGTTGCGGTCATGGCCGCGGCCATACGACGACCGATGGTGGTGAACTTCTTATCCTGGTCGCCAACGATGATCAGCACCGGCATCGCCAACTGGCCGAGTCGATCCCATAGCGGTTGTTGCGTGCCCGTGCCACAGGCCCGCAGGCTGGCGGCCAGCCCCTCAGCCCGGTTGCTCAGCCTCTGTGTTCGTGCGGCGCTTTCATCATCGAGGCCGGCAAACAGTGGATTGGCCAGCCACCGGTCCAGAAATTGGGGAAGGCCGTCGTCGACAAGGCGAGTAGCCAACGCGTCGTCGGCTGCCCGGCGTTTGGCACGATCTGCAGGGTCGTCGAGCCCAGCCGTCGCCCCGATGAGCACCAGACCTTGCACCAGCTCGGGGTGAGCCAGGGCGGTGTGCAGCGCAACCCGCCCGCCCATGGAATAGCCGACGTAGATGCCAGAACCGCCGGCTGCCGCTAGTAGTTCGCCCGAGGCCGCCAGGTCGGCGTCGTCGTGGCCCGATTGCCCATGGCCCGCCATATCGACCGCTCGCACCGGCGACCGCTCGGCCAGCAGCTGAGCGAACCGCCCCCAGCAGTTGACGTTCTGGGTGAAACCGTGGGCCAGCACCAGCGGGGCACCGGTTGGAACGGGACGGCCTGGGCTGAGGTCGTCTCCAACGAGTACAGAATGCAGAGCCACTGGCTGAGCATATTGCCACCGGCACGGCATATCGACCGGACGGCTATTCATAGGAGCGCCATCTCAGGACGTACATTTTTATAGCGAGCGCTTATGGGGCGTTCGACACCCGGCATCGTTCGACGGTGAAGCGTTCCAGTACGTCCTCATCTGGATCAGGAGCCACGCCCGGCCCTTGATGAATTGCGATCCGACCCTGACCGAGCACAAGATCAGGCCACGGGTCGGCGGCCAACCACCGGCCAGCGGGCGACAGATCACCGGTCAGGGTAAAGCCGTCGAGTCCCGCTAGAGCGGCCAGCGCATGACGCCCGAGCCCGGTTTCCAGCATGCCCCCTGCGGTGGCAGGCAGGCCCTTGGCTCGGCACAGGTCATGGATGTTCACCGCGGCGATCAAGCCACCAACACGCCCCGGCTTGATCGACAGCCCGGTCATCACCCCTCGCTCCAGCAGGCCGATCGCATCTTTTGTCGACTCGACTGCTTCATCGGCCACCACCGGGATCGGGGGCCGGCCAGACTGAGCGAGTAACCCGATCAGCTCGATCGCTGCCCGCTCATCGGCCTTGGCGAAGGGTTGCTCGAAGGCATCGATACCGCATTCGATGATGGCCAACACGTGATCGATCGCCTCAGCACCGTAAGCGCCGTTCGCATCGAGTTGTAGTTCGATGTCTGGCAGCGCCGCTCGGATGGCCGAGGCCAGTTCGAGGTCGTGGCCGGGCTGAACTTTGACCTTCAATCGGTTGTAGCCCTCCGCTGCCAGGTCGACGGCCTTTGCTACGGTCTCGCCCGGGTCGGCGAGTCCCAGGCTCACACCGGCCGGGACCGTGGCTCTGGTCGTCCCGAGCCATGAGGCCAGCGATTGGGCAGTTGAGCGGAGCGAGGCATCCAAGACCGCCATCTCCAACGCGGACGCCGCCATCGGTAGGGCGACCTCCGGGCCGTCGAACAGCAATGGAACCACCGCTTGTGGCGTCATCGTACGTCCGATGAGTCGAGGTCCCAGCTTGTCGGCCAGTGCCGCAAACGAGCCTGCGGCCGACTCCGCGGTGTATGTCGCAGCAGGTAGCGCCGAACATTCACCCCAGCCGATGACCCCGTCGCCTGTCACCCTGACGACGGCGATAGTCCTGGTCAGCGTTTCGCCGTGGCTGGCAACGAACGGTTCATGCAGCGGGAGATCAAGCAGAAACAGCTCGATCCCGGAAATCTGCACAGCTGGGGTCGGCCCAGTGACGTGTGACGCAGGTGAGTTCGGCATTGAATGCCCACCCTAGATCGGCTCCAGCAGGGAGGTTTTCACCCGGGGACAGAATTTTTTGGAAATCCCGCGACCAACTCGCTCCGAGCTGCGTCAATAACAGTGACTCTCCCCAACAACGGAGAGTTCGGGCGAAAAGGCTCACAATCCCTCAAGTGAGCCGGGCGACGCCTTCTGGGGTCAACCACCAATCCCTCCGGTGGTTGACCCCAGTCCTTTTTAAGGTTTGATTCGGTCGGCCCGTATAGTGAGCAGCGTTGGAACGGCAAAGTTCCGATGCCGCCTTAGGTAGCGAAGTCCGGTGAGAATCCGGCGCTGTGCCGCAACTGTGATCATGCTTTGAGCGTGTAGCCAGGTCGCCTGCTTCGGTGGTTCCACGTAGGCCCTCGGAGCAAGGCACCTCGTCGGGTTACGGCCCTGCGATTCAGCCCCTCCGAGCAAATGGAGGTCTGAAACTCTTGAACAGAACAACTACCGCCCGGCAGGCAATTGTGCGAGTGGCTGGGCTCTTGGCGCTCGTCATCTTGGCCGCAAGCTGTGGCTCAAGCGCTGACACGTCGGCCGATAGCGAAGCGCCGAGCAGCGCTTCGACCCCCGCTGATGATGCCGCGGCTGACGACTCCACCGACGATGCTGCCACCGACGAAACTGAAGCGACCACTGACGACCCTGATGACACTGACGACGTCGATGGTGCATACCCGCTAACCATCGGCACCGCCGCCGGTGAGGTAGTCATCGACGCTCAGCCCATGAGTATCGTTTCGCTCTCCCCGACGGCGACGGAGATGCTGTTCGCCATCGAAGCAGGCGACCAGGTCACCGCAGTCGACCTGTTCTCCAACTATCCGCCAGAAGCACCGCAGGGCACGCTCGATGCCTTTGCCCCGGAGTTTGAGGCGATCCTGGCCGCAGGCCCCGACCTTGTCGTTGCCGCAAACCTTCCCGAGGACATCGTCGCTGCGCTAGCCGCCAGCGACGTGCCGGTACTGCTGCAGCCGGGGGCGGTCTCGTTCGACGACATCTACGACCAGATCGGGCAACTCGGCGTTGCGACCGGCCAGATAGACGGGGCCGCTGCCGTAAACGACGAGATCCGGACCGGCGTCGACGAGGTGCTGTCCGGCATTGCGGAGTCCGAGGAGCCGGTGCGGGTCTTCCACGAACTCGACGACTCGTTCTACACCGCAACCTCTGGTTCGTTCATCGGTCAGGTCTACCAGCTGATGGGATTCGAGAACGTCGCCGATCCATACGACGACGGTGGCGGCTACCCACTGATCGACGGTGAGACGGTGATCGCCGCCGATCCGACACTGATCGTGTTGCCGAAGAGCGAGTACTCGACATACGGGCCGGAGGAAATCATGGCCCGCCCCGGTTGGGAAGGCATCGCCGCGGTGGCAAACGGCAACGTGATCGAGGTCGACGCCGACATCTCCTCACGGTGGGGCCCGCGCATCGTTGAATTTATGCAGGCTCTGGCTGAAACGGTCTTGGCCCCAGCATGATCGGTGTCACTGCATGATCGATATTCCCGTGCGGTCGACGTCGGCAACCGAAGCGCTGCAGACCTCGACCGCGCGGGCGTTCCGCCTTCCTCGACTAGCGACGCCGATCAGCATCTGTTTGCTGTCGGCGGCCCTGCTGTTGGCGGTGTCATTCGGGAGCAGTGATATCTCGTTCCGAGCCATCCTCACCGAACTGATCGACGCCGTTCCCGGCATTTCTGTCGAGTCTGGCCTGACCGACTCCCAGCGATCGATTCTCTGGCAGTGGCGGGCGCCGCGAGCGGTGCTTGGGGCCCTAGTCGGCTCCTCCCTGGCGCTCGGCGGTGCCACCTACCAAGGTGTGTTCCGTAACCCGCTGGCCGATCCCTATCTGCTCGGCGTTGCCGCAGGCGCTGGCCTTGGGGCAACTGTGGCCATCGTCTCGGGGGTTGACTACGGCTGGGGCCCCATCCATTCGGTTCCGCTCGCCGCCTTCATAGGCGGCTTGCTAGCCATCGCCGTTTCGGCTGGCGTCGGTTTCGGGGTGTCAAGAGGGCCGGCAGCGCTGCTGCTAGCAGGGGTGGCCGTCGCCTCGTTCCTTACCGCGGCGCAGACCTACGTCATGCAGCGCAATACCGACATCTTGGCTGAGGTCTACTCCTGGATCTTGGGCAGGCTCGGCACCTTCGGATGGACCGAAGTCACCCTCTTGCTTCCATACGTCGTGGTTTGCAGCGGAGTTATTTTGCTACTGCGCCGCCAACTCGACGTGCTTCAGCTAGGCGACGACGAAGCGTTAGCACTCGGGGTGCCGGTTCTTCGGGTGCGGATCATTCTGATTCTGGCCGCGTCGTTGCTGGCTGCCGCGGCGGTGGCGGTCAGTGGGCTTATCTCGTTTGTCGGCATCATCGTTCCCCACGTGGTCCGGTTGCTCGTCGGCTCGAACTACCGGATAGTGCTACCGATGTCGGCCATCGGGGGAGCGACGTTCCTGGTGCTGGCTGACGTCGGCGCCCGCAACCTGACCGGCGGCGCAGAGTTGCCCATCGGTGTGGTCACCGCCTTCTTTGGGGCGCCGTTCTTTGCCTTCGTCATGTGGAGTCGACGAGGTACGTTCGGGTGAGCTTCCGATGAGGTGGCGGCGATGAGCCCGGAGCAGGCACTGGCGCTGTCACTGCACGATGTGTCAGCGGGCTACAAAGGCAATCCCGTGGTGAGCGGAGTCTCGTTCGGAGTGGACCCCGGCGGCTGGGTGGCGATCATCGGACCAAACGGTGCAGGCAAGTCAACGGTGCTCAAAGCCATCGTCGGACTGCTCGACTTCGAAGGGTCGATAATCGTCGGCGGGCAAGACCGACGTGGCGATCGTAAGCTCGGAGCCAAGATCGGCTACGTACCGCAACGTCCCATCCTGCCACTTGGCATGACCACCGCAGAGTACGTACTGCTCGGCCGCACCGCCCACCTCGGCTGGCTGCAATCGGAGTCCAAACACGACCGCCAGCGGGTGATGGATGTGTTGGAGCAGCTGGACCTGGCTCCGATGGCCGGGCGTAGTGTTTCGGAGCTCTCCGGCGGCGAAGGCCAGCGGGTGACATTGGCCCGGGCTCTGGTTCAAGAAGCGACCGTGCTGGTGCTCGACGAGCCAACCAGCGCTCTCGACCTGGCCCACCAGATCTCGGTCCTCGAAGTAGTCGATTCGCTGCGACGCGAACACGACCTGGCGGTGGTGACCGCGATTCACGACCTGAGCATCGCCAGCAGGTTCGCCGACCGGCTGGTACTGGTTGCCGACGGAGGCTCACCGGCCATCGGGACCCCGGCTGAAGTGTTAACCGAATCCACGCTGAGCCGCTACTACGGCACGCCGGTCGCGGTGATGGACGGACCAGACGGCGGATTGGTCGTGCTGCCCCTGCGGCAGGCCTCGACGGCCACAAGTGAGTAACAGTGAACTACCGAAATCAAACGGAGATGACATGACTGATAACCCGAGTGAGAACACACCACCGGTGGCCAAGCCGGACCGATCCGAGCTGAAGACCGCCAAGTCCCTCATCGTGGTCAACACCGGCGAGGGTAAGGGTAAGTCAACCGCGGCCTTCGGCACCGTGCTGCGGGCGCTGGCCATGGGTTGGAAGGTTGGCGTTGTGCAGTTCCTCAAGAGCGGGGACTGGCATGTCGGAGAAGAGAAGATCTGTCGAGAGCTGGGCGTCGAATGGTTCGCAGGCGGCGACGGCTTCACCTGGAACTCTGATGATCTCGACGAAAGCCGGGCTCTCGCCCAGGGGGCATGGGCCCACGCAAAGGAACTGATCGCTGGCGACGAATATGGACTGATCGTGCTCGACGAGATCAGTTACGCCATGACTTGGGAGTGGATTGACCCCGCCGATGTCGCACAGTCGATTGCCAGTCGCTCTGAGAACCTGAACATCGTGCTCACCGGTCGCGACATGGCCGCCGAGGTTATCGAAGTGGCCGACACGGTCACCGAAATGCGCAAGGTCAAGCACGCCTTCGATTCCGGCATCGTGGCCAAAAAAGGTATCGACTACTAGCCGGCGACCTCTAGCAGCGGACGACTAGCCGGGATTGCTGGCGGCTGCCACCGGCTTGGCTGCCGTCACCGACTTGTTGGTCGTGGCGGCGAAGACCGAGGCGAAGAACCAGATGCCACCGAACACCGCTATCGGTTGCCAGAACTCCGAACTCCAGCGGTCGAGTAACTCGTAGCCGAGGGCTCGCCCAAAGCCGACCGCGGCCAGCAGGGTGGTGCCGACCTGCCAACGTGGGTTGTAGCGGAAGGTACCGACCGCTTCGCCGACGAAGGCCACCGTGGCGGGGATCGACAGCAGCCAGATGGCCGCTGGGTCGAGCGAGACCGGCCACGGCGGATAGCCGGCCGCCGACAGCAGTGCCACCAGGAATCCGAGCGGATAGAGCGCAGCGCAGCGGCGGCAGAGATGGCGAGAGCCGATGCGAATGCACCGCTGGGCGTAGTGGCCGGGCCAGTGGTGGGCCAGCCACATATTGCGCCGCCCCTCGGCCTGCCTCTGTGATTTGCTGATTTGCGAGAGTCGCAGCTCGAAGAGTGATGCTGCCTCGGAATCGAGAGCCATCGCTCTCCATCGGCAGTTGGGCGAATCGCTTGACCATCAACAGGTCGACGGCACTATTGCGCAGCGGGGTCGCTCTGCCACAGCGCTGAACACGGGCGAATTCGCCCACTGCGGGCGCCCTTTTGCTCCATTTCTCGAGGTTGCAAACAGCGACACCTTGGGGGTATGCGGACCCCACCACCGAAGCATGCCAAGCCTGTCGTTCGAACAGCCCTTGCCCTAGCACTAGCCATATTGGCCTCAACCTTCGTTGAGTTGATGCTGCCGTCACCGGCCTCGGCAGCTCCCGGCGACGCCCCGGCTCCAGACAAACCGGTTGTCTACCTGACCTTCGACGACGGCCCAGGCCCCGACACCCCAGCGTTCCTCGACCTGCTGGCCGAGCACGACATCAAGGGCACCTTCTTCGTCACCGGCCGGGCCGTTACCGCCAACCCCGATACCGCTCGCAGGCTGGTGGCCGAGGGGCACGGTATTGCAAACCACACTTGGAACCACCCTCAGCTGAGCAGGTTGAGCGATGCCGCAATCCGGTCTGAGTTCACGACCACTACAGACCTGATCAAGCAGGTCACCGACAGGGTGCCGACCTGTTATCGCCCACCGTACGGGGCGACCAACGCTCGAGTTCATGAGCAGGCGATCGCCGTCGGTCTCAGCAACGCCGAGTGGACAACCGGTAGCTCGCAGAGCCACTGGGGACTGTGGGACATCGACACAAACGACTGGCGGCTCAATCTCGCCGGCAGCTGGAGCGAGTCGGCGATGCGTCGGGAGCTGAACAAAGCCTCCGACGGCGACACCGTGCTGATGCACGATGGTTTCAGCCGCCGCACCCGAGGCCTGCGGGTCCTGCGATCGTGGCTGGAAGACAACCACGACCGTTTCGACTTCCAGGTGCTGCCCGGCTGCCTTGGCGACCCGGCCTCAGCCCCCGTCGAACCGGCCATCGATGATGCTGCGCCCCAGGATTGGCACCGATTCCAGATCGCCAGGCTCTACAGCGCATACTTCGACCGCCAGCCCGACGCCGAAGGTTGGGAGTACTGGAACCGCGAATTCACCACCGGTTCATCGTTAGCCGAGATCAGCTACCTCTTCGCTCAGAGCTCGGAGTTCAACAGCTCAGCCACGCTCGATGATGAGGCCTTTGTCGCCTTTGTCTACGCCGAGGTTCTCGACCGACAGCCCGACGAGGAGGGCTTCGCTTACTGGCTCAGCGAGTTGGCGGGGGAGACCGACCGAGGCGAGCTGGTCCTGTACTTCTCCGAGAGCGCCGAGTACATCGAGCGCACAACGGCACAGCTAACCGGCGACTGCTTCGCCGCTACCACCGAAGCGAGCTATCGCTGCTGGGCCGAGAAGCTCCCGACCTACGATTGGCTGTAAATCGGCCCGCTCTTAGAGCCAGCCCGGCCGCCTGAGATAGTGTCCGGGTGCCGGCTCGCTCTCGAATCAGTCACGGGCCGACACCCAAGTACCTGACAGACGTTATCGAACAATTGTTCGGCTACCAACCTGACCGACAATCGATCTCAGAACCCGGTCCGATCGACGACGAGTTCGGCTGGCGGTGGCCCGCTATCGGCCACCCGGTCGAAGATATTCGATGGATCGACGCAAGTCGGCGATGGGCTCGGCCGGGTTTGGGAAGAAGGCCACCGCGTGCGCCCCAGCCGCTTCCAGTCCGGCCAGATACTGGGCCGCGTCATCGGGAGTGCCGACGGCGGCGATTTGGTTCCACCACTCGGCGGGCATCGCTCCCACCGCTGTTTCCCACGATGACTTGGCCGCCTTTTCGGCCAGCTCCTCGTAGAACGGGGCCATCGTCAGCGAAATGTGCTCCTCGGCGCAGACCTGCGCCAGTACGGGTGTCATCGCTTGGCGCATGGCAGCTCCGTCGGCATCGATGGCCATGGTGGCGAACACCGTTATCCGGTGGTCGGCCTCAGCGGCGATTTGTTGGTTGGCCCAGCGGAGGTAGGTCGGGCTAACGAAGTCGGCCATGATCGTGCCGTCTGCGCACTGTCCCGCGATGCGCAGCGACTTCGGCCCTCGGACGCCAGCCGACACCAGCGGCACCGGATCGGGGGTGGCGTCGAGTTCGACATCGTCAAGGCTGACGTATGTTCCATCGATGGTGACCCTCTCGCCTGCCAGCAGGCGCCGCACCGCGGTCAATGTCTCGCTCAGCATGGTGAGCGGACTATTGCGCTGCTCATGCATTTGGGCCATCCACGATTGCACGCCGTGGCCAATGCCTGCGTGGAAACGCCCGGGCGCAAGACAACCAAGGGTGGCGATCTCCATGGCGGTCACCGCGGGGTTCCTGGCCACGGTCGGCATGATGCCGATGCCAACAGCAATCGATTCGGTCGCCGCCAGCGACGCTGCGGCCAGCGTTGGCCCAGCGGTGTAGAAACAGTCCTCGATAACCCAGAACTCGTCGTAGCCGGCATCCTCGACGGCCCGGGCTTGATCCATCACCGAGGCCGAGTCCTGCTCACGGTGGAAGCAACTACCGATGTCGAGAGTCACACGCGTTCTCCGGTCTCGTAGGGTCCGTCTAGCCTATGGTGGTCCGATGGCAACAATTTTCTCCCGGATCATCGGCGGCGAAATCCCGTCGAGGATGCTTTGGGAAGACGAACTGTGCGTGGCGTTTCTCGATGTGCGCCCGCTCGCAGCTGGTCACTGTTTGGTGGTCCCCCGAGTCGAGGTCGACCAGTGGACCGATTTGGATGGAGATCTGGTGAGCCACCTCACCTCGGTCGCTCATACCCTCGGCCAGGTACTGAAAGAAGTCTTCAACCCGGCCAGGATCGGGCTGATGATCGCCGGGTTCGAAGTACCTCACGTGCACCTGCATGTGATCCCTATCGACACCATGGCCCAGCTCGACTTCTCCAATGCCGATACCAAACCCGACCAGGGTGCGCTCGACCAATACCTGGTTGATCTGCGGGCCGCCCTGGCCGCCGCCGGCCACTCCGAAGTCTCAAGCCGCTAAGCCGGCCTGACCTCAACCGTTCAGTAGCGCTCTTCCCACAGCTCCGCCTCGCTGGCTCGACGGCGACGGAACAGGGTCGCACCGGCCGCCGCTACAGCGGCCAAAGTTGCTCCGGCACCGACCGCAACCGCAGTCGAGTCTGGTGAGTCGTCGGCTTCTCCGACCCCGTCGAGCGCGGATTCATCGCCCGATCCAGATGCTGTCCCAGCGTCTCGGTCAACCGGCGGCTGTGTCGACGGTGGGCTAACCACGGTTGGGTTTGGCGCACTCTCGGTGGTAGTCGTGGCGGCGTTGAAGGTCGTGGTTGCGGCGAGGCGGATTTCGCTGACTCGACTCGGTATGTCGCTGGCCAACAGGTCGTAGGCGAAGTCTCCGGGACAGCTGGTTTGTGACATGTCCCGGTGTCCGGAGATGCTGGCCGCGCTTACCGGTGTTCCGGCCGCCCAGCGGTTCGAACCGCGGGAGACAAAGTCGATCTGTGTTCCCGGCGTGGTGTCGATCTGGTGCCGTTCCGCCAACCAGGCCAGGAGCCGAACCAGGCTGTCCTGCGCCGCTTCGCTGATCTCGACCTTGCTGTGGTCGCCGATAAGGCTGCAGAGCAGAGCGAAGCCCTGGGAGCCGCCGGTGGCATCGCCTCTTACCGGCCCAGCCATGCTGCCAGCCCGGGCCTCCCACAGTCCGCCGAAGCGGTCGATAAAGAAGTTGTAGGCCACGTCCGGCCAGCCCTTGTCTGCGCCGGTGTGGAAGTCGTAGAAGCCTCGGATCTGCTCGATCACTTGATCGGGCCCGTAATCGTTCGTCGAGGCGGTGTGATGGACCAGGAGAAAGCGCACATCTTCCTCCGGCATAATGTCACCAACAACCGGAAGATCGCCGCCCCATGTCTGGCGGGGATTGATGTCCGGCCGGAGCAGATCGAGCAGGTTTTTTGGTGACGCCGTGTTCTGTGCAGCGGTGTTCAGATGCGCTGGTGCCGGACCGCTGCGACCGCTGCTGGCGGCGGCGGCTTGCTGGCCGGTGGCCAGCCGAGCGAGAAAGAGCCCGCCACAGGCCAAAACGGCCCGCCTGGTAATCGTCAGCGGGCCCTGGCGGACCGGCTGGCCAAGTTGCTTGGACTTCTGAGGGCGATCGTTCACTGCCCCTTAGCCTAGAGTCGCTCGACCGGCCCAGCAGGTCGCCGTTTGCTCGCTCGACACAGTCTCGAGTTGGTGGCAAGCCCTGTCTTTGGGGCGGTTTTTGAGTCACGGTGGGAAGTCGTTCTTGGGTCACGGTAGGAATGAAGGCCGTCAAAGGCTAGAAATAGAGCCGACATGACCTCGATACATTCAGTGACGCAGATTGAACGCCCCCGTGCACGCCGCGTCAGTCGGTTCCTGGCGCCATTGGCGTTGGTGTTGCTGGCTGCCGGTTGCTCGACCGGGCCTGGCAGTAAAGCTGAGTTTGTCGACGTTTTGACCCGCGATGGCGCCCTGACCGAGAACGAAGCCACCTGCATCAGCGACGCGGTCTTTGACGAGTACGAGCTCGACGAGGATGCGCTTGGCAAGATCTCCGCCGCCCCCGACTACGAGTACCTCAGCAGCGAAGAGGGAGTGCCGGGCTTTGCCGACTTCTTCGATCGCACCGTTGCCAGCTGCTCGACCGTTGGTCCAACCACTGGCTGAGTGAGCTAGCGAACTGTTACTGGAATTCTGGCCGTGCCGGCTCTATTCATCTAGTAGCTGATCGGCGTCCAAGATTTCGTAGTGGTAGCCCTGCTCGCTGAGGAATCGTTGGCGACGCTGGCTGTGCTCCTGTTCGACGGTGTCGCGGGTCACCAGGGTGTAGAAGTTGGCCTGCCTACCATCGTGTTTCGGGCGCAGCAGCCGGCCCAACCGTTGGGCTTCCTCTTGGCGGCTGCCGAACGACCCTGAGACCTGAATGGCTAGTGAAACCTCGGGCAGGTCGAGGCTGAAGTTCGCAACCTTGGAGACCACCAGTGCGCTGATCGTGCCGTCTCGCAGTTGGTCGAACAATTCTTGACGCTGATCGTTCGGTGTTTCGCCGGTGATCAACGGCAGCCCGAGCCGGTCGGCGATCGGTCGCAGCCCATCGAGATAGGTCCCGATGATCAAGGTCGGTTCGTTTGGGTGGCGGCGAAGAATCGCTTCGGTCACTTCGATCTTGGCTTGGACCAGGGCGGCGATCGATGCTTTTGCCCGCTGGTCGGCCTTGGCGTGAGCCAGCCGTTCCTCGTCTGTGGCCACAACTCGAACTTCTACGCAGCGAGCCGGGGCGATCCAGCCCTGCAGTTCGAGATCAGACCACGGTACGTCGAATCGTTTTGGGCCGACGAGGGTGAAGACATCGGCCTCTCGCCCGTCCTCCCGAATCAGCGTTGCGGTTAGCCCCAGCCTTCGTCTGGCCTGAATTCCGGCGGTGAGGTTGAACACCGCCGACGGCAGTAGATGAACCTCGTCGTAGATCACCAGCCCCCAGTCCCCATTCTGTATCAGTTCCAGGTGCCGCAGCTTGCCGTCGCGCTTGGTGGCCATGACCTGGTATGTGGCGATGGTGATCGGCTTCACCTCTTTGCGTTTCGCCGCGTAGCGACCGATGTCCGTTTCGTCGATGGTTGTGAAACGCTGCAGCTCTCGTTCCCACTGGATCATCGACGCATGCCCGGTAACCAGAATGAGGGTGTTGGTCCCGATCTCGGCCGCGGCGGCGATGGCGGTGATGGTCTTGCCAGCGCCACAGGGGAGCACCACAACGCCGGTGCCAGACGGTTTCCATGAGTCGACCGCATGGCGCTGATAGGGCCGCAGCTCCACCTCTTCTCGCAGGGTGAGAGCAAACGCCACCCCGGGGCTGAGCGCCGCCCTGTCATCGGCAGGCCAGCGAAGTTTGGTAAGCGCCTGCTTGAGCCGCCCCCGGTCGTTTGGGTCGACCGCCACCATCGCCTCGCCCAGTCGTTCGCCGGTCAGCCGGTTGATGACCGGGTCGGCCAGAAGAGCGTCGAGCAGGTCGGATTCATCGGTCGACAGGGTGAGGCCCCCAGCAGCGGACTCCCTGGTCGACTCCAGCAGAATACGACCGAACCGATCCATGGTCTCGGAGATCTTGGTGATCGTTGCATGGGGCAGCGTGCCGTTTGAGAACCGGCGCAGGGTTTCGATGGCCGATTCGGTCGAAAGGCCTGCAGCTTTTGCGTTCCATAGCCCGAGGTCGGTCAGCCGGTAGGTGTGAACGTGGCCCGGCGAGCGCTCCAGCTCGGCGAAGGCCGCCAGTTCTGCCCGGCACTCGTCGGCCTGAGGATGATCGAGTTGTAGCAGCAGCGTTTCAGGGCCTGCGACAAGCAGTGGGCCGCTCAACGCTCAGCCTGTCGCCGGCTCATCAACCGTGACAACAACATCGGCCGGAAGATCGACGACCCCATCGACGGTAAGTATTGAAACCACGGGTCCGAGCCCGACCAGGGTTCCGCTGACCCGCTGCGGTGAGCCGTCGATGATGGCCTCGATTACAACTGCTCGCCGCCAGTGAGCCTGCAGTAACCGGTCGGTGGTTACGTGTTCTTCCAAGTCTGCTGCGGGCCTCGGATCGCCACCCGGTTGCAGTGTTTCGTCGCCGACGGTTTGCTCCGCCGCCTGCTCGCTTGCTGTCAGCTGGGCCACCGCCTCGCTCACCTCATCGGCGAACGGGCCCGATGGCACCGGCGGCCCGGTCCAATCGGCGGGTAGGTCGAGCACGGCGCCGTCCGATCCCGATCCCGATCCGGCGCCCGGCGCTGGTGCCGATCTGTCGATCACTACCGTCGAGCCTTCCAACATGGGGAACAGCCCCAGGGCTCGGAGATCCTCGACGACGGTGACCGGGTCGAGGGGCGAGGTCAACACGGTGGGGGCGATGAGTTTCAGGCCGAGGCTGGCGGCTTTTCGGTTCGACGCGATCTCTACCGCCAAGATGTCGTCGACGGTCACGATGACCGACTGGGCAGGCATAACTCGAATCGAGCCGTAGCGACGAGCCACGTCGGCCACCAGATACTCAAGAGGCTGCGGCACCCCGGCCAGGGCGTGTTGGTTAAGGAAACCGGTTATCGATTCGGTGTTCCAGCCACGATCGAACGCTCGACGGAGGCTGGTCTCGGTGAAACGGAACGCTGGTGCGAGCCCGTCGCCGACACCCCCGGTTCTTTCGGTCATCTCGCCCAGCGAGCGTGCGACGATCGGCGCCAGGGGACCGAACGACACCGCGGTCAGGTCGTTCTGCAGCACGACTTGGTCTTGGTCCTCGGCTAGCGCGGCGGTGGTTGCCCGTTCGAGGTCGGCCTCGTCGGTCGCGGCCAATGCGCGGCCGATATCGCTGGCCGCGTTGTTGCTGATCAAACCGAGAAACTCGCACTCAGCCAAAGTCCAGCCGACCAGTACCTCCGGTGGCGGTTCGCCTGCGCCCCACAGATTTGGACCCTTCCAGACAACCGTCTCGGTCAACTGATCCGGTTGGAACGCTTCGGTTGGTGGCAACTCGCAGATCGTGGCCAACGTGACGGCTCGGGCTGCGCCAACCGCGGCCACCGGCTCGCCTTCTCCTAGCGCCGCGACCTTGTCTTCGTCGGCGGTGGCCAGGCCTCGGGACAGGAAACGATCGGAGCTGAGCCAGGCCCGGGCCAGCGCCAGGTAGCGACGATCGCGAGACATCGTCCACCAGCGGCCCGCTAGTCCGCTCTGAGCGATGCTGCCACCGGACAGTGTCAGCAGTCTGGCGATGTTGAGCAGCTCAAATAGTCGGGCGATGTCGATGGCTTCGACCCCGCACACTTTGGCCAAACGTTTGATCTCGCGCGGGCCGATACCGCCGGTTTTGCGGACCGACACTTCACCCTGGCCGACAAGCCTGAGCAAGATCTCCGCCCCGTCGAGCAGGCGGTTGGCGCTGTCGGCTGCGGCGCCGGCCACCACGTCGGCTCCCAGTCCGGCCACCGGCTGAAGCGGAACAGCCCGCAACACCGCAGATGGCGCCAACCCCTCGGCCAACGCGGCGATGACCAGCTCTCGGGGTAGTTCGGCGCCGGATTCGCTGACCGCGATGACTAGACCGGTTTCCACCAACCACGCCAGTGGGTCATCGGCGTCGAGGCCACGGTATGGATAGCCGGTTGGCAGCGGCACGGCTGGAGAGCGATGGCTGACCAGTGTGGCGAACAGCTCCCGTGACTCGGGCGGTGCGTCGGCTAATAGAGAATCTACGACCTCGGGCTGGGCTAGCCGATCGGCGATGGCCCGTACCGTCGACGAGTGTTTCGTCGACCCTGCGGCGCGTGTCCGCTCGGCCAGGCGGTCGATGGTTTCGGTCGGAAGGTGCTCTGCCAGTTCGGCGAACGATGGTCCAAGTCCGAGGGGGCGGTGGAGAAGATCGCGCAGCGAGCCGACGGGGGAGATGACTCCCCGGTTGATCACAACCACTCCGTTTCGACGCAGCCGTTCAACCGCATCGATCACCGCAGTGGGGTCGTTCGTGCCGAGAAGCTTGTCGATCTCGTCGACCGTCGCCGGATCCTTTGCCACCAGCGCCTCGGCCACAACCAGCATGCCGACATCGGCGCTGACCAGCAGCCGGCCGAGAGACATGGCGGTTCCGGCTTTGCGGGCCACGGCCTCAAGCCCGCGGTCCGAAGCCGGGAGCAGGTCCGGTCGGCTCTGCATGAGGTGCGACAGCTCCTCGGCTGACCACGACCACAGATGGTCGAGAAAGTTCATCGCCGCCATTTTGCCTGATGGTGGGGCCGGATGTTGCATGGTGTCCCGTAAAGGGCCCAAAGAAGCCCCGGCTACCTAGTGGTGACCGGGGCTTCATGGGGAGAGTATTCGTATTGTTAGACTGCCTGACCTCTTTATTGGTTACAAGAGATTCGAGGATCTAACCAATTCGTTCTCGAACTGGTTCGGGATCTGCTTACTGCAGCCCGGCGTAGGCGCCGCCGTCGACGGCGATGGCCGAACCGGTGACGAACTTGGCGGCGTCCGAACAGAGGAAGGTGGCGATCTTGCCGAAGTCTTCGGCGGTACCGATGGTCCGAGTTGGGGTGCCCTTGGCTGCGGCCTCAAGATCGATTCCGGCGTTGACCAAGCGGTCGGTGGCATGGGAACCGGGCTGCAGCGAGTTGACCGTGATGCCATCGCGGCCGACTTCGGTGGCGACGGTTTTGAGGAAACCGGTGACGCCGGCCCTGGCGGTGTTGGACAGAATCAGGATCTCCATCGGCTGGCGAACCGAGATGGAGGTGATGGCCACGATGCGGCCCCAGCCCTGCTCCTTCATGTGGGGAACGGCGGTGTGGACCATGCCGACGGTCGAGAGCAGGTTCAGGTTGAGAGCCTCTGAGTAGGCCTCGAGATCGGTCGATGCGAAGTTTCCGATCGGTGGGCCACCGGCGTTTGCGATCAGAATGTCGATCCCGCCGAGGGCTTCGACGCCATCGTTGACGAAACCGACTGCGCCTTCCATCGTGCTGACGTCGCCGACGATTCCGATTGCCCCGTCGATGGTTGCGGCCGCGGCGTCGATGCGTTCCTTTGACCTACTGCCGATGGCCACGGTGGCCCCTTCGGCGGCCAAAGCCTGGGCGCAGCCGAGGCCTAGTCCGGACGATGCGCCTGCGATCAGCGCCCGCTTTCCCGCTAAACCGAGATCCATTGATGCTCCTTGTTTGTTCTGCTTGGCTGTGTAAATTTCTGGCTAGCTACTTCTGGCGTCGCCTGCTTGAGATCACGCCGGTATCGAAACCGGAAAGATGTAGACCTCCAGCAAAACGGGCGTGTTCGATTTTGGTGCAGCGATCCATGACCACTTCCAGGCCGCCTGCGGTGGCGATCGCTGCCGCTTCGTCGCTCCAGATGCCGAGCTGAAGCCACAGGACCTTGGCGCCGATGGCCACGGCCTCCTCGGCAATGGCTGGGCAGTCCTCCGGCTTGCGGAACACGTCGACGATGTCCGGCACCAGCGGCAGCTCGGCCAACGACGGGTATGCCTTGAAGCCGAGGATCTCGGTCTCCCGCGGATTGACCGGGTAGAGATCAAAGTCGCAGACAGACGACTTCAGGTAGGTCATCACGAAGTTGCTGGCCCGCGCCGGGTTGGACGAAGCCCCAACCAGGGCTATCGAGCTGGCATCATCGAGTATTCGTTTTCTGGCGGTGGCTCCCAGAGGGGTGTGGCTCATCACAACTCCATTGCGGCACTGAGTGCCTGATCGAGATCCCAGAGGATGTCTTCGAGGTCTTCCAACCCGACGGACAGCCGCACCATGTCCGGGCCGACGCCGGCCTCTTCTAGTTGGCTGTCGGTGAGTTGCTGGTGGGTAGTCGAGGCGGGGTGGATCACCAGGGTCCTGGCGTCGCCGACGTTGGCCAGGTGGCTTACCATCTGCAGGTTCTCGATGAACGCCTGGCCGGCCTTGCGACCACCCTTGACCCCGAAGGTGAAGATCGCGCCCGCCCCGTTCGGCAGGTACTTGGCTGCCAGCTCGTGGTACGGCGAGTCTGGCAGGTCGGCGTGGGCTACCCACGAGACCCTGGCGTCGCCCTCCAGCCACGCTGAGACGGCCTTGGCGTTGCTGACGTGATTGTCCATGCGCTGGGGAAGTGTTTCGAGGCCCTGGAGCAGCATGAAGGCGTTGAAGGGGGAGAGGCAGGCGCCGACGTCGCGCAGCTGCTCGGAACGCAAGGCGGTGCAATATGCGTACTCGCCAAAGTTGTCGTGCCAACGGAGATCGTTGTAGCTGGGCACCGGTTCGGTCAACCGGGGGAACCGGCCCGATGCGGTCCAGTCGAAGGTTCCCGCTTCGCTGACCACACCGCCGATGCTGGTGCCATGGCCGCCGATGAACTTGGTCGCCGAGTGCAGCACGATGTCGGCTCCGAACTCCATCGGCCGACACAGGTAGGGAGTGGCGAACGTGGCGTCGACCACAAGTGGGATGCCATTGCTGTGGGCGATGTCGGCCAGCGCTTCAAGGTCGGCCACCGCTCCTGAGGGATTGCCGATCACCTCGGTGTACAGCATCTTGGTTTCCGGTCGGATGGCCGCGGCGAACGATTCAGGAACGTCGTTATCGACAAAGCTGGTCTCGACGCCAAACCGGCCAAGCGTGGTTGCCAGCAGCGAGTAGGTGCCGCCGTACAGCCCGGCTGCGGCCACGATGTGGTCGCCCGCTCCGGCCAGGGTCGAGACGGCCATAAATTCGGCGGCCTGCCCCGAGGATGTGGCGACCGAGCCGATGGCACCCTCTAGTGATGCGATGCGCTCTTCGAACGCCGAGGTGGTCGGGTTGGAGATCCGGGAGTAAATGACTCCGTATTTCTGGAGCGCAAAGAGGTCGGCGGCGTCTTCGGTGTCTTCGAAGACGAAGCTGGTCGATTGGTAGATAGGTACCGCTCTCGCACCGGTCGCCGAATCAGGTTGGCCTCCAGCGTGCAGCGATCGTGTTCGGAATCCCCATTGTCGATCTTCGTTGGCGCTCATCGAGGACCATTAGACCAGACCGCCGCGCGTCAGTCGAACGTCCGGCGTGCTCAACCCCAAAGCCGACCGTCGATGGTGGCGGCCAGGAGGGCGAGCACCAGCAGGGCCGCGTTGCGGACCAGATGCTTCGATGACACCGGCTCGGTCGAGGAGCCACCGAAGCAGGCGCAGCTTGCGACCCGCCCAGACCGGATCACCATGACCAGGTTGGCGGTGAACGCCGCCAGCAGCCCGAAGGCTGCGACGCCACCCCAGCCCGGAACCACGATGAGAGCGGCGGCGGTAGCCAGTTCGGCGATGGGGACTGCACCAGCCCAGAAGCGGGGATTCGGTAGCCCGAGCGATTCGAAGTCGGCTTCGGTGCCGGCGCGGTCACGTAGCTTGGCTACGGCGGCGATCACCAGGGTCGCCGCTAGTATCAGGGCGCCAACGGCGGCCGCTATCGACATTGGCCAGTTTCTGTCACGGAAGCTCTCTCCCAACAACTCTCATCGGGACGAACCGTATCGCCCGACCTAGCTTTGGCCGGGCCAGATGGCCCCTAAACAGGCGGATTTGTGGGCAAGCTCTCCTTTGGTTCTTCCATCGTGCTGGTTCAGGTGGCAACATGGCCATGTGATTGATTCCATGATCGACCAGTTCAAAGCCAATATCGATGGGCAACTCAGCGACAAGCGCCGGGTGACCGACCACCTTCTAGACATTCGGTTGGCTGCCGCTGACATGCCAGCGGTAATCGTTGAGACCGACCGCCTTCTCGGCGACATGCCCGGCCTGACCACGGTGGAGAACACCTGGTGGCGCACCGCCCTCGACGAGCTTGAACAAGCCCTGAGCTTCGTACCTGCCGGCTGAGGCAGGACCGGTTAGTCGTACCTGCCGGCTGAGGCAGGACCGGTTAGTCGTACCAGCCGGCTGAGGCAGGACAGCTACTGCGTGTCGCGGCGGCGATCGAGCCGTTCCGAGCCGGCATCAATGCCAGGCAGTTGCGGCTGCACGGCGCCCTTCTTGGACGCCAAGTCTGAAACTAGCTCTTCGACTTCGGGCCAACTTTTGGCTCGGAGTCCGTCGAGCCCCCGGTTGTACGGCTGATCGAAAATGATCACGTCGTTCCCGGCCTCACGCAGCGCGGTGATGTTGTGGGGAGCGTCGTCGATGTATGCATCGGCTTCGACCTGGGGTTTCGCTCCAAGGAAGCAGATATCGCGGTAGGGAATACGATGCTCGTCGAGCCAAGCCACCGTGTCGGACACCGCAATGGCGTGTCCCCAGTTGGCGTAGAGACGGTGGGTGATGATCCGGATCCAGGCGCCGAGGTCTGAGAGCCGCCACAGCGCATCGGCGCAGCCGTCAACCGGAGGCAGGTTCCGCAGCATACGTTTGTCGGTCACCGCCATCTTGTGCAGCCGTAGATATTCGTCGCTATCGAGGCCCCAGTCGTCGAAGCCCCACTGGGTCGGCATCGGTAGCTCGGTCGGTTCGATTCCCCGATCGGTGGCTACAACCTCGCGAAAACCGGTGTTGTAGTCGGCGCACACGCCGTCCAGATCTACTCCCAGCACAAATCCCGAGCTCACCGGGTCGACGTTATCTGCTCACGGCTGCTCGTCGGTGTCAGATACAACGCCGCTCTCAGATGTGTCACCGCAGGCACAGCGCCTTATTCGGGGCCACCCAAGGGCCTCGATGTTTACAAATGGTAAAAAGCGCAGCGAATTCGCCATCCCGGCCCCGCGACGCGACATGCTGGGGTGAGTGGGGACCGCTAGGGATTTCGCCATCATCATTGGCCCGGGAAGGGTCGGGGCTGGGCCAGACGGTCCGGCCGAGAAAGCCAAACTGTTCGGTGTTCGTGCCGATCAGATTGTCGCGTACCGCGTGGTGCACCTCCGGGGCGATCTGGAGACCCACCACGTTGAGGAGCTAGCGGCCAAGCTGCTGGTCGATCCGGTCGGTCAGTGGTGGATGTATCACGAGGAACATTTGCCGCCGTCAGGCCATGGTCGGGTCACGGTCATCGAGACCGGTTTGCGGCCCGGGGTCACCGATCGGGAGGCCGCTGAGCTGATCCGGGCGGCAAACGAGTTGGGTTATCCACTCGAAGCGGCAACGATGGCCACCCGCTGGTTGGTCTACGGGTTCCTCACCGACAGCCATGTCGAACTGCTAGCGAACCGAGTCCTGCACAACACGGTGATTGAGCGTTGGGCGCTCGACGCGTTGCCCCCGGCACACACCGACTTGGCCGCCACCGCCATTCCCACCCAGACCATTAGCATCTCAAGCCTCGACTATGACGGCTTACTGCAGATCAGCCGGGTTCGCCGTCTCGGGCTCACCGGCGACGAGATGGTGGCCATCCAGAAGTGGTTCGTGTCCGAGGGCCGTGAGCCAACAGACGCCGAGTTGGAAACGCTGGCCCAGACCTGGAGCGAGCACTGTTCGCACAAGACCTTCCGGGCACTCATCGACACTCCCGAGGGTCAGATCGATGGCCTGCTCAACACTTATCTGCGTCGCGCCACCGACACCATCGATGCCCCGTGGGTGGAAAGCGCTTTTGTCGACAACGCAGGCATCGTGAACTTCGATGACCAGTTCGACCTGGCTCTGAAGGCCGAAACCCACAACCACCCATCGGCCCTCGAGCCTTTCGGCGGGGCTAACACCGGCGTCGGTGGTGTTGTCCGCGACATCCTCGGGGTGTCGGCCAAGCCGATCGCCATCACCGACATCCTCTGCTTTGGGCCCGAAGATCTCGACGTCGACAGCCTGCCTGATGGTGTGTTGCATCCTCGTCGAGTGCGTTCAGGAGTAATCGCCGGCGTTGGCGACTACGGCAACAAAATCGGTGTGCCGAACATCGGTGGTGCCATCTTCCACGATCCGAGCTACACGACGACCCCGCTGGTCTTCGCTGGCTGTGTCGGCGTCTTGCCGAAGGGTTCGAACCCAACTTCGTCTCAGACCGGCGACTTTGTCGTCGTGCTCGGCGGAGCGGTCGGCCGCGACGGTGTCGGNNGGTGCCACCTTCTCTTCGCAGTCGATGGGTGCCGAAACGGCAGACATCGCAGGATCGTCGGTCCAGATCGGCGACCCGGTGGTCGAAAAGGGATTGATCGACCTGGTGATCGCCGCTCGCGACGCTGGCTTGTATAACGCCATCACCGACTGCGGTGCTGGCGGTTTGTCTTCCGCTGTCGGCGAGATGGGCGAGGCCCTCGGGGTTCAGGTCGACCTGGCCAAGGTGCCTCGTAAGTATCCCGGATTGTCGCCGTGGGAAGTGTGGCTCTCAGAAGCCCAGGAGCGCATGGTTCTAGCGGTGCCAGACCCGGTGCCGCTGCTTAACCTCGCCACCAAGTGGCAGGTCGACGCCACGGTCATCGGCTGGTTTACCGGTGAACGTCGCCTGGTAGTCATGAACGACCAAGAGGTTGTCGTCGACCTCGACACCTCGTTCCTTCACGATGGCCGTCCCAAGCTGCACCTCGAAGCGGCGGCTATCGATAACAGCCGCGAACCCAGGCACCCGGTCGAAGCGGTCGGTGAACAGATCGACCCCAACGATGCCCTGGTGGCGCTGCTGTCGCACCCTTCGCTGCGCTCGAATGAAGATGTAATCCGAACCTACGATCACGAGATCCTCGGCGGCACCGTCGTCCGCCCCTATGACGGGATCGAGATGGATGGGCCGGCCGACGGCACGGTGATCATTCCCCCTGGCACCGAAAACGCCAGCCCTCTGCAGGGTGCAGTCATCGGAATCGGCGCCGCCATGCTGGTCGGACGTCACGACTGTGAGGCGATGGCCTGGGCCGCAGCCGACGAGGCCGTGCGCAACGCCGTCGTCGCCGGGGCCGACCCGGACCGCCTGTCGCTGCTCGACAACTTCGCCTGGGGCAACCCGAACGACCCGGAGATGCTAGCCAGGCTGGTGGCGGCCTGTCGTGGCTGCCACGATGCCGCGATCGCCTACGGGGCGCCGTTTGTGTCCGGCAAAGACTCGCTGTTCAACGAGTTCGTTGGACCGGGTGGCGTGACCGACCCGGTAACCCCGACACTGATTATTACTGCAGTAGGAATCGCGCCCGACATTTCTCAAATCCCCGCGGTTGGTCTGATGAGCCCCGGCAACGACGTCTGGCTAATCGGACCGGCAACCGGCGCACTGGGTGGCAGCTACCTCGACGAGGTCACCGGCGGCGATCGTGGCGGCCATGTTGTCACCATCGATGTCGACGCAGCGCTCCGGCATCGCGAGATGCATCAACTGATCAAGTCGAACCTGGCGGTCAGCGCCCACGATCTTTCGGAGGGCGGCCTAGCCGTGGCGGCCGCTGAGTGGGCCTTCGCCGGTCGTCGTGGGGTGTCGATCACCGTCGGTGAACAACACAGCCCGTACGAGATGTTCGGTGAGGGAATCGCTCGCTACCTGATCGAGGTGCGCCCTGAAGATGCTGATGAGCTGATCGAACTCGCCCCGTCGGCGCACCGTGTTGGCTGGGTCACCGAAGATGATCGGCTCCGCATCGGAACCGAAATCGACATGAGCCTGGAGACGATCGGCGCGGCATTCAAGTCGGGCTCACTCGACCATGGCGTGGTGGGCGACTGATGAGTCTCGATATCGACGGCAAACCTTCGGTACTGATCCCAATCGCTCCCGGCACAAACCGCAACGAGGAACTGGCGTTGGCGTTTCACGCTGCCGGTGCGGTCACTGCGCAGGTCCCGTTGCAGCAACTGCGCAACGGCGACGTCAAACTCGTAGACCACCAACTGCTGGCTTTGCCGGGCGGCTTCTCGTACGGCGACGCGCTGGGGGCTGGCCGACTCCTTGGCCTAGACCTCAGCGGTTGGTTCGCCGAGCAGTTGCTGGAGGCGCGGGAACGTGAGATGCCGATTATCGGCATCTGCAATGGTTTCCAAGCTCTTGTGAAGGCCGGTCTGCTGCCCGGAGGTGTTGAGGCTTCTCCTCAGGCCGGCATCGGTCGCAGCTCAACCGGCGCTGCGGACA
Source organism: Acidimicrobiales bacterium (assembly GCA_050633745.1). Lineage (GTDB taxonomy): Bacteria > Actinomycetota > Acidimicrobiia > Acidimicrobiales > SZUA-35 > JAHELU01. The sequence continues at coordinate 39,401 of JBOEHD010000091.1, forward strand.
CGGTGGTAGCCACGCTGACCGACAACGCAAAGGGTCGGTTCGAATGCCGTTGGGTAAACCTTCTTCCCGCAGCGGCACATTCGCCGTGGATGGCCGAGCTCACGCAGAACTCGGAAGCGGGCAGCCAGCCGCAGATGATTCGTTGTCCGGTGGCCCACGGTGAGGGCCGCTTTGTCAGTTCGGACCTAGCGGCTATCGAGGCTGCTGACCTGGTTGCGCTGCGCTACTGCAAAGCCGACGGCACGCTCGCTGCAGGTTCATACCCCGATAATCCAAACGGGTCCGGTGGCGACGTCGCCGGAATCGTTGATCCAACCGGTCTCGTGCTGGGACTAATGCCTCACCCCGAAGATCACGTGTTTGAGCGCCAGGATCCACAGCGACGTCGTCGCTCTGCCGCTGGCCAAGACGCCGAGGGCAACCCATCAGGAAACTGCCTCGGTCTGTTCCGCTCCGGTGTTCAGGCAATCACGTCGAGTTGAGTACAAACGTCGGTAATGGCGACCGCAGCGCGGACCGTCGGACCGGCTAACCGGCCATGTTGAAACATCGACAAGTGGCCGAGCGTTTGTCGCCGATTCAGACTGCGCTTACTTTTTGTTCAAGTTCGGTGACAGTCGCCCGCGCGGCTCGTCTAGGTGGCCATGATGGAGTTGTGGGAGCACACCAGACTTTGTCATCGGTTGACTTAGCTCTGGACGGTCGCACCTCGGGCAAAGTCAGGGAAATCTGGCCTCTTCCAGACCATCGAAGGCTCCTGGTCACCACCGACCGGCTCAGCGCGTTCGATCGGGTTATCGGTCTCGTGCCCCACAAGGGGCAGGTGCTGAATCAGCTTGCCGCCTGGTGGTTTTCCAAGACCAGCGACATCGTGTGTAACCACGTCATCGATGTTCCTGACCCCAACGCGCTGATCGCCGTCGATGCCGATCCACTTCCGATTGAGGTTGTCGTTCGTGGCAGGCTCACCGGCAGCACCTCGACTTCGCTGTTGCCTCGCTACCAGGCGGGGGAGCGACTGCTCTATGGGCATCGGTTGCCCGAGGGTTTGAGCGCTCACGGCCCGCTAGGCGAACCGCTGATCACACCGACCACAAAGGCCGAGAAGGGTGGGCATGACCAGCCCATCACCTGCGACGAAGTCGTATCGCTTGGTCTGGTCGAACCCGGCCTCTGGGCTCAGGTTCAGAAGGTGGCCATCGAACTGTTCACCNNGAGCTGCTGCTGATCGACGAGGTCCACACACCGGACTCATCGCGATTCTGGGCCATCGATTCGCTCGCTGACCGGCTGGCCGCAGGGTTGGCCCCCGAGAGCTTCGATAAGGAACCAGTCCGGCTGGCATTGAAGCAGATCGGCTACGGCGGCGACGGTCCGCCTCCGACTCTCCCAGACGAAGTCTGGGCCGAGACTTCCGCCCGATACGTGCACATCTACGAGTCGCTGACAGGCAAGAGTTTTGAGCCCGGCGCACAGCCAGCCAACCCTCGCTTGCAGCAGAATCTGACGCAGTACCTGTCAAAGTCGGAGCATGCCCGGCACATAAGAAACGCCGCGGACTAGAAAGGTAGATCGGACATGGATCTGGATCGGCCAAAGGAAGAGTGCGGGGTCCTGGCGATTGCATCCCCGTCCGACGACGTAGCGAGATCGGCCTTCTTCGGCCTCTATGCGCTACAACACCGGGGCCAGGAGGCTGCGGGTATCGCCGTCTCCGACGGTCGAGCGGTGCGGGTCCACAAGGGGCAGGGCCTGGTCAACCAGGTCTTCAGTCCTGGCACTCTCGATCCGCTTGTCGGCAGTCTGGCCATTGGCCATACCCGCTACTCGACTACCGGCTCAAGCAACGAACGTAACGTCCAGCCATATGTGGTTGAGACGATCCACGGGCCGCTCGGTGTTGCCCACAACGGCAACCTGGTAAACGCTGATCGGCTGAGAACCAAGTTACTCGAGCGTGGCGCTGGCCTGCAGTCTTCTTCAGACTCCGAGGTGCTGGCGCTGATGCTGGCCGGAGCCGAAGGCAGCAACTGGGAAGAGCGGCTGGCCTCGGTCATGCCGAGCTGGGAGGGGGCCTTTTCCCTGGTGATCATCGCCGGTACAAAGGTGATCGCTACCAGAGACCCGTGGGGATTCCGACCACTGTCGATGGGTCGGCTGCCATCGGGCGGCAACGTTGCGGCATCGGAGTCTGGAGCGCTGCAGACGCTGGGCTGCGATTCCATTCGCGAGATCGAGCCTGGCGAGATTGTGGTGATGCAGGGAGCCATCGCCCGCAGCCATCAGGCCATCCCGCCGAAGGCCACGCAGGCTCGCTGCACGTTCGAGCACATCTATTTCGCTCGCCCCGACGCCATCTGGGACAACCTCCTCGTCCACCAGGTCCGGCAGAATCTCGGCGAGGAGCTCGCTCGGGAGCACCCGGTCGAAGCCGACGTGGTTATCCCGGTGCCAGATTCATCGATGCCGGCGGCCATCGGGTACTCGAACGTTTCGGGGATTCCCTACAACGAAGGTTTCGTCAAGAATCGTTACATCGGCCGCACCTTTATCGAGCCGACAGATGAACTGCGACGCCAGGGTGTGGCGCTCAAGTTCAACACGCTGCGAGCCAACATCGAAGGACGCAGAGTTGTTGTTGTCGACGATTCGATCGTGCGCGGCACCACATCGGATCAGCTGATCCGACTGATCCGTGATGCTGGCGCGCTCGAAGTCCACGTCAGGATCACCTGCCCGCCGGTTGCCCACCCGTGCTTCTTCGGCGTCGACATGGGTACCTACGAAGAGCTGATCGCTCACAAACTCGGCGTACCGGAAATCTGTGACCACATCGGCGCCGACAGCCTCGGCTTCATATCGGTGCCGAGAATGATGAAAGCACTCGGCCGCGACGACGGCTACTGCAACGCCTGTTTCACNNGGCCTCATTGGCCGTGGCCCCTGGCAACGCAGGCACCGCCGAATCGAACGTGGCGCTCGACATCAACGATGCGAACGCGGTGGTGGGTTACTGCCGATCAGAGTCGATCGACCTGGTCATCGTCGGACCGGAAGCCCCGCTGGTCAACGGCCTCGCCGACGCTCTAGCTGCGGCCGATATCGCTTGCTTCGGCCCAACGGCTGCCGCGGCCCGGCTCGAAGGTTCAAAGATCTTCGCCCGCGAATTTGCTGATCGTCACAGCATCCCCGGCCCGGTCTGCATGTCGTTCACCGAGGTAGCGCCCGCTCTGGAATGGCTCGACGAGTTCGACAAGCCGGTAGTGGTGAAGGCAGACGGTCTGGCCTCGGGTAAGGGCGTCATCATCCCCGAGACAAGGGTGGAGACCGAGCGGGCCATCTATGACCTGCTGGCCGATCGTACGCTGGGCGACGCCGGCGCAACCGTGGTTCTTGAGGAGCGCCTAGAGGGAGAAGAGCTCTCGCTGTTTGGCATCGCCGACGGCTCGACGGTTGTGGCGATCGGCACCGCACAAGATCACAAGCGGGTAGGCGAGGGCGACACCGGTTTGAACACCGGCGGTATGGGGGCCTTCGCTCCGGTCCCGGGCATGGGAGACCTTGAGGCCGAGTTGGTCTCGCGTTTCCTCGATAACGCCGTTGCTGGCATGGCGGCGGAGGGAACGCCGTACGTCGGTGTGCTCTATGCCGGAATCATGCTGACAGAAGACGGGCCCCGATTGGTCGAATACAACTGCCGGTTCGGAGACCCAGAGGCCCAGGTCCTGTTGCCGCTCATCGGCTCAGACGTCCTTGAGCTGATGTCAGCGGCGTCCGAAGGTCGGCTGGCCGACGCCGAGGTTTCCATGGTGTCTGGCTTAACCGCAGCCACCGTCGTTGTGGCGGCCAAGGGTTATCCGACATCGCCTGCGCTGGACATCGCCATCCCCGACGTTTCCGTGCCGGATGGTGTGAGCGTCATTCACAGCTCGACCAAGGTTGATAGCGGTCGGGTGATCAGCACCGGAGGGCGGGTGCTTTCGGTCACCGGCACCGGATCGGATCTGGCCGAGGCGTTGGACAACGTCTACGGCGTTGTCGATCAGTTGGTCAACGATGAGCTGTTCGCCCGTTCCGATATTGGTCACCGCTACGTGACACGCTCCGGCGCCGATGCCGAGACGACCACCGATCCTGGGGGAGCGTACGCCCAGGCGGGCGTATCTTTCTCCGCCGCAGCAGACGCCACATCGCTCATCGCCGAGGCGGTATTGAGCACCCATGACGAGCGTGTCGTCAGCGGGCTTGGGAGTTTCGGCGGTGTGTTCAGCCTGTCCTCGCTTTCGGACCTATCCGATCCTCTCTTGGTGGCGACTACCGACGGCGTCGGGACCAAGACGGTGCTGGCCGAGCAACTCGATTCCTGGGAGTCGGTCGGCGCCGACATCGTCAACCACGGCGTCAACGACGTGCTGGTGCAGGGAGCCAAGCCGCTGTTCTTCCTCGACACGGTGGCTGCAGCCTCGCTCGACCCTCAGATCGTTTCTCGGGTGGTATCGGGTATGGCGGTTGCCTGCCGTGACGTGCGCTGCGTGCTACTCGGCGGCGAGACCGCCGAAATGCCAGATGTACTGACCCACGGTGCGGTCGATATCGCTGGCACGCTAATCGGCGTTGTCGATCGGCCGAAGCTGCTGCCCCGACCGACAATCGAACCGGGCCACGTTCTGGTTGGGCTGGCTTCGTCCGGCCTGCACACCAACGGCTACTCGCTAGCCCGCAAAGTCCTGTCCGGCATGGATCTTAACGCACCGCTTCCCGGAGCCGAGGAGAGCTCGATTGGCGAAGCGCTGTTGGCCGTTCACCGCTCCTACCTGGCCCCGTTGCGAGCGGCCCTCGATCAGGAACTGATTCAAGGCCTGGCTCACATCACCGGCGGTGGCCTCATCGATAACCTGCCCCGGGTACTGCCAGAAGGGTGCGGTGCGGTAATCGAAACCTCATCGTGGACGAGGCCGCCGCTATTCAAATTCCTGGTCGGCCTAGCGGGGCTGAACAAACACGAGGCTCACCAGATCCTCAACATGGGAATCGGCATGGTGGTCATCGTGGCCCCGGACGATCTCGAAGCGCTGCAGGCGGCGATTCCCGAATCGACCGATGTCATCGGCCGGGTCGTCGAAGGCGATGGGGTGACCCTCCATTGATCCGCCCGGGTGCCCTGATCGCAGGAGTTCGCTGATGGCCAGCGCTGAGCCCGGCCGCGCCGAACCTCGCCTAGTGGTGATGGTCTCGGGTTCAGGGACCAACCTCCAGGCCATCCTGGATGCGGTGCACGCCGGGGCCAAGGCATCACCAGGTGACGAAGAGGCGGTATTGCACGCCAAGGTCGCACTGGTCATCTCAAACAACCCCGATGCCTATGGCATCGAACGGGCAAAGGCCGCGGGAGTAGCGACGTCGATTCTTCCTCACCAGGGCAGGGATCGTTTCGAGTACGACACCGAGTTGGCCTATGAAGCGACTATCGCCGGCGCCGACCTTGTCGTGCTGGCCGGCTGGAACCGGGTGCTGACCGACAACTTCTTGGCTCACCACACCGTAATCAACCTGCACCCGGCAAAACCGGGCGCATTCCCCGGCCTTGGAGCCATTGGGAAGGCCTACGAAGCCTGGCAGCGAGGCGAGGTCTCATCCGGCGGCGTCATGGTGCACTACGTGCCAGATGAGGGCGTCGATGACGGTCCGGTGATCGACTGGGTCGAGGTGCCGTTCGTCGAAGGTGACACCCTCGAGACGTTCGAACAAAGAGTGCATCACGCCGAACACCGATTGCTGGTGAAGAGTATTACCATCGCCCTCAACGAGCAGCGGGCGAAGTTGTGATTTGCTGTTACTAGAGACTTTCAAACCCATCAGAACCCGAACGTTCCATCGGAGGAACACATGGCCGGAAATCACGAGTTGCTTACCGGATTCGAAGCGCTGACCTTCGACGATGTTCTCGTCGTTCCAGGGTGGAGCGAAGTGTTGCCAAATGAGGTTTCGACCACCACCAATCTGGCGGGGATCGAACTCAAGGTGCCGCTGCTGTCGGCTGCGATGGACACGGTCAGCGAAGCGCCGCTGGCCATCTCCCTCGCCAGAGAGGGCGGCATCGGGGTGCTGCACCGCAACCTGTCGATCGACGCCCAGGCGGCAGAGGTCGATCGGGTCAAGCGAGCCCAGGCTGGCATGATCACCGCTCCGGTCAGCCTCGGCCCAAGCGCTACCTTGGCCGACGCCGAGGCCATCATGAACCGGCACCGCATCTCCGGTGTGCCGATCGTCGACGACGAACAGCGCCTCGTCGGCATCCTCACCAACCGCGATGTAAGGTTCTGCACCGAGAACGAATACGACCGCCCGGTCACCGATTTTATGACCAGCACCGGTCTGGTCACCGCTCCGGTCGGCACGTCGCTCGAAGAGGCGGTGGCCATCCTCCACAAGCACCGCATCGAGAAACTGCCGCTGGTCGACGATGCTGGCCGGCTGCGAGGCCTGATCACGGTCAAGGACATCACCAAGCGCATCGAGAAGCCTCACGCTTCGCTTGACGCTGAGGGGCGGCTCCGGGTCGGTGCGGCGGTCGGAGTTACCGATGCCATCGAACGAGCCGAGGCACTGATCCCCGCCGGGGTCGACATGCTGGTCGTCGATACCGCTCACGGTCACACCAGGGGAGTGGTCGACACCGTCAGCACTCTCAAGCAGAAGTGGCCGGAAGCGGTGGTTGTCGGTGGCAACGTGGTTACCGCCGAAGGGGCCGAAGCGCTCATCGAGGCCGGCGCCGACATGATCAAGATCGGGGTTGGCGCTGGTTCGATCTGCACCACCCGAATCGTGGCCGGGGCTGGCATGCCGCAGCTCTCCGCCATCTACGAAACCTCACTGGTGGCCCGACCGCGAGGCATCCCGGTCATCGCCGACGGTGGCGTTGTCTCCTCTGGCGACATCGTCAAGGCCTTTGTGGCCGGAGCAGACGCGGTCATGTTGGGTAACGCCCTCGCTGGCGTCGACGAAGCCCCGGGCGATCTGGAACTCGTCGACGGTTCCATGTGGAAGACCTACCGTGGCATGGGCTCATCTGGCGCTATGAAGGGCCGAGCAGCCGACCGCTACGGCACCGGTCAGGCCCCTGGCAAACATGTGGCAGAAGGTGTCGAGGCTCGAGTCCGCTACGCCGGCTCACTGAGCGAGCTGGTTGGCCAACTGGTCGGCGGCCTGCGCTCCGGCATGGGCTACGCCGGAGCGGGCGACCTGGAAGACCTGCGAAGCAAGACCCGCCTGACCAAGATCACCGGCGCCGGCCTCCGAGAAAGCCACCCACACGACGTGCAGGTACTGCGCGAGGAATAAGAGCGAAGAATCGCCGAGCAGGTACTGTACGAGGAATAGCCGTGCGGTAGCGGCAAACAATCCGCTGCGGCTCGGGTGGCGATCCTAGTACGGTGATCGGAATGGCTGGCCCCGACCTTTCTCCCGACGCGCCACTGGTGATCGCCAGCGCACTCCGCAAACGGTTCGGCTCTTTCGACGCCGTAGATGGTATCGATTTTGAGATCCGCCGGGGAGAGGCATTTGGGTTCCTTGGGCCCAACGGAGCTGGCAAATCGTCGACGATGCGCATGCTTGGCTGCGTCTCGCCCCGAAGCGGTGGCGATCTGTCGATCTTCGGTCTCGACCCAGACACCGACGGGTCGGCCATCCGGGCCAGGCTGGGAGTGGTCCCCCAGGATGACACGCTCGACATCGGCCTGACCGTGCGGGAGAACCTGCTGGTCTACGGTCGCTTCTTCGACCTGCCACGCAAGCTGGTTCGCCAACGAGCCGACGAGCTACTGGAGTTCACACAGCTTTCCGAGCGAGCCAACGACAAGGTTGAGCCGCTATCGGGCGGCATGAAACGGCGCCTGACGATCGCCAGAGCGCTGATCAACCAGCCGGAGCTGGTGTTGCTGGATGAGCCGACGACCGGGCTTGACCCCCAAGCCCGCCATCTGCTGTGGGAACGGCTCTATCGGCTGAAACAGCAGGGCGCCACGCTGCTGCTGACCACGCACTATATGGATGAGGCCGAGCAGCTCTGTGACCGGTTGGTGGTCATGGACAACGGTGTGATCGTCGATCAGGGAGCGCCCCGAGAGCTGATCGAGCGGCACTGCCCAAAGGAGGTGCTTGAGCTGCGGTTCGATAGCGCCGAGCTCCAAGTAGCGGCAGGTGAAAAGCTCGCACAGCTGCGGCTCAAGGTCGAGGCGCTACCCGATCGTATTCTGGCTTACGCCGACGATGGCGACGCGGTGTCGGCCGAGGTCACCAAGCTTGGCATCGTTCCGACCAGCGCCATGGTCCGGCGCTCGACGTTGGAGGATGTATTCCTACAGCTGACCGGTCGCACCCTGGTTGAGACATGAGCGCGCTCGACAGCGGCGTCACCTCGTACCCGGATCCCGGCTCGGCGCCAGGCGCTCGGCGCCAATCGATCAAACGAGCCGGCCGTTCGACACCTCGCTTCCTGCTGGTCGCCGAGTACTACGCCACGCTGTTCCGTCACTTCTGGCGTGGCAGCATCGTCACCATTTTCATTAGCCCTGTGCTGTATCTGCTGGCCATGGGGCTTGGGGTTGGCAGCCTTGTCGACGCCAACGATGCCACGGCGATTCAGAGTTCTGCAGGACTAGGTACTGCAGGACTAGGCAGCTCCTATCTGCACTACGTGGCTCCTGGCCTGATGGCCGCCGCAGCCATGCAGAACGCCGTCAGCGGCTCGATGTATCCGGTGTTGGCCTCGGTCAAGTGGCTGCGGACCGCTCATGGAGTTGTGGCATCGCCGATCCGGCCGGTCGACCTGGCATTCGGCCTCCAGGCCTGGTTGGGCACACAGATCTTTGGCGCTGCGGTCGTGTTCGCCGCCATCATCGCCGTGGCTGGCGCGGTCAGCTCGCCGTGGGTAATCGCCGCTCCGTTCGCCGCCGCTCTGGGAGGCATCGCCTACTCGGCGCTGCTTGCGGCATGGGCCATCGGACGCGACAACGATCACTCCTTCGCCTTCATATTCAGGCTTGGGGTGCTGCCGTCGTTCTTGATGTCGGGAACGTTCTTTCCCATCAGCCAGCTCCCCGCGGTGCTGGAATTCCTGGCCGTGATTTCGCCCCTGTGGCACTCGGTCGAGCTGGTCAGAGGATTCAGCACAGGTTCGTTTGAGGCAACTGACGCGCTCGGCCACCTAGCGGTGCTGTTTGCCTACGTGGGTGTTGGCTTGGCCCTCGGTCGGAGCGAATACACGAAACGACTGAACTCGTGAGCCGGATGCTGCACACCCTCATGCCGGGGGCCACCGGCCGGTCGCGATACGTCGCCATGCGCAATCTTGAGGTGGCTAAACGCACATGGTCGGGGCTGATCACCGGCATCTTCGAGCCGTTCTTCTATCTGCTGTCGGTCGGCGTCGGCGTGAGCGTGCTGGTCGGCGACATCGTGGTCGATGGTCGCACCTATGACTACACCGCGTTCGTCGCCCCGGCCATGATGGCCTCGGCGGCGATGAGCGCGGCCATCGCCGAAACCACGTACAACACCTACGGCAAACTCAAGTGGGACAAGACCTACGAGGGTATGACGGCAACGCCGCTCACGCCGAGCGATGTGGCCATGGGCGAACTGATCTTCGCTCAGGCCAGGGGCACGTTCTACAGCGCTATTTTCCTGCTAGCCATGGTCAGTCTTGGCCTTGTCGAAAGCTGGTGGGCGCTGCTAGCTCTACCGGCGGCGATGCTGATCGGCGTTGCCTTCGCCGCCGCCGGACTGGCCGCGGTCACGTTCATGCGGAGCTGGGAAGACTTCGATCTGGTGCTGTTGGTCCAGATCAGCCTGTTTCTGTTCTCCGCCACGTTCTATCCGCTGTCGGTCTATCCGCCAGCGATCCAGACGGTGGCCAGAATCTCGCCGCTCTATCACGGTGCGTCGCTGTGCCGTGACTTGATCCTTGGCACCCCGGGATGGAGCGCAGTGGCCCATGTTGCGGTGCTGGTCGTCATGGTTGTGGTTTGTCTGCGGCTGGCTGGTCGCCGCTTCGCCATACTGCTGCACGCCTAGGCCCGGTGCGAGTTCGATGCTCGCAGCTGCCGCCCGTGGCCGGTAGTCGAGTTGTGGACTCCGGGAGAGAGATCTAGGTTCGCCTCCATGGCATCGGTACACGCAGATTCCCAGGCTATGGCCGCCATGGCGGCCAAGGATCCAGACGAACCGGTGGTGATGCTCAATCTGCTTCGCTACCGGGCCGAGGCGGAGCCCGGGTTCGGCGTCGACGGGCTGGCGGGTGAGGAGGCCTACCGGGTCTATGGTCGTAAGTTCGCCGAGTTGAATCCCCGGTTTGGGGGCGAGCCGATTTGGATGGGCCTCGCCGATCAGACCGTCATTGGAGAAGAGCAGTGGGATGTCGTGATCCTGGTCCGCTACCCGTCACGCCGGTCGTTTCTCTCGATGCTGAACGATCCCGACTACCAGGAAATCGCTCCGATCAGAGCCGCGGCGCTTGCCGACTCCCGCCTCATCGAAACCGCCCAACTGTTGCCGAAGCCCAGCTAGCGGCGAGTGGCCGCTAGTGGCGACAGGCTGCGGTGTGCTGATGGTGAGCGATGGCGGTGAGTTTTGTGCCGAGCACTTTCCGACGGGTGACCAGCTCGATCCGGCTGGCGTACTGCAGCAGGGGCTTTGCGATCAACAGGGTGATGTCTTCGTGATGAACCCGCCGATATGACGATGTGTCTTTGCCTTTGAGGTAGGTGTCGACCGACACCTCTTCAGTGCCGCCTCAACCGATGGCGTGGATGTAATCAACCGCCGCGGTGCCGCCCTTGGTTCTGACCATCTCCAGCGCTTCGTCGCTCATTGCAATGTCCATGTTGAAAGGGTACCGACCGGAGAGCCATCGTCCCTCGCTATCGCTCCGCAACCCAATAGAGTCTGAGGCGTGACTACATCACTCATCGACGCCGCCCCCAGAGCGCTGGGGCAGTTCATGGTCGGCCCGCTGGGGTTCGGCTGCTGGCGCTTCACCGCCGACTCTCTCGCCGCCGCCCAGGAGCCTCTGGAAGCCGCTCTCGACCATGGCATGAACCTGGTCGACACCGCCGATGTTTACGGACTCGACTGGGGCGGAACCGGATTCGGCACCAACGAGGCGTTGCTCGGCAAGGTGCTGGCTGCGTCGCCCGGTCTGCGTGACCGAATGGTATTGGCCACAAAGGGTGGCATCATCCCCCCAACCCCGTACAACTCGGGCGCCAAGTATCTCACGACGGCATGCGAAAACAGCCTCAGCCGGCTCGGGGTCGACGTCATCGACCTCTATCAGATCCACCGGCCAGACTTCTACACCCACCCAGAAGAGGTGGCGGCAACGCTGATCAAGTTGCGTGAGCAGGGCAAGATCAAAGAGGTCGGTGTCTCCAATCACCTGCCGAGCCAGACCGATGCGCTGGCCGCCCATCTGCCGTTCCCGATCGCTACCGACCAGCCCGAGTTTTCGCTCAATGCCACCGATCCGCTACGAGATGGCACCCTCGATCGCTGCATGCAGCACGGCCGCCTACCGCTGGCCTGGAGCCCACTGGCTGGCGGCAGCTTGGCGACCGGCGAAGGTCAGAGCCCCGAGCTGCTGGCGGTAATGGACCGGCTAGCCGAACGGGAGGGTGTGTCTCGAGCGGTGATCGCGGTTGCATTCGTTCTGGCTCACCCCTCGAAGCCGGTGGCCATCGTCGGATCACAGAACTCCGAGCGGTTGGTCGAGCAGGCCTCGGCCACTAACGTCACGCTCGATCGCGACGATGTCTATGAGCTGCTTCAGGCCGCTGAGGGCCAGCCGCTCCCGTAGCGGTCACACCGTGGCGATCTGGAAACCGATCTTGATAGGTGGCGCGAAATGGTGAAGCAACGCCCCAGCTGGGCCGACGAGGTGCAGGATCACATTCGTGATCTGCATTCCCTTGGCGAGTTGCCGTACGACCCGACTCCAGGCGAGCTCTACCATCCAGGCGACCTCTACGCTGGCTTTGAGATCGGCGGCTACAAGACCACGATGGACCAGGCGGCGTACGCTCGAGCCCGCCGCTCCGGGCAGCCACCGATCGCTCCAACCGAGGCCTTGGCCCAGCGGCTCCACGATCACGGCATCACGGTCGCGCTCGACGAGTTCCGGGCCAACCACCGGCTTGTCGGTGTGATGGGCGGCCACGCCCTGCAACGGGGCACCGAGGGTTACCGCCAGGGCGTCGAACTGGGCCGCCAGATCGCCGAGTCCGGCCGCTGCGTTGTCACCGGGGGAGGCCCCGGAGCGATGGAGGCAGCCAACTTGGGAGCGGCCAGTTCGGGCATGTCGGTTGAAGCGGTTGAAGGTCTCGTCGACCGGCTGAGCGTCGTACCCGACTTCTCGACCAACCCCGATGGTTTTATCGCCGCCGCTCTCGACGTGTGGCAGAGCATCGAATCGCCGGTCGACACGCTTTCTGTGCCGACCTGGTTCTACGGCCATGAGCCTTCGAATCCGTTTGCCACTCATATCGCCAAGTACTTCTCGAACAGCGAGCGAGAAGACGGTCTGTTGGCCATCGCCCTGTCTGGCATCGTGTTCCTGGCAGGCGGCCCCGGCACCATCCAGGAGGTTTTCCAGGATGCGGCTCAGAACGCCTACCGAACCTACGGCAAGCCGGCCCCGATGGTGTTTCTCGATCCTCCGGCCCGTAGCGGCCACTGGGTCGATAGCGGCGTGATGCAAACCCTCGACAACACCTTCACCGACTACGAAGGCAACCGCCGCCCCGGTTGGGAACTGCTCTCCAACGTCTCGTCGGTCGAAGACGCCGTAGCCAATCTGGCTTAGTAAGCCGCGGCCTAGAAGCGTGCTGAGCTGTCCTACGCGGACTGGAATCCTGCCAAGGACTCGAACTTGGAGCGAGGTGGAGCGCGCCAGCGCCCTCGCTGCCGGGTTGGGCGAGGGGTTTGGCCTAAGATTCACGGCTGGCCCGTGGTCAGGGTCGGCTGACGACGATTTGGCCGTCGGGGGCTCGGCTGAGTTGCCAGCCTCCTTCGTGGGTCAGGGTGTGGTGGAACCGGCAAAGCAGCGTGAGATTCTTTGCGGTGGTCGGCCCGCCCCGACTTCTCGGAACGATGTGGTGTAGATCGCACCAGCGCCAGGGTCGATCGCAGCCATGGAATGTGCATTGTCGGTCGCGTAGAGCCCCGGTCCGGTGATTGGCCCGCCGTGATCCAGTTCTGCCCGGATACGTTCGACTGAGCCGCTGGCCCCGGCCAGCGTCTCGACATCGATGACCACATCAACCGTGGCTCTGCCCGCCGGTCGAGCGTCGTCTTCAGTGCCGTCAGACCTCGCGCTCCCGCACGGTTGGGTCTGGCAGATCTCGACCAGCGCATCGGCTCGTCGTTGGGCCGTTGACCGGGCTTCGCCGTAGGGTGTGATCGGGTCGGGTCTGGTCTCTAGTGCCGAAGCGACGATTTCGGCCCCGTCGGCATCCAGGGCCAGGCGGCCGTGACATGATCCGTCGAAGGCGAACTGCAGCCAGACGCCTCGCCGGTTGAACCGGTGCTCGGCGTCGCGGACCGCTGCTTCGGCATCGGCCCTAGCTCGCCACAGCCGACAGATCTGTTCCAACCGCTCGACCTCGTTGACCTCGGCCGAGGCAACCAGTTCGGCTTCATCGTTGGCATAGGCCTTCGAGAATCCGCTCGCCGCCCTGGTCAGAATTTCAGCCTGAGCCCAGCCGATCCGGCCTGCCAGCAACGCGGCGGCCGTGGCTTCGAATCGATCGAGATGCTGCGCCACCTTGGTTAACCGGCGGGCCTCCCGGTTTCCGCAACCGGTTCGATGAGCAACAAGGCGCTCTAGCGAGACGTACCCCAACCACCTCGAAAGTCCGGCCCCATCAAGGCCGCCCAACAGCACAGCGGCGTTGGCTCGAAGTCGATCCGCTTCGGCTAATTGTTGTAAAGCTCGGTCTAGATCCGTTGCCACCACTCGGCCATCCAGACGAGCATCAAGACTCGTCAAGGACATACACCAACACTAACCCACGGCTGTAACATCGAACTTCGAGGAACTCTCCAAACTCCAGGAGAACGTCCCAAGAACCACAACTAGATATCTAGTGGCGGCAGGTTGCCAAAATCGAGGTCAAGGTCGTCATCGCCGGCGAGGTCGCCAGGCTG
>JBOEHD010000092.1:0-12633 GCA_050633745.1 Acidimicrobiales bacterium
GAGCCGTTCATGGAGGCGGAGGGCGGCGAGAACCGCACCGCCGGAAAGGTCGTGCTGGCCACCGCCAAGGGCGATGTGCACGACATCGGCAAGAACATCGTCGGAGTGGTGCTCGGCTGCAACAACTACGAGGTCATAGACCTCGGCGTGATGGTTGCGCCGGAAACGATCCTGCGTACCGCCATCGAGGAAGAGGTCGACATCATCGGCGTCTCGGGGCTTATCACCCCCAGCCTCGACGAGATGGTCCGTGTCGCCACCAATATGGAGGCCGAAGGATTCACCATCCCGCTCATGATCGGCGGCGCTACCACCAGCGAAGTCCACACCGCGGTCAAGATCGAGCCTTCCTATTCCGGGAGCACGATCTACGTGCCAGACGCCTCACGGGCTGTCGGTGTCGTCAGCGACCTGCTCGGCGACAGCGCCGACACCTACAAGGCCGACATTCGAGCCCAGTACGACACGGTCCGAGTCGCTCGCGAAGGTGGCAACCAAACGCCACTGGTCGACATCGAAACCGCTCGCAAGAATCGCTCCCCGATCGATTGGGCCCAGTTCTCTCCGGTTGAGCCCAGCTTCAACGGGGTTCAGACGATCGAGAACATCAGCCTCGAAACGCTTCGCGGCTATATCGACTGGACGCCATTCTTCCGTTCGTGGGACCTGACCGGCACCTACCCTCGCATCCTCGACGACGAGCTGGTGGGAGCGGCCGCACGGGAGCTGTTCGACGACGCCCAGCGAATGCTCGACAAGATGATCGCCGAGGAATGGATCGATGCCAAGGCGGTCATCGGATTCTGGCCTGCCAACGCAGTCGGGGACGACATCGCCGTCTACTCCGATGGCACCTGCACCTCGTCGCTAGCAACGTTGCACACGCTTCGTCAGCAGGTAGCTCATGCCGACGACCGCCCGAACTGGGCGCTGGCCGACTTCATCGCCCCCGTCGAGTCCGGACTTAAGGACTACATCGGCGGCTTTGTCGTCACCACCGGCACCAAGGTCGAAGAACTGGCCTCGGCGTTCGAAGCCGAGAATGACGACTACCAGGCGATCATGGTCAAGGCTCTGGCCGACCGCTTCGCCGAGGCTTGCGCTGAACATATGCACGAGGTCGTTCGTACCGAGCTGTGGGGCTACTCCCAGAAACAGTTCTCAAACGAGGACCTGGTTCGCGAAAAGTACCAGGGCATCCGCCCCGCTCCCGGTTACCCGGCGTGTCCAGACCATACAGAGAAGCGAACCATCTTCGAGCTGCTTGAGGCCACCGAACGCATCGGTGTGTCGCTTACCGAGTCGTTCGCCATGATGCCTGCCGCTGCGGTCAGCGGCCTGTACTTCGCCCATCCGGACAGCCGATACTTCGGCGTACGTCGCATCGGTCAGGACCAACTCGAAGACTACGCGGCCCGCAAGGGCATGCCGCTCGAAGATGCCGAGCGCTGGCTGGCCCCGGTCTACAAACCCTAAGCCCCGTCGAGCGGGCGAGCGCCTCGGTAAGGGCTCAGTGCTCGAGGTATGGCACTTCGCCGATGGCCGTTGCCCGATAGCCGTGGCGAACCTGAGGGAAGTAGTCCCATGCGGCATGGTGTTGCACACAGCGATTGTCCCAGAACACGACCGTGTTGGCTTCCCAGCGGACCCGGATCTGGAAGTCGATTCCGGTTGTAATGTGCTGATAGAGCATGTCGAGAAGTGACTTGCTCTCAACCCGGCTGAGCTCTTGAATTCTGCCGGTGAACGCCGAGTTGACGTAGAGCGCTTTCCGGCCGGTGAGGGGGTGGGTGCGGATCACCGGGTGGACTTGCGACGGCAGCTCCTTCAGGGTCTTCTCGCCGCTGAGATAGAGGTAGTGACCGGTGGGATCGTGTCGGGCGGTCAGCCGCAGTAGGAAGCCCTGCATCTCCGGCGACAGCGTCTCGAACGCCTGATGCATATCGGCAAATAGCGTGTCACCCCCTGAATCGGGCACGATCTCCATTCGAAGCATCGAGAGCGCTGGCGGTTTGGCCTCGCTGGAGATATCGGTGTGCCAGCCCTGGCCAGCGACGTGTTTGGAGTTCCCGTCGGCATGAATCGTGAGCAGCTCTGGGAGCGCTCCGTCCTCCTTCACCGGATACATCGTAAGTTCTCCAAGGCGATGGGCGAACTCGGCTTGCTGCTCCTTGGTCATCACCTGATCGCGCGCCACGAGCACGCCGCGTTCGGCCCCTAGCTGTTTCAACGCCTCGACGCCGCTGTCGGTCAGGTCGAGCAGGGTGACGCCATCCAGTTCGGAGCCAAAGCGCGGCGATATCGGACGGTGCTCCAAGGTCGAGGATTCGTTGGCCATGCCCCACTCTAAAGTGGCGGCCGCTCACCGTACAGCGAGGCTATGCAGATGCACCGCGTCTCGCCCGGTAGCCGGCGATCAGTCCAACCGGTCGAAGGCCTGTTTCGGCTCCGACTGGTCTCCGCCGCGGGCCGCAGCGACCACCTCTCGGAGCGTGTAGTCCGCCCGCAGGTCGGCCTCGCTTGCATCGGGGCCGAGTTCTCCGACACGGACGTAGCGCCCCTCGTCGGCAGCGAGCCGAATCTCCGCCAATGCTCCGGCCGCCTCACCTAGCAGTCCTCTGGCGCCGAAGCCGTGGCCCTCGTTGGTCTGTGCTCCAGTCGATGCCTGGTAGCCCATGCGGTGGAGGAGTTTAGGGCTGGCCCGCCGAAGCACCTCGGGCCGAACCGATAGCATCCAGTTCTCCTGCTGCCTCATCCATGGCTTGTGCAGGCCGTTCAGCATGGCGATTCGCGGTTCGTCTGTGTAGTTGATGCCAGTGCCGTGAAGCAGGCGGCCGTCGTAAACCAATGCGGTGCCGGCCTTGGCTTCGGTGTTGATCGCCGGCGGCAGTTTGCCTACCGGTTTGCCCTCCCGAACCGCGTCAGCGAGCGCCCGGTGGCTGCCAGGAATCACCAGTGTGCCGCCGTTGGTTTCATCCATGTCGGTGACCGCGGTGACGACGTTCATCAACATTGGGTTGCGGGCCTCGAGCCCGGTGCTCTGATCCTGATGTAGCGCCTGTGGCACGCCACCTTTGAGCGACATTGCGGCGATCAGGGATGTGCAGATCCACCCTCGACCAAGCCCTTCGTCCAGCAATTGCTCGACGAGCGCACCACCCTGCATCACCGATGGATGATGCTCGATCAGGAGTTCGAAACACTCGCCCTTGTTGACACAGCAATTGATGTTTTGACCGCTCGGCGTCTTCTGAGCGATCCCCGCCAGTCGCTCCCCTTCTGCCTGCTCTAACACCCGGGTTCGGACTCTTGCCGCCTGCTCTTCGGAGAGCGCATCCTCGACAAGGCCGTAGCCCCACTGCAGGATGTCGGCCCGCAGACGTTCAATATCTTTGGTCGGCTGCGGGAGGTCGACATCGGCCCAGTACGGGTGCTTCAACGCGGTCGTGGTGTCGTAGTACGAGCCCGGCTTGAATTCCCAGTTGCCCCAGTTGCTGCTGCGCTGGGGCGGCACGATGTAGATCTCGGGATTATTCTCAAGCACCGATTTCATCGGTTCCTGAGATGATCGTTCCGCCCGGTACATCTGCATGTCCGACGCCGACTTGGCCTTGATGAAGTCGGGATCAAATTCCTTCGGAATCGTGCTCATGGCCGATCTCCCATCGCTCTTGTGTTGCGGGCTGCCAAGACGAACCTAGCGACGGTGACCGTCTAGATCCAAACCCCAACCCTCGCTCCAGGCTCAGATCGCCAAGTGCTTATCTTTAACCTCGGGGTTGGCGTCGAACTCGTCTTTGGTGCCGTTCCAGACCATGCGCCCCTGCTCAAGCACATAGATGTGACTGGCCAGTCGCATTGCGAACGGCACATTTTGCTCGGCCAACAGCATCGTCATTCCCGTCGTCTCCCGCAGGTCGACGATGGCATCGACCAGTGAGTTGACGATGACCGGAGCAAGACCCTCGCTCGGTTCGTCCAGCAGCATGATGCGAGGACGAGCGACCAGCGCCCGAGCGATGGCTAACAGCTGCTGTTCACCGCCGCTCAGCTGGCCACCCCGTCGATCCTCCAACCGTTCAAGCAGCGGGAAAAGGGTGAAGACCTCCTCGGTGGTCATCGGCGTCACGTCGCGTTTGCCGATGGCGTAGTCGCCGAGGTGCAGGTTCTCAACGACGTCGAAACTGGCGTAAATCCGCCGATCGTCTGGCACGTAGGCCACGCCCTCTCGGGCCAGCTTGTGAGCCGGGGTTTTGGTGACGTTCTCACCGAACAGGTGGACCTCGCCGTTCACCTTGGGCCCCAATCCCATGATGCTCTTGAACAGTGTGGTCTTACCGGCGCCGTTGCGCCCCAGGATCACAACCGCCGAACCGGGCGGTACCTCAAGCGAGACGTCGTAGAGAATATGACTGGTGCCGTAGAAGGCGTCCACGCCGCGAACGGCGAGCTCTGGTGCCTCAGTCCCGGTGGCCGGATCCGCTGGTGTTCGACTGGCTGATCCCTGACTCACTGTGGCTCCCCCAGGTAGACCTCGATGACTTGCGGATCGGCCCGGACCTCCTCTGGAGTGCCGGTGGTCAGCATCCCGCCGTAGTGCAACACCGATACTTCCTCGGCCAGCGCGAATACCACGGCCATGTCGTGCTCGGTGAGAAGCACGGTGAGGTTTCGACGCCGGTGCAGATCGGCGACGATGTCGACCGTGCGCTGCGTTTCCGCCGGAGACATACCGGCGGTTGGCTCGTCGAGCAGCAGCAGCCGCGGTTCGAGCGCCAGAGCCATAGTCAGCTCAAGCAGCTTCTTGTCGCCCTGGCTGAGCGACGATGCAACCACGCTGGCCTTGTCTGCGATGCCAACCTCCTCAAGCAGTTCTTCGACTTCGGCGGTGGCGGCCCGGTCGGAGCCGAGCGTACGGAAGAACTGCCATGCGCTACCCCGCCGAGCATGAACCGACGCCAGCACGTTTTCATAGACCGTCATGTCGAGGAACAGTCGGGCCACCTGGAACGCCCGGGCCATACCCTGCTTGACCAGAGCGGCAGGTCGCTCCCCCGTGGTGTCTTTGCCATAGAAGCGCACCCGCCCCTCCGTCGGTGGATGCACCCCAGACACCACGGCGAACAGGGTGCTCTTGCCGGCACCGTTCGGACCGATGATGGCCCGGAGCTGCCCGTCGGGCACGATCATCGAGACCTCGCTCAGGGCTGAGGTCCGGGCGAACCGCTTGCTAACCCCTTCGAGTTCAAGTGCGTTCGTCGCCATCAGACACCGTCCTCCACGCCCGGCCGTATACGTTTCTCGAGCGCGTGCCAAACTTCGAAGAACAGCCCGACGATGCCCTTGCGCAGGGCCACGATGATGACCACAAGGCCGACGCCCATCCACAGGATCCACGATTCGGTGCGACCCTGGAGCCACTCGCTCAGCCACTCGTAGGTTATGGCACCGACCAGAGGCCCAAAGAAGTAGCTGGTCCCGCCGAGGATCGACATGAGTACCGGCTCGGCGCTCTTATCCAGGCTGAAGACCTCAGCCGAGGTGAAGAGATTGTTGTAGGCGTTGAGTGCTCCGGCCAACCCACCAACCAGCCCAGCGATCGTGAAGACTCCGAGCTTGTAGAGGCGGACAGGAATGCCGAGGAACTGTGCCCGGTCGGCGTCGTCGCGAATCGATCGCAACGTGAGCCCGAATGGCGAGGAGACGATGAGCCAGAGCAGACCCATCACTATGACGAGCACCACCAGCGTGAAATAGTAGAAGTTGTTTGTCGGCACCAGATCGAAGGGCCCGAAACTGCCGCGCTTGATCCCCGAGAGGCCGTTCTCACCGCCGAACGTTTTCTCCTTGAAGGCCACCGTGGCGAACAGCTGAAGGAATGCCAGGGTGAGGATGGCGAAGGCCAACCCCGACGTCCGGACGATCATGGCCCCAACCAGCAGGGCCATCAGCCCGCCGAAGAAAAGGCCGAGCAGCAGGTTGACCGGCATGTTGGCGTACTCGCCCTTGGCCATCATCATACCGACGGTGTACGACCCAGCTCCGAAGAACGCAGCCTGGCCAAACGAAACCAGGCCGGTGTACCCGAGCAGAAGGTTCGTCGCCGTGGCGTGCATGGCGAGGATCAGGATCCCGGTCCAAAAGAACGTATCGGCCTTGGTGAACGAAAGCTGCGGGATCAGGGCCAGAGCGAAGATGGCAGCTGCCGAGCCAACCACCCGCCCGATGGCTGGCATCCGGCTCGTCGCAGCGCTCGGCTCGGTAGCGACCGCGGTCACGAGACCCTCCTGAGCAACTCTTTACTGCCCAGAATGCCTTGAGGTCGCAGTAGGAGTACGACGATGAGCCCGAAGTAGAAGCTGTATGGCGCCAACGATGAGTAGGTGACGATGAGGAAGCTGTTGAGCAGGCCGAGCAGGATGGCGGCGATCAGCGCCCCGGGAATCGAGTCGAGGCCACCGACGATGACCACGGCGAAGGCCTGGATCAGGAACACCGTTCCCAGCGTCTGGGTCAGAGCTTGGGTCGGAGCGACCATGGCGCCGGCTATGCCAGCCAGAAACAGGCCGAAGGCAAATACGACGGTGAAGACGAGGGTGACGTTGATGCCGAGGGCCTGGGCCATCCAACGGTCCTCGGCTACGGCTCGAATGACCTGCCCCCATCGGGTCTTGAATAGCAGTAACGCCAGGCCGATGACGATGACCAAGCCTACGATGATGACGAAGAACGAGTACTGGGGCACCTTGGCCCCGAAGATCTCGAACGCGCCATCCCACCCCGTGGGAAACGACACGGTGACCGGATTGACGCCCCAGATTTCACGCACCGCTCCCTGAGCCACCAGCGACAGTGAAAATGTCATCAACAACCAGTCGAGGTGATCCCGGGCGTACATCGGCCTGAATAGGCCGACCTCGACGACGGCCGCCAAGACCGCAACACCTATTCCGGAGGCGACGGCCACGAGCAGAAACAGCCACGGTGATAGTCCCGCAGCACCACCAACCTGGTAGGCCAGGAAGGCGCCCATCATGAAGAAACCGCCGTGGGCGAAGTTGAGTACCCCGAGCACCCCGAAGACGAGGGACAGTCCTGCGGCGACGAGGAAAAGCAGAAACCCGTAGGAGACGCCGTTCACGACTGCGATAACGAATTGTTCTCTTGACACAAGACCCTTCCGTGGTGGTCACGCCTGGCCGATGTGACGGCAGGCCACAAACAGGAGGTTGGTGGGTGCCCCGCTACGGCGGCACCCACCTTCCACCAATCAAGCCGATCAGCCGGTGGTCGACACGTCGAATGGGTTCTGCACACCAGGGGTTGGTGGGCTGGTGACGTCGGCCCCGGGAATCAGCACCGTCTTCTCGACCTCATAGCTGTCGCCAGCGGCATTCGGTACCACCTTAATGACGGCCAGGTTCTCGAAGATCGCCTGATGATCCTCGGCCCGAATGGTGATTGGACCCATTGGGGAATCGACCGTGATGCCCTCTAGAGCATCGCGGACCGCGTCAACCTCGGTGCTTCCAGCCGCCTCTATCGCTTGGGCGTAGGTAACGACAGCGATGTAACCACTGAAGGGATAGAACGTTGGCGTCTGGCCCCACTTGTCGGTATAGGCCTCGATGAAGGCATCATTCACAGGGTTGTCAAATGCTTCGGCGTAGTACGGCAGCGCGTCCCAAAGCACGGGCAAGTCACCGCTGGCCGACATTGGCTCAAGCACGTCGATGTCCATGCCTGCGGTGGCGAAGATCTTGTCGTCGAGCAGACCGAACGGCTTCTGCTGCTTCAGCATGTTGAGCATGTCGCCAGCAAAAAGAGTGGAGAAGACGCCCTGGGCCGGATCATCGGTGAGCTGGGTGATGTAGTCGCTGTAGGTTGGAGACTGGAACGGTGGCCAGGTCAGATCGAGCATCTGGTAATCGGCGACTTCGCTTCCCATCTCATTGTTGAATACATCCACGGTGTTGTGGCCATACTCATAGTCTGGCGAGATGGAAACCCAATCCACAGCACCCGGCTCTTCCTGCTGAATGGCTTTGGAAAGCGACCGGATGATGCTCTCTACGTTTGTTGTCATCCGGAAGAAGTTCTCGCTGAACTCCTCGTGATTCATCTTGTTCGTCTGGCAATAGATGCTCAGCATTAACATCTCGAGCTCCTCGGCTATCGGCGATGCAGCAAGACAACTCGAACTCGTTGTGTAGCCCCAGGTGAGGTCGACCCCTTCAGAGTCATAGGTGCGGAGCGCCTTGACCGCTTCCTCTGGGCTACCCAGGCTGTCCTCGAAGGCCAGTTCGAGCGGCCGGCCAAGCACGCCACCTGCGGCGTTAATCTCCTCCACCGCTAGCTCTGCACCCTGCCGGGCTAGCAACCCGGTGCTGGCCGATGCCCCCGAGAGAGCGACCACCGTTCCCAGCACGATCGGGTCGCCAGACAGTCCCGCTGTTGTGTCTCCGTCGGCACCTGCGTCGGAATCGCCAGACGAGGCGTCGTCGCTACTGCCGCATGCCGCGGCAACGAGCCCGAAGGAAAACAATATGATCAACGAACGTAAGATGGTGGATCTCACAATTCCCCCTGTTGTATTTGGTGTTGTCGGCCCCCGCTGACAACTTGCCTAACCCTAAGCGGATACATCCATCGACGTCCAGGAATATCAAAATGGAGCCAGCCGCTAAGGGAAATAAGAGAGTTCCGAAGGCGACTAGTTCGGACTCACGGCATAACAAAACTCAATGACGAACAACTGCAAGTGCAACTGTAAATCCTGGACGATCGAGCACAGACGCCGGGGCCATGAACATAGACTGTCGCCGGCTTTTGGGTGATCGTGGACAAGGTGCAAACCCTTAGCGACACAGCCCGATGAGCCCGCAGTGGGAAGTCCTATCGATTCTCGTCGGGTTGATTGCCGCTGCCGTCGCAGGTGGCGCGTTCTTCGCCTTCTCAAACTTTGTGATACCAGCGTTATCCGCACTACCGGCAGCCGCAGGGGCGAGCGCCATGCAGGCCATCAACCGTGCGGCACCGAACCCAACGTTCATCGCCGTCCTCCTACTCGGCGTCGTTGCCGGTGTCCCGGTACTTGTGGCGGAGATCGACAGCTTCAGCCAGAGCGAAACCAACCTCGTCGCCGTAGCGGTTGCTCTCTCGGCCGCTTCGTTCGCTATCACCATGACGAGGAACGTCCCGAAGAACAACAAGCTCGACACCGTGGACGCGGAAAGCTCAGCCGGTGCGGCCTACTGGGAACGATACGTTCGAACCTGGACTCTCGATAACACCCTGCGGGGACTGGCCTCGACGGCCAGCGCAGCAATGTACGCGCTATCGCTGCTCGTTCGGTGAGACTGGTTACCGGTTACTTGGCTACTGGCTACCGTGGCGGCCTGTAGTGGGCCGCCACATCATGGTAACCAAACAGGCCCGCTCGAACTTAGAGTTCGACGACCATCTTGCCGGTGTTGACCCCGGCCAATAGTCCGATGAATGCCTCGCCTGCGCTCTCGATGCCCTGCATGACGGTCTCCTCGGCCTTGATGGTGCCATCGGCAAGCCATCCACCGACCTCACGGACGAAGTCTTCGCGCATGCTGGCGTGATCGCTGACGATGAAGCCGCGCATATTGAGGCGCTTGCCTATCGCGAGCGTCAGATTGTTTGGCCCAGGCGCTGGCTCGGTGTTGTTGTACATCGAGATCGCACCACAAAGCGCCACCCTGCCGTGCACCTTGAGCGCATGCAGCGCCGCTTCCAGGTGGTCGCCACCGACATTGTCGAAATACACATCGATGCCGTCGGGAGCGGCGGCGAATAGTTGCTTTGCAACCGGGCCAGACTTGTAGTTGAAGGCCGTGTCGTAGCCGAGCTCTTCGGTGAGCCAGGCAATCTTTTCATCAGAACCGGCGGAGCCGACGACAAGCGAGGCGCCTTTCAGCTTCGCCAGCTGGCCGACCAGTGAACCGACGGCACCGGCTGCGCCAGACACGAACACCGCGTCGCCTTCGACGAAAGAGGCGACATCGAGCAGCCCGACGTAGGCGGTCATGCCAGGCATGCCGAGCACTCCGAGGTTGGCGGAGAGCGATACACCTTCGACGTTGGCAGCTGGCTGAGCATGCGATGCAGGCAGAACGGCGATTTCACGCCAGCCGAGACCGTGGACGACGTGGTCGCCGACGGCGATGTCGGGTGAGTTCGATTCGATTACTTCGCCGACAGCGCCACCTTCGAGAGGCTGACCGATTTGGAACGGTGGCACATACGACTTCACGTCGTTCATCCGACCCCGCATGTAGGGATCGACCGACATGAAGCGGTTAGCGACGACGATCTCGCCATCCTGCGCAGCGGGCACCTCAGCTTCGACCACCTCGAAGTTCTCGGGGGCTGGTGCTCCGTTGGGGCGGGAAGCGAGATTGACGTGGCGTGCGCTGCGAGTCATCTATAGACCATACCTTCCTATTAGGCGGCGACGGCCACCCCGGTCGCGGTGAACAGACCGGTTAAGCAACACACGCCGTCGAGGGAGTCGTTGAACACATCGGCCCGTGCGACCGCAAGACGCCGCCCAGGCTTTAACACCTGGGCCGCAGCTATAAGCTCCGATCCGTCGGCCGCCGCAAGATTGTGGGTTTCGGCACCGGTAGTCGCCATGAGCCATCCTTCGTCGAGCAAAGTCCCGCATGCTGCGACGGCCGCATAGTCGGCAAGCGTGGCGACGATCCCGCCCTGCACGACGGCGCCATTGAAGGTCAGCTCCGGTCGGTTGCGCATTCGCAAGCGGGCCTGGCCGCCGCCAAGCTCCAAGATCTCGATGCCCAGATGGCTCGTCGATGGCATCGACTCAACGAATTTCTGAATTGCCTCATCTTGCGCAGCTGTCGACATCCCATAACAGTATCAGATCACTGATCCGAAACTAGCATGGGCTATCATGTGACAGTGGGTCGACCTCGTCAACGAACACCGGAACTACGTGATCGATTCATCGACGAGACGCTCAAACTGTTGGAATCGAGCGGCCTGGAGGCGGTCACAACTCGCGCCGTGGCTTCGGCGTGTGCCTCCAGCCAGGCCGCGCTCCATGAACTGTTCGGCAGCAAGCTAGGCCTCATTGACGCCGCCGCGCTGGCCGGCTTCGGAACACTTCGTGACGCTCTCCACGAAACCCAGCTGCCCGCCGACCCGAAAGCACGCGTGCTGGCGCTGTGCCGGGCCCATAGAGACTTCAGTAGTGGCAATCCGCATTTGATCGCCCTCATGTACTCGCGCCCGTTCAACGACTTCTCCCCCGACGCCGCCGACCTTGCCGTCGCAGCCGAGATCCTGCGACTGTTCACCACCGAAGTCTCAGTACTCATCAAAGCGGAACGCCGCTCTCAACAGGTCACAGACACTGCTGTCGGACTCATCGCACTACTCGTGGGACTCCATCACCAGGATCGCTCTGGCACCCTCGGCTCTACACCTGCAACCATGCAACGACGTTGGACCGCGGCGATCAACCGTTACATCAATTCACCCAATCCGACCTAGCCAGTCGAGTTGGTGTTGAGAGCATCTCCTTTCGGATCACTGGTCTGATACTGTCCAGATATGACTACGCCGCACATTGGACTGATAGGAGGGCTTGCAACACGAGCTGGCATCTTCTACTACGAACAACTTGCCGAACAGTACGAGGCGGCTGGCGAGACCCTCGACCTGACCATGCGCCATGCCGACGTCAAGGCGGTCCTCGATCACATAGCTAGACTGGACCGAGTCGGTCTTGGAACGTACCTCGGTGGACTAGCAAACCAACTCTTTGGCGCAGGTGCCGACGTCGTAGCGGTAAGCGCGATTGCGCCGCACATCGCGATCGATGAGATCACTGAGGTTGCCGATGGACCGGTCCTAAACGCACTCGATGCCGCAGCTGACGCGATCGCTGCTGCTGGCTTCGAGCGAGTTGCCGTCTTCGGCAATCGCGCAGTGATGGAAAGCAACATCAATGAAGCTGTGGACGCCAAGACCGCTGTGCCACTGGGGCCAACTGCACTCGAATCAGTGCATAACCTGTACAACGACATCGCGCTCACCGGAAAACGAAACACCAAACCCGAGGTCGAGTCACTCGCCGGCTTCGCTGAGAATGCCATGGCTCTCGGCGCTCAGGCCATCGTGCTTGCTGGCACCGATCTTTCGTCGTTCTACTCCGAAGTGCCGCCGGAGTACCCCCACATTGACCTTGCGAAGTCCCACATCGGTCAGATCATGGCGATCGGTTCTAGGGGCTAACCGGCCGCGGCCATGGTCTGGTCGAGGAATTCGGCGATGGTGGCCGCAGCGAGCACGTTGCCGTCCTGGTCGAGGACTTCGAAGAGCCGACCATCGGGGCAATAAACGCTGAACAGCATGGTGAGGCCGTCGGCGCCTGCCCGTTCCATGTGTTGTTCGCCATCGGGCACCTGGCCCTTGAAACCAACCGATCGAACCTTCGTGACGGTCTCAAACTCTGTCGTCTCAGAAAGATGCTGCTCTCCGGCGATCACCACTGCCATGGTGGTGCCGAGATGTCGGTGATAGTGACAGTACGAGTCGGGCGCCCAGCGCCCCAGGAAGTCGATGCGTCCGGCGTCG
>JBOEHD010000093.1:0-12395 GCA_050633745.1 Acidimicrobiales bacterium
TTGAACAACAGGATCGTCATGTCGATGTTGCGACGCAGGGCGTGAATCAGGTGGTTACCACCGATCGACAGCATGTCGCCGTCGCCGCCAACGACCCAGATATCGAGGTCGGGGCGAGACATCGCCAGACCGGTAGCGATCGCTGGTGAGCGACCGTGGATCGTGTGCATGCCGTAGGTCGACATGTAGTAGGGGAACCGAGCGGCACAGCCGATGCCGGAGATAAACACCGACTCTTCGCGCTTGACCTCAAGCTCGGTGTGAAGGAACTGCATTGCGGCCAAGATGCCGTAGTCACCGCAACCTGGGCACCAGCGGACATCTTGGTCGGAGGTCCAATAGTTGCGCTTTGTGGGATCCAGTTGAACGTCGGTCATTTACTTCAACCCTTCTCGAATAGCGTCGACAAGTTCTCCGGCGGTGAAGGGGGTGCCCTCCACCTTGTTGATCGGCTTAGCGTCGACCAGGAACTCGGCACGCAACAACTTGACGAGCTGACCCTTGTTCAGCTCTGGGACAAACACATTCTTGCGATTGGAAAGCACCTCTCCAAGGTTCGAAGCGAACGGGTGGAGGTGAGTCAGATGGGCGGTATCAACCGAAATGCCATCGGCTCGCAGCCGGTCGGCGGCCGAGGTGATGGCCCCTCGGGTTGAGCCCCAGCCAACCAGCAGCACATCGGCATCTCCGGATCCGTCGACCTCGATCAGCGGGATGTCCTTGGCTATGCCTTCGATCTTGGCCTGGCGTAGATCGGTCATCAGCGCGTGGTTCGAGGGGTCGTAGTTGACGTTGCCGGTCTCGTTTTCTTTCTCGATACCACCAACGCGGTGCTCAAGCCCCGGCGTACCGGGGATGGCCCATGGGCGAGCCAGGGTTTCCTCATCACGCTTGTATGGCAGGAACTGAGGCTGGCCGTTGGCATCGACTGCGTTCGGCTCGGTGGCAAACGAAACGCTGATATCGGGCAACGAGTCGACGTCGGGGAGCAACCATGGCTCCGAGCCGTTCGCCAGGTAGCCGTCGGTCAGCAGAATTACCGGTGTGCGGTACTTGATGGCCAGTCTGGATGCCTCGATGGCGGCGAAGAAGCAGTCGGCCGGGGTTGAGGCGGCCACGATCGGCAGCGGGGACTCACCGTGACGGCCATACATGGCCATCATCAGGTCGCTGGCTTCGGTCTTGGTTGGTAGGCCGGTGGATGGCCCGCCTCGCTGGACGTCGATGATGACCATCGGCAGCTCGATGCTGATGGCCAAGCCGATCGTCTCACCCTTGAGGGCGACACCGGGGCCAGAGGTTGTGGTGTAGGCCAGGCTGCCACCGAAGGCAGCTCCGAGCGCAGCACCGACGCCTGCGATCTCGTCTTCGGCCTGGAACGTGCGCACGCCGAAGTTCTTGAGCGTGCTCAGCTCGTGGAGAATGTCCGATGCAGGGGTGATCGGGTAGCTGCCGAGGAAGACCGGCAGCTTGGCCAGCTGGCCTGCGGCCACCATGCCCCACGCCGTAGCAACGTTGCCGGTGATGTTGGTGTAGAGGCCCGGACGCTGCGGAGCGGCAGCGATTTTGAACGGCGAGCCGAACATCTCGGCGGTCTCGCCGAAGGCGTGGCCGGCTTTGAAGGCTGCGGTGTTAGATGCCACCACGGCTTCGAGCTTGCCGAACTTGTCCTTGATCCATTCGAGCGTGGGCTCGGTTGGGCGGGAGTACATCCACGTGATCAGACCGAGGGCGAAGAAGTTCTTCGAACGCTCGGCGTCGCGCTTCTTCACGTCGATCTCAGCGGTGGCGTCCAGCGTCAGCTGGGTCATCGCCACTCGGTGGACGACATAGTCGTCGAGCGAGCCGTCTTCCCGGGGATCTTTGTCGTAGCCGGCCTTTTCGAGGTTCCGCTCATCGAACGCATCATCGTTCAATATGAGGGTGCCGCCGGAACGAAGCCGGCTGAGGTCGCTCTTCAGCGCCGCCGGGTTCATGGCCACCAACACGTCGGGCGCATCGCCCGGAGTGTGGATGTCGTGGTCGGAAATGTGAACCTGGAATGCCGATACCCCGGCCAGAGTCCCCTGAGGGGCCCTGATCTCAGCCGGAAACTCCGGCAGGGTGGCAAGGTCGTTTCCGGCCAACGCACTGGCTGATGTAAATCGATCTCCGGTCAGCTGCATGCCGTCTCCGGAGTCACCGGCGAAGCGGATCACTACGTGATCAAGCATGCTTTCATCGATGTGATCAACTGTGTCTGTCACGTGATCCCCTATTAATTCGAGTCGGGGGGTCTAGTACCGCCCCAATATTTTTGAGGCCAACCTCTTGTTGACCCACCCCTTTATTACTTCGATTACAACAACACCGTAGCCCGGCTGGCGCCAGCTCACGCAGCTGGGAGAGGGAGTTTCTGGGAGCCAGCAAACGCCGCGTCCCGAGCGACTCATGGGCGGTCATGGATCGCCCACAATCGCCGGGCGGGTTGACATAGACGCGCAAGCAGTACCTTGTCGGAATGGTTCGAGCTCCATACCTCAACTCACGTCTCCAAGGATTCGGAACATCGATTTTCGCCGAGATGTCTGCGTTGGCCACCAAGACCGGCGCCCTCAATCTCGGGCAGGGCTTTCCCGATACCGACGGTCCGATCGCTGTAAGCGATGCTGCAGCTGCAGCCATCGCTTCTGGACACAATCAGTACCCTCCCGGCCCCGGCATCGAGGAGTTGCGTTTGGCTATCGCTGAGCATCAGCAGCGGTTCTGGGGCGTCGATCTCGACCCCGCGACCGAGATTCTCGTGACCACCGGGGCGACCGAGGCGCTAGCCGCGGCCCTGCTCGCCCTCTGTGAGATCGGTGATGAGGTCGTCGTTTTCGATCCCACCTACGACTCCTACGCCGCAGGCATCGCTATGGCCGGAGCGGTCATGAAGGGTGTTTTGCTGCACCCGCCAGCAAACCAAGCAGCAGGCGGCTCGTTTACCTTTGACAGAGACGAGTTGGCGAAGGCGTTCAGCGCTAAGACCCGGCTGATCTTGCTGAACACGCCCCATAATCCGACCGGCAAGGTCTTCACCGACGACGAGCTCAGCTTCATCGCCGAGCTGTGTGTCGAACATGACGTGTTGGCGGTGACCGACGAGGTCTATGAACATCTGGTGTTCGACGGTGCCAGCCATCGGCTGCTGTCCACCTATCCGGGCATGGCCGAACGTACGCTGACCGTCTCATCGGGCGGTAAGACCTTCTCGTTCACCGGCTGGAAGGTCGGTTGGGCTACCGGTCCGGCGGAGATCGTGGCCGCGGTGCGCTCGGCGAAACAGTTTCTCACCTTTGTTAGCGGCGCTCCGTTCCAGCCAGCGATCGCCGTTGGGCTCCGGCTCGGCGATGACTACTTTGAGAACTTTGTTTCGACGCTGCAGCACAAGCGCGACCTGCTGTGCCCCATGCTGCGGGAAGCCGGCTTTGAGGTGATCGTGCCCGAGGGCACCTACTTCGTCACCGCCGATATCTCGTCACTCGGGTTTGATGACGGCATCGACTTCTGCCTGAAACTCCCGGAATTAGCGGGCGTGGTCGCCGTGCCCAGCGCAGTGTTCTATCAAGATGGCGACGACGGCAAGCCGCTGGTGCGTTTCTGTTTCGCCAAACAGGACGAGCTGCTGGAACAGGCCGGGACCCGGTTGATCGAGGCTTTGGCTCCATACCGGTAGGTTCGGCAGATGCGACGAGTGCCGAGCAAGATCGCTCGGCACTCGTCATACATATTGTCAGCCGCTAACCGACGCAAGCGCCGGCCATGGCCAATTGTTTACGCCTCTGCGGGGATACGCAGAACCTGGCCTGGGTAGATCAGGTCTGGGTCGGTGAGCATCGGGCGGTTGGCCTCGAAGATCACCGGGTACTTGCCTGCATTGCCGTAGAACTTCTTGGCGATGCCACTCAGGGTGTCACCGGACTGCACGACGTGCATGTCTGACTCTTCCGAGCCGTCGGTGACCTCAATGTCGTCGGAGACCTGACCGACGTCCTCAACGTTGCCGATGGCCAAGATGATGCGCTCACGGGTCTGCTGATCTTTTACCTTGCCAGAGACGGTGGCGAGACCATCGCTGTAGCGGATGTCGAGATTCTCGACCTCGAAGCCCAAGCTACCGATGTAGGTCTCTAGGCCTTTGGCCTTGGTGTCGGCTGCCAGCTTCTTGGTCTCTTCAGCCTTTTGAGCCTTGGCGACCCGAGCCTTGCGCTCCGAGACGCGCTTGGCCATCTCGGCTGCCCGCTCAGCTGATGCCGCTGTGGCCTTGGCTGCTGCCTTGTCGGCCTTGCTCTCGCCGATGCCGACCTTCGCCCCAGCTTCTCTTACAAAATCGAATAAGCCCACTGCAATACCTTCTTTACTATTGTCTTGGATTCTGAAGCTATCACCTGTTTTCAGCTGACACCCTCGGAACGCGACCATCGGTACATCCCTGTTACAGGCCCGTACACAGCCTCGGAGGTAGTTTCGGGACCCGTTAGGCACCGACTCAAAACCATGCGTTGTACAACACTGAGCCGAATAGCAACTAGGATTTGTGGTCTTGTGGAGCCGCTAGGGTTTTGCATCCACCACCTCCAGGTTGCCAGGACTCTCGAAGGCACACCCCGCCTCTTTAGACGAACTCGTGAAGCTTCAACGGCGCAGTCTGTTGATGCCCCGGGAGCCTTGAATATCTGCCGAGTCTTGAAATATCTGTCAAGGACACCATGCAGCAAATCGCCGACTACGAAATCATCCAGCAGCTGGGTGAGGGCAGCCAGGGACAGTTCTGGTTGGCCAGAACACCGACCCGCTTAGGTCTCGAAGCGTCGGTCGTCGCCCTCAAGACGGTCAACCACGCCGCTTCCGACGACGACTTTTCTCGGCTGACCGAATACCTCAGGGTCTATGCGGCCATCGATTCACCCCATCTGGTCAAGCTTTACGACGTCGGGCAGCAGGGCAGCCTGTTGTATATGGCCGGCGAATATCTGGAAGCGGGCTCGCTGGCCCAGCCTGCTCGACCGCTGGCCAGAGTCGACGTGTTGCAGTCGCTAGCCGAGGCTTGTCTCGGTGCTCACGCCCTTCATGAGGTGGGCATTCCCCACCGGTCGGTGCGCCCCGGCAACATTTTAATGTCGGAGGCCGGAGCGAAGCTGGGAGATGTTGGGTTGTCGCAGCTCCTCAGCCCGGGCCAGACGATTAGCGGAGCAAGCAAAGTCAGCACCATCGAGTACCTCCCTCCGGAGCTCATCCAGGGCCAACAAGCCTCTCGGGCCAGCGATATCTGGGCTATCGGCGCCACGCTCCATAAGGCGCTCACCGGTCTGCCGCTGTACCCAGACCTGCCAACAGAATCGCTGGTAGCGGCGCTGCGTCACATTCTGAATGAGCGGCCGACCCTTGGCGATGCGCTAAGAAACGGCGAACGAAAGATCATCGAGGCGACCGTGGCCGCCGACCCTGCAGACCGGCCGGCCACGGCCCACGAAGTGGCGGACAAGATCTTCGAAGAGGTAAAACACCAATCGGAGAAGCCAGCACGATGACCGACCTAGACCTACGAGCCGGCCAAATCCATCGAGGCCTCGGAGTAGTTGCCCGATGGACCGACATCGCGTTGGTAATCCCGAGCGACTCGACTCACGACGCCACCGTCGACAAAATGTTTCACGACCTCGGACCTGCGCCGACGTCTCCCCAGTTGGTCACCGCTATCAACGCGTTGTTGGCCGAAGACAAACTGCAGTCTGTTGCCATGCTGGTCGAGGCCACCGGTGGTCCGTTGGCGATGGCTTACGGCCCAGTCGAAGTTCTGGTCGATGGCCAGCAGGTTTTGAACGGTTCTAACGGCGGTGTTCGCCAACAGATACCGATTTCCGCTCATCGGCTGACGATCCGAGCCACCAACCTTTCAAAGGCCGCTGAGCCGGTGGCTCCATACGACCTTCGACGAGGAATCGCTCCCGGAGCCGGACTGACCTTGGTAACCGTTGCGGTTGCCACTCCCCCGGCTCCAAGCGGATCCAAGTCGGCTGCACCAATCCCACCATCGCCGTCGCCCTCACCGATACCTCCGGCCCGACCAGCCGACCGCCAACCGCCGGCGGCAAAGCCCGTCGCAGCCCCAGCGGCCAAGGCCCCGACTCCCGAGCCTGCGGCCGAGAGTCCCGCTGCGGTTCACCCCGATGCAGAGCCGATTTTCGCCGCGCCAGTAAAGGCAGAGCCTGCCAAAGCAGAGCCCATCTTTCCGGCCCCGGTCGAAGAAACTCCTGCCGAGTCAGCGCCTTCCGAACCGGCGCTTGATGACCCGGCGCNNTGATGACCCGGCGCTTGATGACATAGTCGGACTCGCCCCGCCAGAGGCCGCCGACGAAGTCCCGGTCTCCAAAACCCCAGCGGCCGACGAAAACGATGTGGCCGGCTCCGAACAGCCGAGCCTCGCTGATGCTGCTCCGCCTGTGCCTCAGGCGGAGCGGGCCAAGCCGGCGCTCGACCCGACACCGATCTCGGTGCCGTTCCGGTCGGTCGTTCTGGTCGATGCAGCTCCGTCCGCCCCGGGGAGTCCCCTCCCGCTGGCCGACGTCCCGAAGACCGGCGAACTGAGTCGGGTCGATTTAGATGCCGGCCGAGTCGAGGTTCAGGGCATTCTTTGTCAACGCCAGCACTTCAACAACCCCGGCACGGCCTACTGCATGGTGTGCGGGCTGTCGATGCTTCACCTGACACACAATCTGGTGAAGGGCCCGCGGCCAACCCTTGGCTTCATCGTCTTCGACGACGGCTCAACGTTTGGACTCGACAGGCCGTATCTAATCGGTCGAGAACCGGTAGCCCCAACCGACTCGGGCGCCGAACTGCTGATCCTGCACGACAACAACGAGACACTGTCGCGGACCCATGCCGAGCTGCGGCTGGTCGACTGGGGTGTGCAACTTCTCGATCTTGAATCGACTAACGGCACATACATCTGGGACCAATCGTTCTCCCGCTGGAACCAACTAGCTCCCGGCCATCCGGTAGAACTCAACTCCGGCGACACGGTGGCCCTCGGCCGACGAACCTTCGTGTTCGAAAGCGTCAGCCAGAACTAGCACTGGGCAACCAGAAAGAACACTGCCCTACTGAGTCTTAACGAGTCCTAGAGCGGTCAGCACCGCGCTCGCTTCTTCGGGTCCCTTAGCCACCTTGGCTTGGAGCCCGGCGGCTATCGCACCATCGACGTTGATCTGATTGTCGTCGATAAACAGAACCTGCTCTGCTGGCACCGCGAGGTCGGCGACAACGTGATCGAAGATCTCTCGGTCTGGCTTGAGTAGGCCTAGGCGATACGAGACGTACTCATGGTCGAACATGGCGCGCACGATCTCGTTGTCCTGCTGATGTTCCCAGTGCAGTTGGTTGGTGTTGCTGAGCAGTCCGGTCACCACAGTGTCGGACAGCGAGTCGACCATGGCCACCGCGCCGGGGTACAAGCCACGGGGAAATGCCGTGAACCGCTCCACCACGTCGGCCGGAGTGAGCGACAGTTCCAGCTCTCGGACCAACTCAACCGCGAAGTGGTCGACCTCACACTTGCCGGTTTCCAGGGCCCTGACCGCCGAACTACGTAGCCATCGGGGCCAGAAATCCTCCCCGGAGCCCGGTTCGAAGCCCAACAGCTCATCGAGAGGTCCGAGTTCGATCAGAACCCCACCCATGTCGAATAGAACCGCCTCGATTAGCGGCGTTTCCCCGGTCTGCGTCTTGTCGTTTTGCTCGTTCAGCACAGATGAAGAAGACTACCCACCGGTTTTACCCGAGGGGCCTATCGGCCATGCGCCACAATGGTCTTCAGAGGAGCTCAGCAACATCGTTGCTCAGCTACCTGGCTCCCCCTCGGGGGATGCCTGCGTGGCCCGGTCTTGGTGGTGATCGGGCCACGCTTCTTTTTTCAGTAGGACGCTCCGAGGCCAGCCTTGGCGTCGGTCTGGATGCCGTATGGCGGGATCGGGTAGCGCAATCCGTTCTTGGACAGCGCCTCCAGCCCGGCGATGGCCTTCGGCAGGAACTCCGGCGGGGTGGCCATCAGCAGCTCATCATCCTGAACGCCGCCGTAACGTCGCTCGGCGAAGCAGGGAATGGAAACGCTGGGCTCCCTGAGGCTCAGCGCCCGACCCCATGAATCGGCGCAGGCAGACTCTCCGACGCAACCCCACTCGAAGTTCTTGTAGCCAGACCACTGCAGACCGTTGATCAGCAGGATCATCTGGGCCGGGGTGGCGTAGATCAAACAGATGTCGGGCGGGTCGAGCCTGCCGGTGACCAGCGGCGAGACCGCCATTGCTTCGTAGGTCCCGTATGGCACCGTATGCATGGCGTGCTGATGCTCAGAGGAACCCTCAACATCCTCAAACCACACACCTGCCATGTGCTCGCCTGAGAGCCACTTGTCGTCCTGCGGGTGCAGGCCGATGACCGCCCCGCACTGAGCGCCGACGAGGTCGTCGTTCGTAATGCCGACGGTCCAGTTCAGCCGGGAGGCCATCCCGACAATCTGATCGGTGGTGTGGATGTCGCGCGGTCGCCGAATCTTCGGCACCGCTTCCATCTCCTCCTTGGAGGTAAAGAGCTTCATCCCGATCGGCGTGGTTCGGAGCCGGAGCAGACGATTGAGGTCATCGACCATCACGCCCCAGTCGATAGGCGCTCCTGCAAGATGAACCGCCTGTTCTGACGACTTATTCGTAGTTGACACGATGAGACCTCCCTGGTCGGTGGTCTCAACTATGGCCGACGCCGGAGGTAAATCGAAAGTTCAGCGGTCATCGAAAGCTCAGCGGCCAGACGATTCCCTCACCTCGGCCTTTACCCGACTCTTTACTTGACGCTGTCGGCCATCTTTTTACTGGCCCGTCGGACCAGCGCTGCCGGTGAGGCCTTCATCGCTGCCTGCAGCGCTTTGTTCTGCGCACCGGGGACAACGACGGCTTTCCCCTTGGCAAGACCACGCAGCCCAGCCTCGGCGACGACATCGGGCGACTGCCAAAGCGCCGCTGGCACCGACGGAACGTCGAAGTTGGCGCGCTCCTGGAACTCGGTCTTGGTCAACCCGGGGCAGAGGCAGCTGACGACAACCCCGAGTGGGCCGAGCTCCATGTGTAACGACTCGCTGAAGCTGGTGACGAAGGCTTTGGTTGCGGCGTAGGTCGCCGCTTTTGGTGATGGCCCAAACCCGGCGACGGACGACACGTTGATGATGCCACCGTGACCTCGGGCCGACATGGCGGTGCCTGCGGCATGGGCCAGCCGGTGCATCGCTCCGACGTTGACATCGACCACCGATGTTTCCAAGAACGGGTCGAGCTCGACGAAGTCTCCGGAGAAGCCGAAGCCAGCGTTGTTTATCAGCAGGTCGACTGGCGAGGTCACAGACTGCAGTCTGTGGGCAACCTCGGCCAGCTGCGAGCGATCGGAAAGGTCGGCGACCAACACCTCAACCGAGATGTTGTCTTTCGACTCGAGCTCGGCGGCCAGGGCCCTGAGCCTCGCTTCGTCGCGGGCCACCACGATCAGGTCGCTGCCGTTGGCCGCCAGCAGCCGGGCGAAGGAGTTCCCGATACCGGAAGAGGCCCCGGTCACCAGGGCCCGATTCCAACGATCCAGCGAGACCGGTTTCCGGCCCGGGGTAACCCCCGCCATCAATAGTGACGTCAGTTTTCTCATGTTCATGTTCGCCCTCATGGTTTGTTTGTCAGCCTCTTGAATCGATCAACTTGCGACCCTTGGTGGACTCACCAGCGGTCTCTTCTGGGAACATCGTTTCGAAGAACAGCACCAGGTCGGCAACCAGGTTCTTCTTTTTCATGATCCCAACTTGCAGCTGCCCGCCGTCTTCATATTCGTTTGGCTTCCACAGGCCGTTGGCGAAGAGCCGAGCGAACCGAACCTCTTCGCTGACCTTTAACCTGACCGGCCCGAGCTTTGCGATGTACTCCGGTCCGCCGAATCCCGGTCCGCCGATGACCACCAGTTCGGTGACCCCAACCCGCGAACAGTGGGCTCGAATGCTGGCCACCTCAAGCAGCCGTTCGGCGACTTCAGGAATGGGGCCGTAACGGTCCTGCCATTCGGTTCTGATTTGTTGAACCTCTTCAGCAGCGGTGACCGCGGCCAGCTTGCGGTAGGCCTCCAGCCGCTGCGTTTCGCCCGAGACGTAGTCTTCCGGCAGGTTGGCGGCCACGGGGATATCGATCTGAATGTCTGTGGTCTCTTCGATTGGCGTGCCGTTGAGTTCGGCCACCGCTTCGATGACCATCTGGCAGTACAGGTCGTAGCCAACCGAGGCGATGTGGCCTGACTGGCCGGTACCCAGCAAGTTGCCAGCGCCCCGGATTTCCAGGTCTCGCATGGCGATTTTGAACCCAGCGCCGAGGTCGGTGGCTTCGCCGATCGTCTTCAGACGCTCGTAGGCGTCTTCGGATAGGGCGGCGTCTGGCCTGGTGAACAGGTAGGCGTATGCTCGCTGGCCCGATCGGCCAACCCGCCCCCGCAGCTGGTGCAGCTGCCCGAGACCGAGCAACTCGGCTCGGTCGACAACCAGGGTGTTCACCGTTGGCATGTCGATGCCCGACTCGATGATCGTGGTGCAGACGAGCACGTCGTACTCGCCTTCCCAGAAATCGAGCACGGTCTTTTCAAGCGAACCTTCGTCCATTTGACCGTGGGCGATAGCGATGCGGGCCTCAGGCACCAGCTCACGCAGTTCGCCCGCCACCTTCTCGATGCTCTGTACCCGGTTGTGAACAAAGAAGACCTGGCCTTCTCGCAGCAGTTCCCGGCGGATGGCCTCAGCTGCGGCCCGCTGATCGTACTCGCCAACGTAGGTCATGATGGGCTGGCGATCCGCCGGTGGGGTGTTGAGCAGCGACAGGTCGCGGATACCGGTGAGGCTCATCTCCAACGTCCGAGGGATCGGCGTGGCGGTCAGGGTCAATACGTCGACGCCTGCACTGAACTGCTTCAGCGACTCCTTGTGCGACACGCCGAACCGCTGCTCTTCGTCGACAACGACAAGACCGAGTTTCTTGAACTGCACGTCTTCAGACAGGATGCGGTGGGTGCCGATCAGCACGTCGACTTCGCCTGCGGTCGAGGCCTCAACAACCGTGCGGGACTGCTTGGCGGTCAGGAACCGGCTCAAGACCTCGACCCGGATCGGGTAGGGCGAGAAGCGATCGAGGAAGGTCTGATAATGCTGCTGGGCCAACAGGGTCGTCGGCACCAACACCGCGGCCTGTTTGCCGTCCTGGATCGCTTTGAAAACCGCCCGCAGCGCTACTTCGGTCTTGCCGAAACCAACGTCGCCAACCACCAGGCGGTCCATCGGGGTTGCCTGTTCCATATCGTCTTTTACCGAGATGATCGCTTCGGCCTGATCGGGGGTCAGCTCATACGGGAACGCTGCCTCAACTTCGCTCTGCCACGGGGTGTCCCGGGCGAACTGGTGGCCTTCGGTGGTGATGCGCTTCTGATAGAGCACCACCAACTCCTGGGCGATCTCGGCTACCGCGGAGCGGACCTTCGACTTGGTCTTCGCAAAGTCGGTGCCGCCGAGGCGATGCAGGGTCGGGGTGTCGCCGCCGGTGAAGCGACGGATGAGGTCGATCTGGTCCGAGGGCAGGTAGAGCTTGTCGTTGCCCCGGTACTCAAGCAGCAGGTAGTCGCGCTCGTGGCCACCGATCGCCCGCTTGACCATGCCTGCGAACTTGCCGACACCGTGCTGGTGGTGCACCACATAGTTACCGACGTTGAGGTCGTCGAAGAAGCCTTCGCTCTGTCGTTTGCGAGGTCGAGCCTTGCGGTGAGCCCGCCGCCTACCGGTCAGGTCGGCCTCGGTTAGGACCGCAACCCCGACCTCGGGGAGCACAAAGCCTCGTTCCAACGGCCCGACAACCAGGTGGGCGCCGGGGGTAAATACTTCGGGAACCGCGTGGCCGTGGTCGGTAGGAGTGATGCCCCACTCGGCCATCAGATCGATGGTTCTAGCCGCCGAACCAACGCCGTCGGCGGTGACGACGAGGCGCACCCCGTCGGCCAACAACTGATTGAGTCTGGCCTGGAGCGCTTCGCCTGGCGCCTCCCAACCCGACGCGGTCATGATCGCAACATCGGGTCCCTCGGGCACCGATGACACCGTCACCGTCGGCACCGTCGTTCTGGCCAGCAAACGATCGAACGGCAGGTGGAGCTGAGGAAAACCGCCAGAATCGTCGTGCTGCGGGCTCTGCTCCGCACCGTTGGCGCTCTCGGTGTCGTCGTCGGGCCTGGCGCCATCGACCGACTGACCGTAAACCGCGCCCCAGGTTCTGGCCAGACTGGTGGCCAGGTCGGCTTCTTCGGCCAGCAAATCG
>JBOEHD010000093.1:12539-48099 GCA_050633745.1 Acidimicrobiales bacterium
CGATCGACCTCGTCGCCCCACAGGTCGATGCGGTACGGGCCCTCGGCCGTCGACGGGAAGATGTCGACGATCGAACCTCGAACGGCGATCTCGCCCCGGTGCTCAACCTGGGTTTCGCGTCGGTAGCCAGCGGCGACCAGCCTGCTGACAAGATCGTGGATATCGACCTCGTCCTCGGTGCCGATAACGATCGGGTCGACCTCTTCGACGTGAGGGCCCAGTCGTTGGATCAACGCTCTGACCGAGGCCACGATCACCTTGGGGCAACGCTCCGGATCCTGCAGATGCCATAGCACCCGCAGTCGGTTGCCCATCGCTTCAATCGAAGGACTGATGCGCTCGAAGGGCAGCGTCTCCCATGCCGGGAACACCAGGACCTCGTCGGTTCCGAGGAATGTGCCAAGGTCGTTGGCCAAACGGTCGGCATCGGTGGTGGTTGGCACCGCAACCAGCAGAGGTCGTCGTTCCGACGCTTCCGCCAGCGCAGCTAACGCCATCGCTCTGGCCGGTTCAGCCACCGCCAATACGTTGGAAGCCCGACCGATGATTCTGGTCAGCGTGGGATCGTCGGCCACCAGGCGCGCCAGGTTCGTAAAACCTCCGGCGCCTTCGGGTCGCGAACCCTGACGGGAACTCATCGTGCCTCCGGTGGTCTACTCGGGCTTTGTGCGGCGGTTAACCGTGGCCATGGCCGCATCGACCCCAACCTCGGTAAGCAATTCAATGGCATCGGCTGCCGCTTCAACCGCGATATTCAACTCGACCCGTTCGGCCTTGCCCGGCTTGCGAAGAATGAACTCCGAGCCGTCTTGAGACGGTGACGGTCGACCGATCCCTATACGCAGCCGGGTGTATTCGGTTGTGCCGATGTGCTGAGTAATGGAGCGCAGGCCGTTATGACCGGCCAGGCCGCCGCCGGCCTTGAGTCGTAGACGGCCAACGTCGAGATCGAGCTCGTCGTGCACGATGACTATGTGGCTGGCCTCTTGGATGCCGTAGCTACGGACCAGGAGACGAACCGCTTCGCCGGAGTGATTCATAAACGTCAGCGGGAAGGCCAAAACCACCCGTTTGTCGTTCATGAGCACGCCAGCGGCCAGGGCTCTGGCCTTGGTCTTGCGAAGCCGAGCCTCGGCCCGGTCGGCCAGCAGCTGAACAACCTCGGCGCCCAAATTGTGGCGCGTGCCTTCGAACTGCTCTCCGGGATTTCCAAGCCCAACGATCAACAGATCAGCGGGCGTACCTTTTCGGCCTGGCTCTCCCAGTCGGCGAGAGAAGGCTGACATTGGTTTGACCTACTCTTCGCCAGCGTCGTCGCCGCCGCCGTCAGAGCCTTCGGCTGCACCTTCGCCTTCGGCGCCTTCGATCTCTTCGCCGTCTTCGCCCTCTTCGGCCTCGTCGTCGACCTTGGCAGCACGTGGGATAACCGGAGCGACAACCGAGATCTCTTCGGCAGCCATCGGGATGACACCTTCGCCGAAGTTGAGGTCGGCGACGGAGATGCCACGCTCGAGAGTCATGATCGAAAGATCGGCTTCGATGAGCTCAGGGATCGAGTTAGGTGCAACCTCAACCTCGATCTCGAACATCTGCTGCTCGATCATGCCGCCGTTCTCGGTGACGTTCGTTGAGTCGCCGACCATCTGGATCGGCACCTTGACCTTGACCGACTGGTTCGGATCGATCCGCAGGAAGTCGGCGTGGGTTACAACACGCTTGATGGCGTCACGCTGTACGGCACGGACCAGCACGGTTTCCTGCTCACCCTCGATGTCGAGAGTGAACACGGTGTTCATGCCGGTGGGCACGTTGAGAGCGGTTCGCAGTTCGACATAGTTAACCGCAACGGTCTGCGGCTCCTTGCCGAGGCCGTAAATGACGCCGGGCAGCCCGCCTTCAGCGCGGAGCCGACGGGAGGGGCGTGATCCAAGATCGCGGCCGAGCGTTGCTTTTACGACAGTCTGTGCCATGGGATTATGTTCCTTGCCGAGGTGTGGCTAATGTTCGAATTCAGGTCAGGTCGACGTGAATTCGCACAACGGCCATTTGCTGAGAATTCTGCTGGGACTTCTGCTGACGCCGGCCTTAGCGGCACCGGCGACCAGTAGGTCGCGGTGAGCATTGCCGTCGAGGCCGAAATACGGTCCGAACGCCAGCTAGGAATGATATCTCCTAACCGAGCCGCAGCCACCGCTACAGCTGTTCGCATGATCTCAACGACTTATGAACTGTGGCTTGCCGACCCGGAGCGAACCCCGGCAGGCGAGTAACGTCTCGAACATGTGTGGCGTTCACGACTCAGAAGGCAAGCCAGTCGACCATATCCATCACCGCGAGCCCGCGGCCAAGCATCAACACGGGCCTGCAGTCCAGCTGCGCTCGAGACGGGCTTTTTTGGGAGAGTTTGGCCGTGGCACGATGGCCCTTGCGGTCTTCAGCCCGCTGGTTGCCGCCTGTAGTAGCGCCGCCAGCAATGCCGGCGGTTCCGAACAGACCACATCGACCGGAGCGACGGCGTCGGAAGACAACCCATCGTCGACAACCACCTCTCGCACTGAAGCCTCAACCGAAAACGGGGCTGGGGGCGGGACCGATGGCCAGCAACTGCAGTGGGCTCGGGCCAACCTGGGTTTCGTTTCGGCCTATGTGCTGGCCCGGGGTAACTCGGCGGCGATTATCGACACCGGATCCGCTGGTAGCGCCGAAACGATCGGCCAGACCCTGCAATCAATGGGTTTGAACTACTCAGACGTGGAGCATCTGATCCTGACCCACAAACACGGCGACCACGCCGGCTCACTGGCCGAGGTCATGCAGTCGGCGACAAGTGCCAAGGTTTACGCCGGAGAGGCCGACCTGGGAGGGATCGACGACTCCCCCGTCGACGACGGGATCGTGCCGCTGCTCGGCGGCGAAGACGTGTTCGGCCTACAAATCGTTTCCAGTCCGGGCCACACCGCAGGCCACGTCTGTGCCTTCGACGCCACGACCGGGCTGCTGGTGGCCGGCGATGCGCTGTTCACAGAAGGCGGCCAGGTCGTCGAAGGTCCGGAGCGATTCTTCGAAGACATTCCGCAATCTCGCCAAACGATCAGAGACCTGGCCGCGCTGAGCTACAACACCCTGCTCGTGGGCCACGGCGACCCGATCGAAGGCGACGCTTCAGAGGCCGTCGGCCGGTTGGCCGCCACTCTCTCCTAGAACCCGGTTGGGCCGAAGCGGCTACTGCTGGTTCTGGCCGTCGAAGATTTGGCTGACCGAGGTGTCTTCGAAGACCGCCCGGATGGCATCGGCGATGACGGTTGAGACCGAAAGCACTTCGAGCTTGTCGAACTGCTTGTCCGATGGCATCGGCAAAGTGTCGGTCACGATGACCTTTTCAAGCACCGAGTTCTTCAGCCGATCGATAGCAGGCCCGCTGAACACCGCGTGGGTGGCAGCGGCGGTAACCGACCGTGCCCCCCGCTCGACCAGCAGTTCGGCGGCCTGGCAGATCGTGCCCGCGGTGTCGATCATGTCATCGATCAGAACACAATCGCGACCCTTGACCTCACCGACGATGTCCTTTGCCTCGGCGACGTTCTTGACGCCCTTTTCCCGGCGCTTGTGAACGATGGCCAGGTCGGCATGCAGCTGCTGGGCGTAGCGCTCAGCAACCTTCACACGGCCAGCGTCAGGTGAAACCACAACCAGATCCTGGTTGTACTCCTTTAGCCGATCAACCAGGACCGGCATTGCGGTCAGATGATCGACGGGGCCGTTGAAGAAGCCCTGGATCTGGCCGCTGTGGAGGTCGACCGAGACCAGTCGGGACGCACCGGCAGCCTTGAAGAGATCGGCGACGAGGCGAGCGGTGATCGGCTCACGGCCTTCGGCTTTACGATCCTGGCGGCCGTATCCGTAGAACGGCATGACCGCGGTGATGCGCTTGGCCGATGCCCGACGGGCGGTGTCGACCATGATCAGGTGTTCCATAACCGCGTCGTTTACCGAGTTTCCGTCGAGTTCGCCGTGGCTCTGCACGATGAATACATCGGAGCCCCGAACCGATTCTGAGAACTTGCAGTGCGTCTCGCCGTTCGCGAACTGGCCGAGGCCAGCGTCGGTGACCGGCACGCCGAGATTCTTCCCGATGAGCCCGGTCAGCTCCTCGTTATGTCGACCGGAGAAGAGATGCAGTCGCTTCGTGGTTACAACTTCCATGCCGTTGCCTCCGGTTTGTGACCCCTAGCCGGTCACGGGCTGTCGGTGATCACAGCCATTGTGGCCGCGATCTATGTGTTGTTTCCTGCAGCATAGAATGGCCCAGTCGTTGTGCCATCAGCAATATCAGATCCAGGTTCGAGAACTGCGAACGGTCCGATGGTGCAATCGTCGCCGACAGCGGCCAACGATGCGGTGGTTTTTTCGATCCTGGCGTTGTTCCCAACCTGACAGCGGTCGAGGCGGGTGTCGGGCCCGAGTTCGCAACCGTTGCCGATCGTGGTCGCACCCTGAAGAATCGTTCCGGGGAAGATCGTGATATCGACTCCCAGCCGCACGGTGACGTCGATGTAGGTCCGCTCGGGGTCGACCATGGTGACGCCCATCGACAGCCAATGCCGGTTCGTTCTGCGTCGCAGTTCAGCTTCAGCTTCAGCCAGCTGCAGGCGATCGTTGACCGGGATCAGATCGCCGGGGTGGTCGATCATGGCCGTCTCGCAGGCGTGGCCGGAGCCGGTCAGCACCTCGACGATGTCGGACAGTTTGGGCCGCCCTTCGATACTTTCGGCGGCGCTCCGCCGCAACGCGGGGGCCAGCAGACCACGTCGCACGCAGTAAACACCGAGCGAAACCTCTTCGACCTCATCGGGGTCGGCATCGTCGTCTGGCAGCAGACGGGAGTCGTCGGTGTCGATCGAGGCGACTCGGCCGTGACGATCGCGAACGATGCGGTCGGCCAACGTCCAGTTGGGAGCGGGTCGCAGCATCGGGTCGCCAGCGTCGGCGGTAAGCACGGTGCAGGCTGCGCCGCTTGAGCGGTGAGCGTCGAGCAATTGGTTCAGCGTCGATGGCCGCAGTAGCGGCAGGTCGGCGGGGACAATCACCAGATCTTCGTCGTCATTGAAGTCGTCGAAGCTGTTGACTCCCATCAGGACCGCGTCGCCGATGCCGAGGTTGGCTCGCTGTTCGGCGAAGCGAACCGGGAAAGCCGGAGGATCTTCGAGTAGCCGTTTCGATACCCGACCACCGTCGGAGCCCGTTACCACGACGGCTTGGCGAACCCCAGACACTCCCAGGGTCTCGAGCACGTAGGAAGCCATGGCTCGGCCGCAAAGCAGATGAATCGGCTTTGGCCGCACCGAGCGCATCGGCGCTCCTGCGCTGGTTGCAACGATGAGCCCGGAGATCGGCGGGACAGAGGCGGGAAGTCCCTGTACCGGAAGCCCTTGTGTCGCCAGTCCGGTGTTCGATAGTCCGGATGTCAATCGATCGGTCATAGCTACTTTCTAGTAGATACGGAAGGCCTGGGGGCCAACCTTGCGCAAGCGATTGGTTTCACTTCGCCTGCCTGTTGCTTCTTGTCAGCCTACTACCTCCGCAAAAACCACAAAGGCCGGCGACCGCTGACGGTGGCCGACCTTCGCAGTATCGGGGGAGATACTTCTCATTCGGGCCGAAACCCGGACCGATGAGTAGTTCTCCATAATTTCTGAGAACATTTCTGACAAGAATTCTGTTC
Organism: Acidimicrobiales bacterium; assembly: GCA_050633745.1. Lineage (GTDB taxonomy): Bacteria > Actinomycetota > Acidimicrobiia > Acidimicrobiales > SZUA-35 > JAHELU01. The sequence continues at coordinate 18,262 of JBOEHD010000093.1, forward strand.
GAATTCTGGACCACATTTCTCAACGCATGTTTTTGCGCTTCTTCTTAGCGTTCTGTTCGCGGGGCAGGGCTCGAACCTGCAACCCCCAGATTCAAAGTCTGGTGTTCTGCCAGTTGAACTACCCGCGATCGAGTGCTCAGCATCTAACGCTAGCGGCCTTTCGGCTAGCTCGCTGCGTGTTAGCCGGTGCATAAATCATCGACCGCAGAATGCAAGAATCCAAGGAAGAATCCAGGTAAGAATCCAAGAAAGAATCGACGACGATGAGGTGGGGCGGCCCGGAACATCGGCTAGTCTCCGAAACCTCATGGGATCCCTGATTAAAAAGCGCAGGAAGCGTATGCGGAAGAAGAAGCACCGCAAGCTCCTTAAGCGCACCCGCGTTCAGCGCAGGAACAAGAAGTAGCTCGGCCCCTCCAGCATCTCATCGGCCTCCTCGTCCAGAGTCTCTGAACGAACGAGTTCCGGTTTGCGATGCTGTGCGTGTGGCGGGAACAAGAGTTTGTCGACCCCAAAATCGTTTGGGTAGCGGGTTCGACTAACGCAGCGACTGGTAGGTCTTGTCGACCCGGAAATCGGGTTTCGGCCGGGTTCTACTCTGCCGGGTTCTGCTCCGCCGGGACCGTCTTAGCTACAACGCGTTCATCACCGGGGTAGTCACCTTCGACGAACCAGGTCGAACCGCTTCCGGCTAGGCGCGGCGTCGAGCCGCTGACTTCGCCCAACTCGTCGCGCCAGCGAGCGAGTTCCGGCGAGACCGAAAGCGCCGCCGGTTCGAGATCGTTATCGTTTTCTCCCCGGGGTCCGCCGAGTTCATCCCAGCGACGGTAGATGGCGCCCGTCGGGCACGGCACCGGTGGGGTAAGCAAGGTGTAGGTCTGCTCGACAAACGGGAGGGGCTCAACGATCTCACCGATTCCGGTGACCTTGGCTCGGCCTCCGACGGTGCAGAAGGCGACGTCGGCGCCCAACATGGCGGCGTATTCCAAGTCATCGAACTCGGCCCACCGCAAGATCGCTCCTGCATCAGACGACCCGCCGCCCAAACCGGCCTGGGATGGGATGCGCTTTGTCAGGGTGATGGTGGCTACCCGCCCGGCCAGTACCAGGGCCCGGTTGACCAGATTCTCGGGGCCGGTCGGGATGTCGGCGCCACCGCCCACAATCGTCAAGCCCGGCTCACCCTCGAGAACCTCCAGGGTGTCGCACAGGTCAACGGTGACCATCTCGGCCTCGATCAGATGAAGACCGTCATCGCGCAGCCCGGTCATCCGTAGGGAAAGAGTCAACTTTGCTGGCGCTTGCAAGGTGATGGCTGTGGTCACCGCGTCACCGTAGCAAGCCGGGCCCATTGCTCGATTGCCAGCTCCTCTGGCCTGGCGGTCGGTTCGATAGCGGCCTGCTCGAACTGTTCGGGGGTGACCAACTCCGACAGGCTGCGACGCAGCATCTTGCGACGCTGCCCAAATCCGGTGCGAACCAGATTCGACAGCACGGCAAAGTCGGCATCGACCCGCGGCTCCGGCGAGCGATCGATGCGAACCAAAACCGACTCGACCTTTGGCCGAGGCAGGAAAAGCTCGGCCCCGACCGAGCCCACAATTCGAGCTTCGGCCCAGTAAGCCAGCAGTACCGACGGTATGCCATAGGTTTTTGAGCCTGGCCCGGCCACCAGCCGTTCCCCGGCTTCACGCTGGACCATGACCAGCCAGCGGTTTAGCCGCGGTTCGGCGACCAGCAGATCGAGAATCAAGGGGGTGGCGATGTTGTATGGCAGGTTGGCTACCACGGTGGCGGTTCGCTCACCGAGCAGATCGTCCCAGTCGACTTCGCGGACATCGGCGTTGAGGATGCGCAGCGTGCCCTGGTGTTCGTATTGGCCCACCACCTCGGTAAGGGCGGGGATCAGGTAGCGGTCGACCTCGATGGCTACCACGTCGGCGCCGGCCCCACACAGGCCCAGGGTTAACGAACCAAGGCCGGGGCCGATCTCCACCACTCGATCGCCGGACTCGACACCGGCCAGACGCACGATCTTGTCGATCATCTGGCCATCGCAGAGAAAGTTCTGGCCCAGCGCCCGACTAGGGGCTAGGTCGTGGCGTTCGAGTAACTCGCCGATCATCGTTCGTGAAAGCGCCATGGAGTGGCCTACAGGGCCGACCTAGACCAGCCCGAACAGAGTGTTGGCGTTCGCTGTGGTTGCAGCGGCGAACTCCTCGACAGGGTGGTGGAGTAGCTCGGCCAGGAACTCGCCAACCACCGCAACGTTGGCCGGCTGGTTGGGCTTACCTCGGTGAGGCACCGGCGCCAGGTACGGCGAATCGGTCTCAACCAGGATTCGGTCGAGCGGGGTGACCGCGGCCGCTTCCCGAAGATTTTCCGCGGTTTTGAAGGTGACGATCCCGCTGAGCGACACGTAGGCACCCCGTTCAACCGCGGCGGTAGCTTCGTCTGCGCCGCCGGTGAAACAGTGGAACACCGTTCGCTCCGGCATTCCTTCACGGTCGAGGATCTCGAAGGTGTCATCCCACGCTTCCCTGGTGTGAATCACCAGGGCCAGTTCGTGTTTGTGGGCCAGCGCGATCTGGCGGACGAAGCTTTCGGCCTGTTCCTGGCGTGGGGAGTTGTCGTAGTGATAATCGAGGCCACACTCCCCTACTGCGACCACGGTTTCGTCGGCCAAGAGCTCGTCCAGCCCGTCGATGCCATCCTTGGCATCGTGGGGGTGCACGCCTGCGGTGGCCCAGACGTCGGGGAAGCGAGAGGCGATCTCGATCGCTTCAATCGAATCGGCCACGCTGCATCCGACGGTGAGTAGCCGGGTTACACCTGCTTCTCTGGCAGCTGCCACGGCAAGTTCCGGCTCCTGTTTGAGGCTCGTCAGATGGCAGTGATTATCGAACCACATGCTTCCTAGCTCCAATCCGGGCTTTGTTCTCGGCCAGTACCGACCGCCAGAAGCGATGGGCGAACCGATCAGTGGAAGCGGTAAGGCTACCCAGAAATATCAGATGACCTGGCGAAGCGTCTGATTCGATTCGAGCCGGGTATCGGGTATGCCGCCCCCGTCTCTGAATGCCTCAAGCTTTTCTAGTTGCCGTTCGAAGCCTCGCTTGCGGGTGCCGGTGAGATCGTCATAGGCCCGCTGGGCCGATTCGAGGCCGCGGCTCATCTTCTCCATTGGCTCCTCCCACCGTTCCCACTGAGCCCGCAGCTCGCCAAGTGCACCGAGAATGTCGTGGCTGCGGCGTTCGACCATAAAGTTATCGACCGCATGGCGAATGACGGCCAGTACGGCGAACAGTGTGGTCGGCGAACAGAGCACTACTTTGCGGGCCAGAGCAAAATCGATGAGGTCGGAGTCGTGCTCGTGGAGAAAGCCGTAGACACTTTCGTTCGGCACAAACAGCAGCAGATAATCGACGGTGAGGTTCGGGTCGACGTAGCCGCGGTCGGAGAGTTCCTTCACCCTGTCCCGCACGTCACGCTGGAACGACTTCGCCAGTTGCTTGCGAGCCGAATCGTCTGAGCTGTCGAGCCAGCGGAGGTAGTTGTCGATCGGGAACTTCACATCCATGTTGACGACGTGGCCGGTCGGCAGGGGGAAGGTGTAGTCGGGCACGCCGCCGCCTGCCATCTTGGTCTGCTTTATGTAGCTGGTGCCCTCGAGAAAACCCGCCGCCTTGAGCACATCTTCAGCCATCCGCTCGCCCCACTGACCGCGAGACTTCGGGGAGGCCAAAGCCTCCTGCAGGGTCTTGGTGGTATCGGCCAGAGCGGAGGTGACCTGCATCGCCTGCTCCAGACCGGTGGACAGCTGACCTGACTGTTCGGCTCGTTCTTTCTGCAGGCTGGCCACCAGGTCGCCGACTCGACGCAGTTCCGATTCGACGGTGGACACCTGGATGGAGACCGACTCCCGCTCCCGTTCAAGTACCATCTTGCCCGCCGCCAGCTGATCTCCGAGCTTGGAAGAGGCCACGGACATCACCGTGTCGACCGCTGAACGCAGGTTCTCGCCCTGCTCAACCCGCAGCACCTCTACCGCCTCTGCCGAGACCTGGGCCGCAGCGCCTGCGGCATCGGTGGCGACGCGGGTGGCCAGAAACCAACCGAGACCAATGCCCATAGCGATGGCAATCAGGGCGGCGAGAAGCAGGACGAAGATCATGGGTCAGACCATAGACAGGGCCTGTGACATCCAAATTTGTGACAGGCAATTTGTGACAGGCAATTTCAGCGGCGTACTTACTGCACCCGGCAGTTGGCCCAGGCGACAAGGCGCCCGGTCGAGACATCGATGATCTCTACCTTCACCGTGGCGCCGGCATCGTCGACCCGAATCAACTCGGCGGTGGCCCTTGCTGGGCCGTCCCCGGTCTGGTCGAGGAACCGGAAGTGAAGGTCGACCGTTCGGGCATCGGGACCGATCAGCGTCGCAGCCGACACATCGGCCAAAAGGGCGATTACCCCACCCTGCAGGGTGCCGATGCTGTTGTTCACAAATTCGCCTCGGTCGATCTCGACGATGCCGGAGCCGGCGTCGACGATTCGGAACCCGCAGGCCTGCTCCAGCGGAACATCGAGCAGCGGGCCGCTACCCAACCGCACCCACTCCCCCTGCTTGCCCGGCCGACCGGTATCGAGTGAGGTGGCTTCCCGGCGGATTCGAGAAAACTCGATGGTGCTTGAAATCGATGCTCGTCCGGCCGCTATGACTTCGACCGCCACGACGGTGGAACGTTTGCCGTTTCGCAGCATCCGAGCCTGCAGCTCGATCGGTCCACCCTCGACCGGAGCCCGTTCGTACATCCAGACATCGGAGGTGACCAGCCAATCGCCGCCAACCGACTTGGCCGCAAGCGAGCCTGCCACGAGGTCGACAACCGCCATGAGCGACCCAACTCCGGGCGGACCGGGTTGACGCCCGAGCAAAGTCCAATCGACCAGTGTGCGACCGGATGCCGTTTCGGGGTCGGTCCAGGCCACCTCGATGCCGAGAGCGCTGAGCACCTGGTTCGGTGGCGGGTAGGTGGGCAAGACCTCAGAGCCTAGAAATCCCGACCGTTCAGAGCAAACTGGCAGTCAAAGCGAACTGGCAGTCAAAGCGAATTGGCAGAGCAAATCGGGGTTCAGAGGATCGTGAATTCGATTCTGCGGTTCTGAGCCTTTGCCGCCGAGCTGTCGTTTGGCACAAGCGGCTGGACTTCGCCGTATCCCTTGGCCTCCAACAGGTCACCGTCGACGCCCTGGTCCTCCAGATACTGTTTCACCGACTCGGCTCGCCGTTGGCTGAGGTCAAGATTTTCTTCGTCTGGACCGTCGCTGTCGGTGTGTCCGCCGATCTCGACCGACAATGTGGGGTTGGCCAACAGGTACTCCGCGGCCTCGTCGAGCACACTCCGGCCGGCGCTGGTTATGCGATCCGAACTGACGTCGAAGGTGACCGGCTCCAGGTCGAGCAACTCGTTGAGGGTCGAACCGGCGAGCTCGCTTGCGGGATCGTCTTCCGGAGCCGACGACTGGGCGGCACCACCGTCGCTATCGCCATCTGCGTCGGCGTCCGCGGCGGCAATAGCATCGACATCTACTTCGACCTGGTCATCGACGACGGCCACGCCTTGGATCGCTTCGACGGAGGCCACCGCATCGTTCACCGTACGATCGCTGCCGACGGTGCCGGTAAGGGTGACAACCCCGCCCGACAATGTCCCGCTGATACCGGAGCCGAGCAGCGCGGCGTTCACTTCAGATTGAACTTCGGCGGCGGTGCGATCCCGAACGTTCTCTTCACCACTCTCTTCCCTAGCAAAGAGATCGATAACGGTCGGTTCGGTTCCGGCTTCGAGTTCTCCATCGGACTGACCGGCCGAGCCGGAGTCGGAGTCGGGTTCGTCGACCTCGACGAGGGTGTTTCCGGTCTGGCCTGCACCAGCGCCTCCGCTGCAGGTGGAGAGTAGCCACGCAAGCAACAGGACTAGCAGGACTGCCCCGATCGCCCACCAGAGCCAACCGAGCGCGCTGCGCTGCCCATCATCGGTCTCGTCGTCGGACTCATCACCGTCTGGCTTACGATCTGCGGGTCGGCCAGGATCGCCGCCTGCTGTGGTTCGCTCGCCTGCCAAGAGTGCGGCCACTGCTGGACCGTCTAGCTGATCATCCTTTCGCCGTTCACCAACCACGCCGACGACTACGGGGGCCAGCATCGGCAGCAACTTGTCGATCATCGGTGGGCTCATGTCAGCCTCTGATGCCAGTCCGCTGACCACCTCGTCGAGTTCGCGGCCAAAGACCGCGCCAACGATCCCGGTTCCGGTGTCGGTCACACCGTCGTTGAGAAATTGGGAGAGGTCTTGCAGGACCGAACTGTGATCGTTGTCCAACATGGCGGTCACCACTTCGACACCGTCGGTTCCGCTGGCCCGGTCGGCCAGTCCACCGATTATGGCCGGGACCGCTAGCTCGGTCGCCATGCCTGCCTGATCGGCGGTGCCTTCCATCAACTGCCCGAGTTTGTCGAAGGAGTCGGATTCGGTCAGCAGGCCAGTAACCGATTCAAGTATTGAAGGCATGTGTTGTCCACCTTTCGGTTTCGTCATAGCTGGCCGCCCTCATCCCGGCTTCAAAACACCCAGATCCCGCGCCACGAACGAACCAGCTCGAAAGCCAGTACCCGCGCCCGCCTACAAAATGTCTTGAAGCCCGCTGCCAATGGAGATCTTATGCTCCGCGCTGCATCGAATCGATGACCCTCGCGTTTTATCTCACTGGTTATCTCACTGGTTATCTGACCGGTTGTCCGTCGCCTATCCAACCGGTCGCACGCCGCCGCCTAGACAGCTGGATCAGCGGGGTTCAGTGGTGAAATAGCGACATAGTTGTCGTGGTAAACCGCCCCACGTCCCATGTCGGAATCGCGTTCGGCGACCGTGTTGTTTACCCCCATCCGCCACCAACCTTTTGTAGTGACGGCTAGGCCTGGCCTCACCGATGCATCGACAGCCAACACGGCGCTGAACGAACCACGCTCGTTAGCGACTTCGACACGGGCGCCGTCGACGAGCGAGTCGCGTTCGGCATCAGCGGGGTTGACCGCCACCGTCGGTTCGGTTGTTCGGGCCAAGGTCCGGACGGTACCTGCGAACACCGAGTTGACGTGCCAATCGCTGGCTGCAGCGACAAGGTCATACCCTGCCCGTCGACCGGACCCGGACTCGGGCCGCGAGGCGTTTCCAGCTTCAGCAGGTGCGGTGTAGCTCGGCACCAGTCCATGGTTTTCCTGCTCGGCCCGTGGCGACGCGAACTCGAAACGGCCCGATGGAGTTGGGAATCGTTGGGCGAATGGCAGGTACGGGCTTTCGGTTGCTGGCAAACGAGCCCAGCCGGTTTCCCGCAGCGACTCCAGGGTTATGCCTGCGCTGGCATAGGCCGGGGTGTCGAACAGCGCGGCGGCCAGTTCCTCATCGCTGGCATACAGCGCCGGTTCGTCCAGTTCCATGGCCGTTGCCAGTCTGCGGAAAATCTCGGTGTGGGCCAGACACTCCCCCGGTGGCGCCACCGCCGGTTGGTTTAACTGCACGTAGAGGTGGGAGAAAGAATCGTTCACCTCGAGGTGTTCGTGTTGCATCGTCGACGGCAAAACGATGTCGGCGTAGTCGGTGGTCTCGGTGTGAAACAGTTCGACAGCGACGGTGAAAAGATCCGGCCGCGACAGCGCCCGCCGCACCGCCGCAGTGTCGGGGTTGGAGACCACCGGGTTTGCCCCATGGATAAACAGCGCCTCAATCGGAGGATCGTCGAGCGTCATGAGGTTCTTAGCCAGATGGGTCATGGCCAAATCACGAGGACGGGAACCGAGATCGACTCCGCCCGCAGCGTCCACGTTCAATGCATACGGTCCCGAGGTCGAGTACACCAACCCTCCACCTCGCTGGGCGAAGGCCCCGGTGAGCGCTGGTAGGCAGGAGATGATGCGGGCGGTTTGGCCACCGAAAGCGTGCCGCTGCATACCCTGGCCCAGCTTGATGGCCAGCGGGGACCGCTTGGTGAGTAACGCTGCCAGTGTCTCGAATTCGGCCAGGTCTAACCCACAGGTCTCGGCGGTTCGCTCCGGTGTCCACTGCTCGACCGACTGGGCGAACGGTTCGAAACCTTCGGTTCGCTCGGCGACAAACGATGGGTCGACCGCTCCGGACTCGATGATGAAACGGCATAGGCCAAGCGCCAGTGCACCATCGGTGCCTACCCGCGGCGCGATGTGAAGGTCGGCTCTGGCCGCGGTTCTGGTTCGGACCGGATCGATCACCACCAGCGGAGCGCCGGCAGCCCGGGCCTTTTCGATAAACGGCCACAGGTGTTGGTTTGCCACGAGGGTGTTCGATCCCCAAATCATCACCGTTCCGGCATGGGCGATGTCTTCGGGGTCGAAGCCGGTAGCGGTGCCGACCGAATAGCCGAGGCCGACGTGACCGCTGACCGAGCAGATGCTGATCTGGTGACCGGAGACGCCGAGATGGTTCCACAGCCGCCCGCCGGCAGGCAGAGCGCCGCCCTGGACAAAGCCGACGTTGCCGGTGCCAGCGAACGGCCAAATGGCCGCCGGGCCGGAAGTCTCGATGATGTTGCCGAACCGATTGGCGATCTCGCTGAGCGCCTCGTCCCAGCTGATCCGCTCAAATGCGTCTTCTGGTCCTTCGTCGGATCCCTTTGCTTTGATCCGCCGCATCGGGTGCAGTAGTCGGCCGGGGTCGACGGCGTAGTCGAGCCAGGGGTTGACCTTCTTGCACAGCCCTCCCCTGGTGAAGGGGTGGTCGGGGTTGCCGCGCAGTTTGGTCGCTACGCCATCCTCGACGGTGACGATCCACGAACAGCCGTCTGGGCAGTCGAGCGGACAGGAACCGATAACCTCACGTGTTTTTTCCATGGGTCTCTACCGGCCGCGTAGGCGGTCGATGTTGCGTCGTTCCTTCTTTGTCGGTCGGCCCTCGCCGCGGTCTCTGGCACCACCTGGTGGCGCCAGTATTGGGTCGGACTTGGCTGGACGGGCCGGCGACAGGTCTTCGACACAGTCGGGGATCAACTTGGCGCCGACCCGTTTCTCGATCAGCGCGGTGGCCTTGTAGACGATCTGTTGGTCACCCCGACGGGCCTCCACCACATCGCCGACAACGATTTTGGTCGCAGGCTTTGCCGGTTCGTCGTTGACTCTGACCCGGCCGGAGGTGCAGGCCGACGTAGCCGCGGTTCTGGTCTTGAAGACCCGCACCGCCCAGAGCCACTTGTCGACTCGCACCGACTTGGATCCCGATTGGGGTTCGGATTTAGATTCCGTTTGAGAGCTCATAGACCCTCCGTTTCGGTTCGCCGGTTTCGCGCACGACCTCGGTCACCGCGTCGCGTTTTGAAAGCCCGGTGTCGATCGAGCGTCGCAAGGACACGATCAATTCGTCATCGCTGGGAATCGCTCGTTCTACGGCCGCCCCGGCCAGCACGATAACGAATTCTCCTCGCGGCTCGTTTTCGTCGAAGTGGGTTGCAGCGCCAGCCAGCGTTGTGCGCACCACTTCCTCATAGAGCTTTGTCATCTCGCGGGCCACCGCAACCTGACGTTCAGCGCCACAGGTCGCCGCCAGGTCGGTCAGGGTCTTGCGCAGCCGGTGAGGGGCCTCATAGAGCACGATGGCCCTGGTCTCCCGACCGATATCGGCCAGTCGCTCGGTGCGTTCTCGGCCCTTGCGGGGCAGGAAACCCTCAAAAACGAACCGGTCGACCGGCAGCCCGCTCAGCGCTAGGGCCGCCGACACTGCGGTCGGGCCGGGCACTACTTCAATCGCTAGGCCCCGCTCGACAACCGCAGCCACCACGTGGCGGCCGGGATCGGAGATCGTCGGCATGCCGGCGTCGGTGACCAGAGCCATACGTTCGCCTCGTTCCAACCGCTCGATGATCTCATCGATCCGAGGGACCTCGGTGTGCTCGTTGGCAACCAGCAGCGCAGCCCGCTGCGACCCGGCTCGACTGGATCCAATATGGGCCAGTAGCCGACCGGTCCGTCTGGTGTCCTCACAAATGACCGCGTCGACCGAGCCCAGCACTTCGGCCGCCCTAGGGCTGAGATCGGACAGATTCCCAATCGGAGTGCCCACAATGTAAAGCGTGCCTGCTGGCCGTTCGGTCTCTGCTGGTTCAGTCATTGGCCGGGTCGCTCGCTGGCCCGGTGCGGATCTCCAGAACATCGCCGACGACGAGGTTCCAACGCCCAAACGCTCCGGCCTCGGCCTCAAGAATCGATCGGGCCTGCCACACCGGCAGGGTCAGCCGATTCCGACGGAGCCGCAAGGTTCTAATCACCGCTAGGTCGGCGTCGAGAAACGCCACGTCGAGCTCGAAGGCCATGGCAAAGCTATGGACCGATCGTCGGCCTTCGATAAGCATGGCCCCGTCGAGGCAGGTTCGGCCGAGCAGGCCGCGGCCCTTCGCCATGTGACCATCAGCGATCTCAAGCGAGGCCAACACCTGCTCATCCCTCACCAGCCAGCCAGGCTTAACCGCCCCATCGGCGGGTCGACTCCTAGCCATCGACGCATCCCCTTTGGGAGACGGCCGACCGGTCAGACGTTGAATCTGATCTCCAATACATCGCCGTCCTCGACAACGTAGTCTTTGCCTTCTTGTCGAACTTTACCGACATCTCGGGCCTTCGCCCAGGATCCGATTTCTAGCAGCTCATCCCAGCGAATCGTCTCGGCGCGGATAAAGCCTCGCTGTAGGTCGCTGTGGATCAACCCCGCACATTCAGGAGCGAACGAACCCACTCGGTAAGTCCAAGCCCGACTCTCCTGCTCACCGGTGGTGAGGAAGGTTCGCAGTCCGAGGGTGTGATACGCCGCCTGAATGAAGCTCACGATCGCCCCCTCGCCAAGACCAAAACCGTCGAGCATTTCGGCCCGGTCTTCGGCGTCGAGCTGGGCCGCCTCGGCTTCGAGCTGGATGCAGGCGCCAAACACCGGCGCCAGGTCACCCAGTTCTTCCTGAACTGGCTTGATCACCGTTTCGATATCGTTGAGCTGCTCTTCGTCGAGGTTGACAACCGCCAGCACCGGCTTGTTGGTCAGCAGGAACCATGGCTTGAGTTCGGCGGAATGTTCTTCGGAAAGATCGCTGCGATACAGCGGGGTGCCGGTCTCCAGAATGGCCAGCGCAGCCTCGGCCGCCTCGACCTCCGGCTTCATGCTGGGGTCGCCTTTCATGGCCTTGCGCTTCTTGTTGATCTGCCGTTCGATGGTTTCCAGATCGGCGTATGTCAGTTCAAGCTCAACGATGCGCAGATGCTCTAGCGGATCGGTTGGGCCGGGCACGTCGTCGTCGCGGAAGGCCCGCAGCACAAAGACGATGGCGTCGACCTCACGAATATTGGCCAGGAACTTGTTGCCAAGACCCTCACCGTCACGGGCACCTTCGACAAGGCCGCCGATATCGGTGAACTGCACGCTGGCCGGGACGACGCTCTTAGAGGCGCTCATCTCGGCTAGGGCGTCGAGCCGATGGTCGAACACCTTGGCCACGCCGATGTTGGGGTCGGTGGTGGCGAACGCATAGGGAGCGGCCAACGCGCCGCCCCCGGTAAGGGCGTTGTACAGCGATGACTTCCCGGCGTTTGGCAGGCCGACGAATCCGAACTTTTCCATATGCCCCACAGGCTACTGGCGCCGGAACTCTGTTCTATCCTTCAGCCATGGCGCACTCCGGATCTACATCGCCACCCACCCCGCCGTACGAGGCGGCCATCGATCGGGTGATCTACCTGCTCGACCGAGATTTGGCGCCGGTACAGAAGGTCAGAGCCTTCACAAAGGGCAGGGCGATCCTCGACAAACTCGACCCCGATGAGGTCGAGCGCCGGGTTAGGCAGGGAACGCTGACCAACCTGGAGGGCATCGGAAACTCGATCGACGCCGTTGTGCAGGCGGCATACGGAATCGGCAGTTCAGATTACGTCGACAAGCTCGAAGCCTCGACCCAGATCCCACTCGATGCCGGAGCGGCGCTTCGGGCCGCCCTCAAGGGCGATTGCCATTCTCATTCAACGTGGTCCGATGGCGGAGGTGAGCTGCGGGCTATGGCCGAGGCTGCTCAGGCCCTTGGCCACGAATACCTGGTGGCCACCGACCACTCCGCTCGGTTAACCATCGCCAAAGGCCTGTCACCGGAACGGCTGGCCGACCAGATCACCGAAATCATCGCCCTCAACGAGGAGTTGGCCCCGTTTCGCATCCTGACCGGGATGGAGGTCGACATTCTCGAAGACGGCAGCCTCGACCTCCCAAACGAGTTTCTGGCCCTACTGGATGTGGTGGTGGCGTCGGTTCATCACAAGATTCACCAGCCCGAGGCCGAGATGACCCGCAGGCTGGTCAAGGCGGTAGCCAATCCCCACGTCGATATTCTCGGCCACTGCACTAACCGCAAGGTGCTGAACAAGCCACGAAAACCATCGAAGTTCGATCCAGACTACGTTTTTGCGGCCTGCGCCAAGTTCAACACCGCGGTGGAGATCAACTGCCGACCGGAGCGCCAGGACCCGCCGGACGAGCTGCTGGCCCTCGCTGTGCAGTGGGATTGTATGGTCAGCATCGACTCCGACGCCCACGCGCCGGGTCAACTCGAATGGGTCAACTACGGCTGTGACCGAGCCGCGGCGCTACAAATCGACGCCGATCGCATCATCAATACCCGCTCGGCCGACGATCTAGTCGAGCTGTGCAACGGCAAGGGGTGACGGTCGCTGGTACCGGGGCCAAAACGGCCAAGATCCAGATAGCCTGGGTTCTATGTCGAAGCGCAGAAAAAAGAAGAGGCTCAACGCCCGTCGCAAGAAGGCCAACCACGGACGTAAGCCAACGGTTGGTCGCAACTAGCAAGCAACATCGCTAGCTGGTCAGCAGAGTCTCAATCGCTGACGCCAAGTCCTTCAAACGAAGCTCGGCCCTACGCCGAGCTTCTTTGGCGTTTTCGGCCCGGCCGCTCGACTCGGGTTCACCGGCCTGGATCTCCTCAATCACTTCCAGATAGGCCTTGATCTTCGGCTCGGTGCCGCTTGGGCGAACGATGACCCGCGAACCGTCGGCCAGATTAAGCACTACTCCTGAGGTCGGCGGCAAGGTCTCACCGAGTGACAGATCCACCCGTGATTGCACCGCGACCCCACCGACCGCTTCTGGTTCGAGGCTGACCGCTCGACTTTTGGCCGCGTCGCGCCCGGCATCATCGAGCTTGGCGATGCTCACCGTGACCTGTGAAGTGGCGAACAGACCGTGGCGTTCGACGATCTGGTTCAGCCGGTCATAGACCGTGATGCCCTCGGCCTTGCACTCCGCAGCCAGCTCAGCCATAACCAAGGCGGCACTGATGCCGTCCTTGTCGCGGACTCGATCGCCGATGCAGTAGCCCAGGGCCTCCTCATAACCGAGTAGGAAGCGTTCGTCCGGTCGGTCGACGATCGGCCGAGCTACCCACTTGAAACCGGTGAGCGTGCGAACGCTCTCCACCCCAGCCGAGGCTGCCAGGCGGTCTATAAACCGAGACGAGACGATCGAAGAAGCCATGATCGCCGGATCAGCTATCGAAGAGCCTGCTGGGGGCGGGCGATGCCTAAGGATGTGATCGGCGAGCAGTGCCCCCACTTCGTCACCGCTTAAACGCACCCAGGCGCCGCAGTCATCGACCACACCGACAGCGAGGCGGTCGGCATCGGGATCGTTGGCCAGAATAATGTCGATGCCGGAGTCCCTCCCGATCCCGGAGTTGACGTCGCCATCGCCCTGGCTCTGCAGGCGCTCGATGGTGGCGTAGGCCAGGTCGAAGGCCCCCGGCTCTTCCGGGTTGGGGAAGGGGGCGGTTGGGAACTCGGGATCCGGTTCAAACTGTTCGGCTACCAGCTTCGGTTCGGGGAAACCGGCGGCCGCGAAACAATGGAGCAGGTGCTGCCCGCCGACGCCGTGCATGGCTGAATAGAGCACGCCGACCTGGCGGTGTTCGGTCATCAGGGCGGCGAGCGCTGTTTTCTGGTGAGCGGCCAGCGCTTTAGCCGAGATGTCGACCGGAGCGCCGCTGGCAGCCGGGCTGATCGTTTGCTCGCTGGCCGCAGCGACCTCATCAATAGCGGCGGCGATTTCCGCGTCAGCCGGATCGACCAGTTGGATGCCGTCTGCCAGATAGAGCTTGTAGCCGTTGTCGGTCGCAGGGTTGTGACTGGCGGTGATCATGACGCCGGCATCGGCCTGCTGATCGAGCACCGCCAAGGCCAGTATCGGCGTTGGGGCCGCACGGTCGATCAGCTCAGCGGTGCCACCCTTTGCCGCGACGACCTCGGCCACATCAAGGGCGAACCGGTTCGAGTTGTGCCTGGCGTCGTAGCCGATAACCACCTTGGCACCGGCTGGCAGCCAGTCCATCAGCCCGGCGGTTGTTTGGCGGACCACCACCCGGTTCATCTGACGGGGCCCCGGACCCATCGCCGCCCGCAGGCCAGCGGTACCGAAGGCGATCCGCCCATCGAACAGGCGGCCAAGTTCAGCCGGGTCGCTCTCCTGCAGCGCGGTGAGCTCAGCCCGATACTCGTCGTCGATGGCAATCCAACGAGCTATTTCCGCCGCTGGTTCGTTCTCTGATGAGTGAGTCATGTCGAGTCAGTCCCTGGCGTGTCAGTCCCTGGCGTGTCAGTCCCTGGCGTGTCTGTCCCTGGCGTGTCAGTCACTGCTGGCTAGCTGAGTCGCCTAGTTCGGCTCCGAGGGCACCAACTCGCGATTCTCCCTCGACGGTCTGGCCGCCCTGGTTCATAAACGCCTGCATCCGGCTCTGTGAACTTGGATAGCGGAGCGTCTCCTGGAACAGCAGCGCCTCGGTGATCAGCCCTTCTTTCGGGTCTGGCCCTGCGGCCAGTACAGAGGCCTTTGCTCTACTGACCGCTTCGGGAGGGAAGCTGGCGATGCGGGCCGCCAGCCGGTCGACGAACGGACGTAGCTCGCCTGCTGGGAGGGCTCGGTTCAGCCAGCCCCAGTTTTCAAGCGTGGCAGCGTCGATATCGTCGCCGCCGAGCACGATCTCCATCGCCCGGCCCCGGCCGAGCATGCGGGGCAGGCGTTGGGTTCCGCTGCCGCCGGGCAGGATCCCAAGCGGGACCTCCATCTGGCAGAGGATGGTCTTTCCCATAGTGCCGAACCTCATGTCGCACGAGGCCGACAGCTCGCCGCCTCCGCCTCCCACCCGACCGTCGATCTCGCAGATCGTGGGGATCGACATGGTGCGGTACTGCTCGCACATCTGGTGGAAACCCTTCAGTTCGGTTTCTCGCACCGGGGGCTCATCGGTTGGGGCCAGCAGAATCTGGGTGACGTCGTAATGAGCGATGAAGAAATCGGGGTTGGCGCTACGGAGCACCAGCACTCTGGCGTCGGTGTGTTGCTCAAGATGGTCGGGAAGAGCTCGAAGGTCTCGAAACAACTCAACCGAGAAGATGTTGACGGGAGGGTTTTCGATCTCCGCCACCGCGACGCCGTCGGCGATCGACAAGGTTATAGCTGTGAACTCGGTCCTCGATGGGTCTGACATGGTGGTGCACCTCTCTAGAAGATCCCATTCCGGGAAAATCGGTTCTACGGCCTGCGTCTCCAACCGCCTTATTATGTCCTACCATCTATTTCTAACCCATGACCTATCTTGACCTCATGAGACACTTCTCGCATCATGCTTGAGCTGCGGCGACAGCTCGTCTGCGGCCAAGTGCCGCCCCACAGCTAGTGCTCGATCACGTCTTCACCGACGCAATCGGTGCGGTAAGAGATGCCCTCGAATCGGCTCTACTGGAACGCCAGGCGCTTGAGGAACGATTCCAGACCGATGTGCTGCTCGGTGACGTCACCTGGGAGACCATCTACGGCCTCCCCGGAGAGGGCCACCCGCCCCGTGTTCAGGTCGACCTGACGCTTGAGTGGCCAACCTGGGCTCAAACCGCCTACCGAACCTGGTTTCTCGACGAGGAGTTCACCGAAGGCCCGGTTATTGAGATCGAAGTGGTGTTCCGGGTGCAACGGCTCTCCGAAGCTCCAGATCCGACCGTAATCATGCAGGGTCTGCCGCTGCGCTCCCCCCAGATCGGCGATGAGGAGCTGACCGGGCTCGGCCCGACGGTCGAGACGGTTTACGACAGCGAATTGCGCATCCTGTCGCACGCCGTCGAAATCACCTACTCGGGCTCCTATGAGCTGAACGAAAAGACTCTTGAGGACGGTTCGGCCCTCGATGAGCACTTTGGCTCAGTCGGCGGCTGGATCGCCTCAACCCTGGTGAAGCTTGGCGATCTACCGCTGTCATTCGAGCCGGCTCAAGAAACTTAGAGCCCCGAGTCGCCCGACCAAGACCGATAGACGGGCACCCACCGCCGCTCAGGGCTAACCTAGGCAGTGGTGAAAGCGGTAGAGAGGACCTTCGAACTACCAGGACCAGACCCCATGCTGGTGCTGCTTGGCTCAGCCGACCCCCGCGTTATCACCCATCTCGACGAGTCGCTGATCGCCAAGGCCGAAACGGTAGACATCCGCTCCGGTGTGGTGTGGATAGAGGTGGCCGACTGCCGCTCGTTCCTGTCCAGCCTGGTTGGCCAGCTTGTGCCCCGGACAAACGGATCGCCAGACACCGTGGCGCAAGAACGGCACGAGATCAAGATCGCCCTGGCCGAGGTCGATTCGTCGCCTCAAGACCTGGTGCAGCGGGCCCTGATGTCGGTCACCCTTTCCGAGGTGGCCGATTTGCTTGAGCAGGAAGAGCAGGCCAGCGCCGAACTCGACTACGAGATTCGTTTCCAGCCCATCGTGCGGCTCCAGAATCGTTCGATCGTCGGCTTCGAGGCCCTGATTCGGGCTCGCACCGGGGGCGAGCTCCTCACCGCAAACGACTTGATCGCCAGGGCGACAAAGGGTGGTTGGCTAAACGAGTTGGATCAACTGGGTCGGGAGCTGGCGGTTCGAGGAGTCGGGCCATGGCTGGGGGCAGGCTTGCTGTTCCTCAACATGATGGCCCCGAACGGCACCTTTGATCTTGCTGCGGCCCGCCGCACGATCCGCCAGGCCGAAGACATCGGTCTGGAACCCGATCAGGTGGTCTTCGAAACCGCAGAGCGGAATCGGTACACCAACATCGACATGGCCGCCGCTCAGTTGACCAAGCTGCGCAGCGCAGGCGTGCGTATCGCCATCGATGATGTTGGTGACGGCTACTCTAGCCTGCGGGTGGCAACCAGCTTCAAACCGGACGTACTCAAGCTGGCGGGCGACCTTATCGCCGCCCTGCCAAGCTCAGAAGCCACCGCCATCATCCGGGCGGTAGTCGACCTGGCCCACAACACCGGAGCATGGGTGGTCGCTGAAGGCGTTGAGACCGAGGCCCAGGCCAAGGCCCTCAAGGCGCTAGACGTCGACTGGGGCCAAGGCGTGCTATTCGGACCTCCACAGGTCCGACCGGCCGGCTAGCTGCCGACTAGAGGAAGTCCGATAGCGGGCGTTCGGGCCGCGGACCGAGGTGAGAGATGACCTCGGCAGCAGCCATCGAACCCAACCTGCCGACCTCGGGGAGCGGTAGGCCCTTGCTCAATCCGTAGAGCACTCCGGCCGCGTACTGGTCGCCCGCTCCGGTGGTGTCGACCACAGAGCCGACCTCTTCGGCGGCGATTTCAATGATCTCGCCGTTCGAGACCAGCAGCGAACCTTGCTCGCTGAGGGTCACGCAGGCCAGCTCTACCTGCTGGGCGACCTTGGCCACCGCAGCGTCGAGGTCACATTCGAAGAGACGGGTCAGCTCGGCCCTATTGGCGAACAGGATGTCGACAGGACCGGCGACCAATTCGAGGAACTCCGCATGATGACGTTCGATGCAGAAAGAGTCGGAAAGGGTCAGCGCCACTTTGCTACCCCCGGCGGCGGCCAGTTCCATAGCTTTGCGGATGGCCTGCTTGGCCGAGTCGACGTCCCACAGGTAGCCCTCGCAGAAAAGCAGTGGCGCACGGCCGACCGTTTCGGGGCGGACATCATCTGGCTCGAGCAGAGCGGAAACACCAAGGAAGGTGCTCATGGTGCGCTGAGCGTCAGGGGTGACGAGAACCAGGCACATCCCGGTCGGCGGCCCGCCTGTGGCCGTTGGCTGATCGAACGAGACGCCGATGGACTGCATTTCCTGGGCGAAGACCTTGCCCAGCTCGTCATCGCTGACCTTGCCGATGTATGCGGCCTGCCCGCCGAAGGAGGCGATGCCGGCCATGGTGTTGGCTGCGGAACCGCCCGAGGCATTCACCGAGGGTCCGAGCAGCGCGTACAGCTCTTGAGCCCGCTCGGTATCGATGAGCGACATCGACCCTTTTTCGAGGTTCTGGCTTGCGACGAACTCGTCGCTGGTGGTGGCCAGAACGTCGACCATGGCGTTCCCGACCCCTACTACATCAACTGCGACATCGACTGACTGCATGCCCTGTCCCCTTTCGACCCAGTGAACGCTACAGGGTCTAACCACGCTCCCGGGCGAGGATGCACAGCCTGCGGTGTCGCGGTCGCCGCCAAGGGCATCCACCCATCGGAGAAATGATCCGGCCTAATATGTCATTTCGGTTGCAAGAACGATCATCGCCGGTTACAAACATATAGCGATCCGGGCGGATGGATCGTAAGGAGAATCGCTAAACGATGACACCAGCTAGGGGCTTAGCAGCACTGTTAGTTGCGTTTACAGCCGGTTTGACCTTGACATTGGTCGTGGTCGACTCCTCAGGCGGTGGCTTCGACGACTCCCAACGGATCGAAGCAGCGAGCGGCTCGACAGCCATCGAACCGTCATCTTCGGAGCAGATAGCCCCATCGATTGCGGCCTCAAACGATCCTGAGCTTCTTGTCGTGGCCAAGGTTGGCGCTGCCGACGAAAGCCCGACCATCAAAGTCGATCCGGCATCGCTGTCCGCAGCTGCTGAAGGCGACTCATCCCTGGAGGCGCTCGCCACCGATACCGACGCTCCCGCCGTCGCCGAGACCTCGGCTAGTGCTCCGTCGGCCGCAAGCACCGAACAGGCACCGGCACCCGCTAACTCTGCACCTCAGACGGCGTCATCGAACACTCCGACGCCGCAGGCCGATGCCGCTCCAAGCACCGCCCGCCCGGCTACCACAACCAAAACCCCCGTCGCACCGACAACCGGCAAGGCCGCTCAGCCTGCCGCCTCGGCTGCGACCGCCGCTCCCAACACCACGAAGGCGCCGACCACTGCGGCCCCGACAACAACGGCGGCGCCCACCACGGCCGCACCAACGACGGCAGCGCCAACGACCGCTGCTCCGGCCACCACGGCCCGCCAGGCAACAGCAAGCCAGTTCGAATCGATCCGCAACCGCAACCCGCTGTTCAACCGCTACGAGAATGTGCCAGCGAGCCAGATCAGCATCGACTCGCTCACCGAGTACACAGCGACGCCGGACAATGGCTCAAACGGTGATGGCAACTTCCGTATGGCCTGCACTTACTCGCATTTCTCATACGACGATCCGATCGTCTTCCCCGGCCAGCCAGACAAATCTCACCTGCACATGTTCTTCGGCAACACCCAGGTCGACGCCTATACCGATACCAACAGCCTGGTTAACTCCGGCGGCAGCAGCTGCAACGGTTTCGAGCTGAACCGGTCCGGCTACTGGACCCCAGCCATGCTCGATGGCAAAGGCAACGCCGTCGTGCCCGACCAGATCATCCTCTACTACAAGACCAAAGACCCCAGCACGGTCAAGGGCATGCCTCAGGGTCTGAAGATGATCGCAGGCAACGCCACCAAGGAGTCGTTCAACGCCGACTACAAGCTCGGCTGGTCCTGTGGCGCTAGCGGCACCTCATACAACCGTTCAAACCGCATCCCCAACAACTGCGGCAGCGACCCGGTGAACGCCTACATCCAGTTCCCGTTCTGCTGGGACGGCAAGAACCTGGATTCGTCCGATCACATCTCGCACATGACCTACGTGAACGACAACCAGTCCTGCCCCGGCAGCCACCCAGTCAGGCTCCCCCAGATCTCGATCCTGATGTACTTCCCTGCTGGCAACACCAGCGGCTGGTACCTCTCGTCTGACAAGTCGGGCGGTTTCAACACCGGGCCCGGCGCCACACTCCACGCCGACTGGTTCGGCGGCTGGAACGACAAGGCCATGGATCTCTGGATCAACGGCTGCATGACCAGGGCCAGGAACTGCTCCTACGGCCAGACCGGTACCAACCGCATGTTCCAGAAGCTCAATGGCATGCAGGATTACCCGGGCAACAACTTCCTCAAACTGCCCTAGCCGCTGAGCGCTGAGCTGAGCGTCTTAGCGAACTGGTGTGGCACTCTCACGGCCCCCGATATTCGAAGTGGCCGGGGTCTGGGCTGGCGGTCCAGAGGTGACCGGAGATCACATCGGCGGCGAGCATTCGCTTTAGCAGTTCTGGGTGTACCGGTGAGCCCGGACCCCCTTCGAGCGAGTTGCCGAAGTTGATATCGGCGGCCATGCCCCACGAGTGTTTCGACACCCGTGACGAGCCGGCGATGCGCCGCGGATTCCAGCAACCCTGGAAAGCTCCTGGGTCGATGACATCTTCGAGGCCGTCATCGATCAGGCTCTGCAGTACATCGATCAGGATCTCGGCGAAGACTCGGTGGCATCGGGCGGGGCCGAGCAATGGCAGGTCGGCTGTTACCAGATTGGCTTCGGTCCACGCCGGGTCGATCTCGATTGCCGAACCGCCGATGGGCCGGAACGCGAACTCGCCGAATATCTTCTTCACCTCGATTGCCGACAGGGTGGTCCGCTGCCGATCGCGTTCGCCGTTGTCTCGGCCGCCGAAGACCCTGATGCCGCTCCCCCCATCGGCCTGCAACAGTTGCCCCTCCAGCTGCGACCCGGTGCCGTCGTAGCCGACGAAGGCCAACTGTCTGCTCGATGAACCGCCACCAGCGGCCGACAGCGCCTCAGAGCCGCCGAAGACCACTTCGGATGTACCGACCACCGAATCCTCGACGATGGCCGCTACGTCGAAGCTGGCCTGGTTGTCGAAGGTGATGGTGGAGCCGACATCCAGTCGACGAAGCTCGGCCGATGAGCGACTGAGGATCAGCTCTCGCTCGCCGAGCGACCCGAGGGCCTCAACCAGCTCGGGGGCGTATCGCTCGACCGAGCCGACCTGGCCATGGGCCACCGCTTCGAGCTGAATCACGAAACCATCCGGGGGCGCATCGACGGCATTGCCTGCAGCATCGGAACTGGCCTTCAGATGAACCTGTCCTCGCTCAACCAGCGAGACCCAGTTCAAGCCGTCGACGGCCAGTAGCGACTCGACGAAGGCATCGTCGATGCCTCCTAACCTCAGCACAACGGCGACAGGTGCAGCGTCCTCAACCGCGCTGGAGGTCTCAGTCGAGTCAGCAGCAGAAGTAGCAGTAGAAGTTGAGGCCACCGTGGACGCCGCTGTCGTCGTGGTGAGAGTCGGCTCAGCCAGCGCTTCGCTGGCCGGTGCCTGGTTTACGCTCTGCTGGCCACCGTCAGACTCGGCGGTGCACCCGGTCTGGGCGAGCAGCACTAACGCACTGGCAATAACTAGGAATTTCCAGGACCGCAGCACCGGAACAGTATCCCTGACGCGCAAGAGCGGTATCCAGCGGCTGCCAGCAGTCAGGTACGACCTGCTGGCAATCCGACTGGATACCGCTTTTCCTAACCCGCGCGCTCTAGGAACAGCCGCTGGTATTGCCGCACCCTGGACAGGCGTGGCAGCTACCGGCACGTTGCATGGTGATGCCGCACTGCATGCAGATCGGAGCATCAGGATCCGCCACCGGATCGTTGTTGATTACCGGGTTGGCCGGTGGCGTGGCCGCATCGCCCACCGAGTCGATGGCGGCGATCAAATCAGCAGCCGACTCAACCGACGGCGGATCGACCGGCAACTGGCCTGGTGAGGAGGAAACAACCTCATCGACACCGGGCAGCGTCTGCTGAGTACGTTCTCCGGTTGTGAAGATACCGAGCGACGCCCGCTCTTCATAGGAGAGGTACGCCACTGCCAGCTTGCGGAACAGATAGTCCATGATCGACGTAGCGATACGAATGTCAGGATCATCTGTCATACCTGCAGGCTCGAACCGCATGCCGGTGAACGTTTCCACGTAGGTGCGGAGCGGAACGCCGTACTGCAGACCATGGCTAAGCGAGATGGCCAGGGCATCCATGATGCCAGCCAGGGTTGAACCCTGCTTCGAGACCCGCAGGAAGACCTCACCGGGGCGACCATCGTCGTACTCACCGATGGTGACGAAGCCCTTGCAGTCAGCCACTCGGAACTCGAAGGTCCGTGAGCGACGATCTCGGGAGAGCCGCTCGCGAATCGGCTTGTAGATGATCTTCGGCTCCGGCTCGGCGACTACGAGCGCCGACGCTGCCGCGCTGTTGGTCGCATCGTCCAGGTCGGTGGTGTCGTCGTCCTTCTTGGCCATCGACAGTGGCTGAGCGACCTTGCAGTTGTCGCGGTAGATGGCGATTGCCTTGACGCCCATTTCCCAGGCGTCGATGTGGAGCTGCTCGACCTCTTCGACGGTGACNNTGTTGACCGTCTTGGAGATGGCGCCGGAGATGAACGGCTGCACTGCAGCCATCATCTTCACGTGGCCGAGATAGTGGATGGGGTTGTCGCCCATCGAGCAGGCGAATACCGCAACGTGTTGGTCCTGCAGGTGCGGGGCACCGAGGATCGACTTGTTTTCGTCGATGTAAGCAACGATGTCGGTGACCTGCTGCGGGTCGTAGCCGAGACGTTTGAGAGCACGGGGAACCGACTGGTTCACGATGCTCATCGTGCCGCCGCCAACCAGCTTCTTCATCTTGCACAGACCGAGGTCTGGTTCGATGCCGGTGGTGTCGCAGTCCATCAGCAGACCGATGGTGCCGGTCGGAGCCAGCACGGTGGCCTGAGCGTTGCGGGTGCCGGAGATGACGCCCTGCTCACATGCGCTGTCCCACGCCTCGCGGGCTTCACGGACCAACTCGACCGGAGCCAATGACTCGTCGATACCCATCGATGCCTGACGGTGCTGATCGAGCACCCGAAGCATGTGCTCGGCATTGGCTTCGTAACCCTCGTGTGGGCCCATGCGGCTGGCGGTCTTGGCCGAGGTTAGGTAGGCGTGACCGGTCATGAGTGAGGTGATCGAAGCGGCCAGCGCCCGACCCTCATCGGAATCGTACGGCAGGCCAAGGTTCATCAGCAGGGCGCCGATGTTGGCGTAGCCAAGACCGAGTTGGCGGAAGGCCAAGGAGTTCTTGCCGATGTTCTCGGTTGGGTAGTCGGCCCGACCGACCAGGATTTCTTGGGCGGTGAAGAAGTGCTCGATGGCGACCTTGAAACCCTGGGTGTCGAAGGTGTCGTCGTCTTTGAGGAACTCGAGCAGGTTGAGGCTGGCCAGGTTGCAGGCCGAGTTGTCGAGGTGCATGTACTCGCTGCAGGGGTTCGAGCCGTTGATCTTGCCGGTGTTGGCCGAGGTGTGCCAGCGGTTGATCGTCGAGTCGTACTGCATGCCGGGGTCGGCACACTCCCAGGTGGCCTGAGCGAACTGGCGCATCAGGTCTTTGGCCTTGACCGTACGAACGACCTCGCCGGTGGTTCGGGCCAGGAGGTTCCAGTCGGCGTCGTCGATGACCGCCTGCATGAACTCGTCGGTGACCCGGATGGAGTTGTTGGCGTTCTGATACTGGATCGAGTGGCTATCTGCGCCATCGAGGTCCATGTCGAAGCCGGCTTCGCGGAGCACGCGGGCCTTCTTCTCTTCTGTTGCCTTGCACCAGATGAACTCTTCGACGTCGGGGTGATCGACATCGAGCATGACCATCTTGGCTGCCCGGCGGGTCTTGCCGCCGGACTTGATGGTTCCGGCCGAAGCGTCGGCGCCTCGCATGAAGCTGACGGGACCGGAGGCGGTTCCTCCGCCTTTCAGATGCTCATGACTGGAGCGGATACCAGACAGGTTGATACCGGCGCCGGAGCCGCCCTTGAAGATCGTGCCCTCTTCGACGTACCAGTTAAGGATGGCGTCCATTTTGTCTTCGACGGCGAGAATGAAACAGGCCGAGGCTTGCTGCGGTACTCCTCGGACGCCGATGTTGAACCACACCGGCGAGTTGAACGCACCCATCTGGTGGATGACCATGTGCCGCAGTTCGGCATTGAAGATCTCGGCCTCGGCGGCTTCGAAGTAGCCGTCCTCGATGCCCCACTTGGTGATGGTGTTGACCACGCGGTCGGCGACCTGGCGGAGCGACGTCTCTCGCTCTGGGGTTCCCTGCGTACCGCGGAAGTACTTCTGAGCCAAGATGTTGGTGGCGTTAACCGACCACGTCGATGGCACTTCAACGCCGAGTTGCTCGAAGGCCACCTCGCCGGTCTTCCAGTTTGAGATGCGAGCATCTCGCCGCTCCCAGGTGACCGTGTCGTACGGGTCAACCCCTGCGGTTGTGAAGTACCGGCGTAGGCCGATGCGAGTCTGCTCAGATGCGAGCGCCATTACTGGTTTCTCTTTCTGTACTACGTCCGGTTTCGAGAAGCACTTGGCGTACTAGCCCGGAGGGACGTGCGGTGGATTACGAATAGTTGTTGATGGAGTGACGTGTATTGAGATGAATTGAGGTGATTTGTGCTGAACCCGGAGTGATTCGCTGAGGTGGTTTGTGTATCTCGGCGGAGCCGTCTGGACCTCGGCGGTGGTTCGTGTATCGCGCTTGTGTTGGTATTACTCCGGAATATTTCGTGGGTTACGAAGCCGCAGAATCGGTTGTGCTCCCGCTTCGGAGCAGCCGCTTCTGTGGAGTCGCACTTCTTCTTCGCAACTTATGTTCGCAACTGGTTTCGCAACGCCATCTTGAATGCCTCTCCGAATTTCCGGCCGGGCACTCGATCAGGCGACCGCCATCTACTGGTCGCAGACCCCTACACCGTTCCTGGCCCCTGCAGCCCTCCTTGCGGTGGATTGCAGCGCCCTGATGGGTCGAGATAACTACCAGTGTTCAAGCGAACACTAGATCTTGTGCTTACCGCCAGCCCCGTCGGAGCGACGCACAAGATGTGGCTATTCATTACATCACTGTAATTACGAACATGTCAATGGAGACGGAGAAGAAATCGAAGAACTTTCGGCGGCGGCCCCTAGCGCCGCCGTCGCCGAGGGACGGCGGCGGCGGATTGAGATGAGCTCGGCAGAGTTCACAGCCGAGCGAATTGCAGAATCATTGTCGGTAAATCGAATCATGACGGAAGCCGAGTTGGCAGAGACCACAGGTCAAGGTCCGAGTGAAGCGACTGACAGCAAACGAGGATTGCCATGCCAACGCGTCACAGACCCAAGGGCTCGACGACCGTGAGCCCAACAATACTGATGCCCCTCTACCCGGCCTCCGTCACAAAATTGTTGCCCCACGCGGGCACCGACCAAGAACAATAGGCACTCGACGCTGTGGATCGGAAGAGGATGAAGCTGTGGATTTCATGGGGATTAAGCCAAAACCCGGTGGATAGCCTCGCCGTAACTGTTGACCATCACCAGCAGCGCGACCCTCATCACGCGCCGCGGTCTGATCTAGGTCAATGTCGCTTACGCGACATGAGATTCGCGTCGCTTACGCGACATCAAATTCGCATCGCTTACGCGGTGGCGGATCGGAGCCGGATCGCAGCCGACGTCTACACTCGATCCTGCGATGATCAGACTCTTCCCCGTCGACGACCGACCAGCCGAGACTATCGATGCGCGCCAGGCGGTGGCCCTCGAAGCGAGACCGAGGCCGTCCGGTAGGCCATGGGTCTATACCAACATGATTGCCTCAGCCGATGGCGGCACCGCGGTCGACGGCCTCTCCGGCCAGCTCGGTGGCCCGGGAGACAAAGCGATGTTCGGGGCGCTGAGAGCGATCGCCGACGTCATCCTGGTCGGCGCATCGACGGTTAGAGCAGAGCGGTATCGGCCGCCGAACCTTCGACCGGAGTCGGTCGCCATGCGCCGGGCTAGGGGGCAGGCAGATCATCCAAGGTTGGTGGTGGTTTCCCGTAGCCTCAGCATCGACCTCGACCTGCCGTTGTTCGATGACCCGGACAACCGGCCGTTCATCGTCACGACCGAGTCTTCGCCGATCGACAAACGCACAGCGCTTGAGCAGGTGGCCGACATCATCATCGCCGGCCAGGACGGCGTTTCGCTTCAAGCAGCGCTCTCTCAGTTGGCCTCTACCGGGGTCGAGACGGTACTGAGCGAAGGTGGTCCGTCGATTAATGGACAGCTGATCGACGACGGGCTGATCGATGAGTGGAACCTATCCATCTCGCCTCGCCTGCTCGGCGGGGATTCACGCCGGGCCGCTATCGGCCCGCTGGCCGACGGGCCGCCCCTCCCTATGACCCTCAGCAGGGTGTGGACCGATAACGACCTGTTGTTCTGCCGCTGGGTCCGATCGACTACGAGCGACCCCGACCAGGATGCCTAGAGCTCGACGAGGCCATCGAGCACCATCGTGATGAACTCGATGTCGTCGTCGGAGAGCGCCGACGCCGACGTCACCGAGACTTCCGCTTCGATCGTCTTATGGGTACCAAAGATAAAGGGCACTCCGGCCATCTCGAAGATCTCGGTATCGAAATTCGCTCCGAGGTCGATGGCCTCCACCCCATCGCAGGCCTGCAGCATCTCGCACGGCCGCCCGAACGGCGAGGGAGTCCCAACGGTGATCTCCAGCCCCCCTGGATTGCCAGATTTAAAGAGGGTGAATCCATCGAGGCCAGCGACGGGAGCGTCAAGTACCCGACACACCCAACCGTCCGGGACATCGCCTACGGCCAGACCAACGACCTGCGACTGGCAGTCGCCGATCGAAACCAGATCGTCGATCTCGTCGAGGGCCTCGGCGACGTCTGGGGCCACTTCGGCCAGCTCTTCTAGGTCGAGGTCCTCGTTGCCGATGATCTCCGCCGCGTCATCGTTGTCTTGATCGGTCTCGACTCCGGAATCAGCATCGGACTCAGCCCCGGCAGTCTCGTCGAGCTCGGAATCACCGTCGGAGACCACCGACACCGCATCATCGTCGCCCCCTGACGCGTCACTCGTGCACGAAGCCAGAAAAAGCACAACACAAAGCAGTGCAGGTAATACCTTCATCAGTCCCCCTCCGGACCAGCCATTACGTGTGGTCACCTTATTACGGATAGGCGCTGAGTTCTTGTGATCCTTCGCGTTGCCCTGCGTAGGGACCGGAGATGACGCTAGGTGACCTGGTGGGCAGGCTTATCTGACTCGAGTTTGATCAGCCTGGCCTCGCGCTCAAAGTCAGCGATATCGGTGAACGACTTGTAGACGCTGGCAAACCGCAGGTAGGCAACCTCGTCGAGGTGACGTAGCCGGTCGAGCACGGCCAAGCCGACCCACTCTGAAGTAACGTCGCCGCCGCTAAGCCGTGCCTCATCCTCGACATCGCAGATCAGCGCATCGAAGTGCTCAACCGACAGCGGACGCCCTTTAGATGCGGCGACCAAACCCCGCACGATCTTTCCGCCTTCGAAGGGCTCCCGAAGCCCGCCCCGTTTGATCACCACAACCGGCGCCTCTTCGATTCGTTCGAAGGTATTGAACCGGCGCTCACATTCGGTGCATTCGCGTCTACGCCGAATAGCGACACCGCCGTCGGCAGCTCGCGAGTCGATCACCTTGGTATCGGCGACTTGGCAGATCGGACATAGCACACCGCTAAAACTAGCGGCCAACATCAATCTAGAAGCTGCTTAGGGATAACGATTTGCTGACCAATTTGCACAGAATCGCCACCATTGGCCTCAATCAGCGTTGCTACAACCGGTCGCGGGTCGCTCCCCGGGGCCACCGCCTGGGCGATCGACCACATCGAATCACCCGGCTGAGCCAAAACGATCTGGTCTCCCACGTCGCTGATATTAGCTACCGAAGATCCAACGATTGCTGATTGCGATGTGCCCTGATCCCCCACCGAATCGACGGCGACCGACGGCGAGCCTTGCATAACCCGGATAGCGAAGATAGCGGCAAAGACCACAAGGGCGACGGCCACAACCATTGTCGCCACGGCCCGAACGTCGAATTCGGACGGCAGCGACGATGCCGGAGCCGACTCTTGTTCGATCCGGCCCGACCTGCCGCTCTTCGTTTGAGAGCTTGTGTTGTCGACGACCAAACGCAGTGGCCGGTGCCCTGCCACAGCAGGCGTAACGGGGTGAGGACGAAGAAGTGCAACCATGTTTCGTATTCTCCTCAGGAGGTGTGACAGTGAACTGAAACGAACTGAACTGAAACGAACTGAACTGGGCTGAACGAACAGAACTGAACGAGCAGAAGCACAAAGGAAGCCAGGATGGATCTGCAGGCGAACCCTTGTTCGATTTAGAACGCTATCTCGAACGAGGGTTCGGGACAACAATTTGTCGAACAAACGTTCCGAACAGCCAGCCTCGACCCAGCAAGACCGGTACCAGCAGTGGGGTGGTTGCAGAAATTTGTGGCGATTGTCGAACAAACGTACGTGCGATGTGGCATAGTATTTCTCAGCCGTACAAACATACGTTCGACATCATCACCCAGCCGTGGCCTTCGTGGTCTTTCGGCTGACGTGGCTGAAGTCCCCCAAAGATCACCATGGAAACACCAGGGAGGAAATGAGAATGGGCGAGCATCAGCTCACAAAACGCCAGCACTCGATCCTTGAATACATCGAGCAGGAAATGCGAGGCAGGGGCTATCCCCCTTCGGTCCGAGAAATCGGCGCCGAGGTTGGCCTTACCTCACCATCATCGGTGCACTCGCACCTTGCAACGCTGCAGCGACACGGCTACCTCATGCGTGACCCTTCGAAGCCTCGCGCTCTGAAGGTCATGTGGGATCCGGTCAGCGGCGCGGTCGATGTCGAACGCCGTCCGGTGCGCCACGTGCCGCTTGTCGGCCAGGTCGCAGCGGGCACCGATGTGTTGGCACAGGAGCACATCGAAGAGATGCTGCCGGTAGCGACCGACCTCACCGGCGAGGGCGAGTTGTTCATGCTTACAGTCCGGGGCGACTCGATGATCGAGGCGGGCATTCTCGACGGCGACTATGTCGTCGCTCGAGTACAGAAAACCGCTAGCAACGGCGAGGTTGTCGTCGCCGGCATTCCCGGAGACGAAGCAACGGTCAAGACCTACAGCAAGAAGGACGGCAAGGTCGTTCTCTTGCCTGCGAACTCGTCGCTTGAACCGATGGAGTTCCAACCGGACGAGGTTCAGATCTTCGGTCGCGTCGTCACGGTTATGCGTCGCCTCTAGTCGGGGCCACAGAACACGAGAGTAAAAACAAGAGAGGTGGCTCAAGATTCTTGAGCCACCTCTCTTGGAGTCCGGAGACTCCCTGTTCCCCCTCGATTGATTAGCTAGCTGCCATCTCCGCAGTTAGCTCGGCGGCCATACGATCGGCGTCAGCTTCGGCTCGCGACTTGGATGCCATCTCAGCGATGTCGTCGACCTCACCATCGGTGAATCCGGCCATCTTACGGAACTGGCGGGCCAACCGGATCGGCGAATCTTCGTCTTCGCCTCGTTGGCCTCGGAAGTTAAACAGACCATCGACGACTCGCTGGAATTCAAGCGCTGCCTTGCGCCGCTCAGCGTCGTTTGCGGTGACCTCGCGTAGCCAACGTGAACCCATCTTCACGTGAGTTACCTCATCGGCCAGCATGTAGTCCTCGC
>JBOEHD010000094.1:0-6123 GCA_050633745.1 Acidimicrobiales bacterium
TACGCCTCGCCGTTGTTCAACGAGCTGGTGTTCTCCCTCGCGGTTGAAGAACTGATCGGGATCGAGATTCCCGAGCGGGCCACATGGATCCGCATGCTGATGACCGAGATGAATCGCATCGCGTCGCACCTGTTGTTCATGGCCACCAATGGCATGGACCTCGGCGCAGTGTCGATGATGATTTACGGCTGGCGTGAACGGGAGCAGGTGCTGCGGTTCTTCCAGAAGGTCACCGGTTTGCGAATGAACCACAACTACATCCGCCCCGGTGGCGTCGCCGCCGACCTGCCTGATGGCTGGCGTGATGACGTGTTGACGCTGATGGACATGCTGCCGCCCCGGCTCGAAGAGTACGACGTCTTGATGACCGGTCAGCCGATCTGGCGTGACCGTCTCCAGGGGGTCGGGGTTATCAGCCAGGAAGAGGCCATGGCCCTTTCGACCACCGGACCGATCCTGCGGTCGACCGGTGTTGCCTGGGATCTGCGTCGGGATATGCCGTACCTGGCATACGACGACGTCGAGTTCGATGTGGTCGTCGGCTCGTACGGCGATTCGTTCGACCGGTACGCCATCCGACTAAACGAGATCCGCGAGTCGATGAAGATCGTCCGCCAGATTCTCGACAAGATGCCCTCCGGCGACTACCGGGCACAGGACACCAAAGTCACCCCACCGCCTCGGGCCAGGATCGACGAGTCGATGGAAGCACTTATCCATCACTTCAAGATCTTCACCGAAGGATTCAAGGTTCCTGAGGGCGAGGTCTACGTCGCCGTTGAGTCGCCTCGGGGCGAACTGGGCTGCTACATCGTGTCCGATGGTGGTCCAAAGCCTTACCGCATGCATATCCGAGGGCCAAGCTTCGTGAATCTGCAAACCATGCCGCACATGATGGGCGGTAGCCTGATCGCCGATGCGGTCGCCATTATCTCCAGCGTCGACCCCATCCTTGGAGAGGTAGACAGGTAGATGAGCCGACTAACTGCCAGCAATGTACTTTTGGCGCGGGAGATTATTGCTCGTTACCCGCGTCCCAAGTCGGCACTAATCCCGCTGCTCCACCTGGCTCAGCAGCAGGATGGCTATGTCGCCGATGATGCCATGGAGCACTTGGCTGAACTGATCGGTATCACTCCCGCTGAGGTGCTTGGCACCTGCTCGTTCTACGAGATGTTCAAGCGTGAACCGGTCGGCAAGTACATGATCAATATCTGCACCAACATCTCCTGCCAGCTCAATGGTGGCGAAGAGTTGCTGCACCACGCCGAACATCGCCTTGGCATCAAGCCAGGTGGTACGACCGAAGATGGCATGTTCACCCTGGAAGACGTCGAGTGCATCGCGGCTTGCACCGAAGCCCCATGTCTCCAAGTCAACTATCGGTACGAATACAAACTTAGTGAGGAAGACTTCGATCGCCTGGTCGACGATCTTCGCGACGGCGCCCGCCCAGACGTGCCAAGCCACGGCACCTTGAGCCGGATCCGTCAACATCTGAACCCCGACCAGGCAGCAGGCATCGAGCGCCCGGAGCTGGCAGGTACGCCAGCATGGTTCGCCAGCAGGCAACCAGCCGAAGAGGGAGCCTGATATGGGAAACTACGTGTCGCAAGTAGTGGGCGAGCGAGTTGCGAAGCAACTCGAGGTTCGAGCGCAGCGAGAACACCCTGAGATGGGAAACCACGTCCCGACTAGACGGCGAGTGAGTTGCGAAGCAACTCGAGGTTCGAGCGAAGCGAGAACACCCTGATATGGCAACTAACGATTATGTGCCACACGCGGCGGGCTACGTCGATAACGAGGGCCCAAAACTCGTAACCAGCCGTTTCCTCGATCGCGACAGCCACACGCTGGCCCGCTCCGAGGCCACCGGCGGCTACAGCGCGCTGCGCTCAGTCCTACAGATGAACCCGGCCGATGTTGCGGCTCAGGTCAAAGACGCCGTGCTACTCGGCCGTGGCGGCGCTGGCTTCCCTGCCGGTATCAAATGGGGTTTTATGCCCCCGGTTTGGCCCCGCTATCTGGTAGTCAACGGCGACGAATCCGAGCCCGGTACCTACAAAGACCGGTTGCTTATGGAGCGCGATCCGCACCAGCTGATCGAAGGCTGCATTATCGCTTGCTACGCGCTCGGCCTGAACACATGCTTCCTCTATGTCCGGGGCGAGATGGCTCTGGCTCAGGAACGTATCGCTGAGGCGCTAAACGACGCATACGCCGCTGGCTATGTCGGCAAGAACATCATGGGCACCGACGTCGGTATCGACATCGTGCTGCACTGGGGTGCTGGCGCATACATCGTCGGTGAAGAGACCGCCCTTATCGAGAGCCTCGAAGGCAACCGTGGCATGCCCCGGTTGAAGCCTCCGTTCTTCCCCGCAGCGAAGGGCCTCTATATGAAGCCCACCATCGTCAACAACGTGGAGACCCTGGCCAACCTGCCGTGGATCTTCACAAACGGCGCCGAGGCGTTCAAGAAGTTCGGCTCAGAGAAGTCTCCCGGCACCCGCATGTTGGCCATCAGCGGCCACGTCAACCGACCGGGGGTTTACGAAGTCGAACAGGGCGTCGTGACCTTCCGCGATCTGTTCTACGGCGACAACTTCTGTCAGGGCATCAAAGACGGCAACGAACTGAAGATGTTCATCCCCGGTGGTGGCTCGGCCCCGTGGTTCTTCGCCGATCAGCTCGACTTGAAGATCGAGGCTGCCGATGTTGGCGCCGCCGGTTCGATGCTTGGCTCCGGTGCACTCGTCGTCATGGACGAAACCACCGATGCGGTGAAGGCATGCCTGCGGGTAGTGCGTTTCTTCGCCCGTGAGTCGTGCGGCAAATGCACACCGTGCCGCGAAGGAACCACCTGGGAGGAGCAGATCCTCCAGCGAATCCTCGACGGCAACGGCCGTCATGACGACATCGACCTGCTGCTCGATGTCGGCTCACAGATCAGCCCCGGAAACTACCCGGCTGCGTCATTTGAAGAAAAGGGACTCACCGCGGTGCCGTTCCCACCGAAGCAAACCACCATCTGCCCACTCGGTCCATCGTCTGTGGCGCCGATCGTTTCGGCCATCCGCCGTTTCCGTCACGAGTTCGAGGCGAAAATTCCGGCCGCGCCGCTCGCTTCGCTCGCTAACCAGGTTGAGGCTTCGCCTCAACCTGCGTCTGCTAAAGGGGTTCACTAAATGACCGCCACAGATCCCATCCCAACGGAAGCGGTCACTGGCGTACCCTTCACGCTGAACGGCAGCGACTTTGAGGCAAACGACGGCGAACTGCTGATCGAGGCCGCCGAACGTCACGGCGTGCACATTCCACGCTTCTGCTATCACAACCGCATGAAGCCGGTTGGCATGTGCCGGATGTGCCTCGTCGAGGTAGACACCGGCCGTGGCATGTCACTGCAGCCAAGCTGCATGCTCCCGGTCACCCCGGAGATGAAGGTCGAGACCGAGTCCGAAGCCACAAAAGAGGCTCAGGACGGGGTGCTCGAGTTCCTGCTTACCAACCACCCGCTCGATTGCCCGGTCTGCGACAAGGGCGGCGAGTGCCCTTTGCAGGACAACGCCTATGCGTTCGGGCCAGGCGAAAGCCGGTTCGTCGAGGAAAAGCGGCACTACGAAAAGCCCATTCCAATCAGCGACCTGGTTCAGCTCGACAGGGAACGTTGCATCCTTTGCGATCGCTGCACCCGCTTCGCTTCCGAGGTTGCAGGCGATCCGCTGATCCACTTCATCGGTCGGGGTTCGCAGACCGAGGTCAACACCTTCCCCGATCATCCGTTCTCGTCGTACTTCAGCGGCAACACGGTGCAGATCTGCCCGGTCGGTGCACTCACCGCGACGCCATATCGGTTCAAGGCTCGCCCCTGGGATCTCGATGCCATCGAATCCACTGCAACGGTCGACGCGACCGGCGCCAGGGTGGTCCTGCAGGCATCACAAAACCGACTCATGCGGGTCCTCGGCGTCGATTCCGAAGCCGTCAACTGGAGCTGGCTATCCGACAAGGATCGCTTCAGCTACGAGGCCACCAACTCCGAGGATCGGCTTTCCGACCCGCTGGTAAAGACCGGTGACGAGTTCCGCCCAACCCGCTGGACCGATGCCGCGAAGGCCACAGCCAAGGCACTACGGGTCGACCCTGAGCGGGTCGCTGTAATCGGTGGATCCCGCCTCAGCCTGGAAAGCCAGTACGCCTGGGCCAAGCTGGTCAAGGGCGTGCTCGGAACCGATCACGTCGACGCCCAACTGGGCGACGGTTTGCCTGCCGCCCTCTCTCTCGGCCTGCCGAGGGGCACCATCGCCGAGGCCTGCCAGCCCGGCGGAATCATCGTCCTGATGGCCGCCGACCCGAAAGAAGAGTTGGCGTCGCTATACCTGCGGATTCGCCACGCGGTGGTCGAAGACGGTGCAAGCCTCATCGAGATCACACCTCGCGAGACCAGCCTCTCCGATCTGGCTGCGGTTCGTTTGCGGACCACGCCAGGCACTGTGGGCCAAGTCATGGCGGCGATCGCTGCAGACGAGGTTTCAGAAGCGGTGGGATCGGTGGATCCGCTGCAGCTTCAGCGCACCCGCTCGATGCTCACCGGCTCCCGTCCGGTCACCGTGATCTACGGTCGTTCCAATCTGGCCGAGTCGGCTCGCTATACCGCCGATGCCGTCGGCGGCCTGCGTCGGGTTTGCCCCGATGCGAAGTACCTGCCGGCGTCTCGCCGAGGCAATATCAACGGTGCCCTAGAAATGGGCCTTACCCCCGGCTTCCTGCCGGGCGGTGCCCGCAACCGTGACATGTTCATCGATCAGTGGGCCAGCACCCCTGACTTCGAGGGTAAAGACACAGACGGAATACTTCGGGCCGCGGTGGCGGGCGAAATCGACACGCTCGTCCTGCTCGGCTCGGACCCGATCGATGACTTCCCCGACTCGAAGTTGGCCCGCGAAGCTTTCGATCACATCGACACGATCGTCGCGGTCGACGGATTTATCACCTCCTCCTCATCTCGGGCCGACATCGTGCTGCCCGCCGCCATGTTCGGCGAGGCCGACGGCACCTTCTGCAACCTCGAAGGGCGGCTCAGCCCGTTGATCGCCAAGGTCACCGCTCCCGGCCTGGCCCGTCCAGACTGGATGATCGCCGCCGAGCTGGGTTCAGCTTTGGGCATCGACCTCGGATTCGGCTCTCTCGAAGAGCTGCGAGCCGAGATCACCTCGGTGGTTCCTTCAATGGCCGACGTCGACTGGGCCGCGTTGCTCACCGATGATGACGGCACGCTGTTGCGACCGGAACGAAACTGGGATCTCGAGTTCGGCGATGCCGCTCCCGCCCCGCCTGCTTCGAGCTACGGTCTCCGCCTCGTGGTCGACCGTAAGCTGTGGGACCTCGGCACGATGGTGCAGAACTCCCCGTCTCTGGCCGCGTTGCCAATGCGAGCCGAGCTGCGACTTTCGCCGGCAGACGTTCACATCATGAACCTTGTCGACCACGAGTTCGTGACCGTCGATCACGGTGACATTTCGTTCGACCTTCCGTTCGTGAGCGACCCGACGGTGGCACCCCGAACAGCCTGGCTACCGGCCAGACTGCCCGGCTTCGACGTGCGAGAGCTGCTCTCGGCCGGTCGATCGGTCACCAACATTCGGGTCCGAGTCCCGGAGGCCAACTGACGATGCTCGTGCTCGGTGATCCGTACCTCGCAGACGGCGGTGTTGATTTTGGTGATCTGCTGCTTGCGGTAGGCAAGGCCGTTGTGGCCTTCGTCGTGCTGCTCGTAGCGGTGATGTTGATGGTTTGGTTCGAACGTAAGGTGGTCAGCCGCCTACAGAACCGCATCGGGCCAAACGTGGCAGGCCCCTTCGGCCTGCTGCAGACCCTGGCCGACGGAACGAAGCTGTTCTTCAAAGAAGACATCATCCCCACCAGGGCCGATCGTTTCACATTCCAGCTGGCGCCGTACCTGTCGCTGGTCCCAGCCTTCCTTACCTTCGCCATCATCCCCATCGCTGGCGACTTCTCCGAGGGTAAGAACGGTCAGGTCACCATGTTCGGTCGGGAAACCTTCGTGCAGGTGGCCGACCTGCCGGTTGGCATCCTGTTCTTCCTGGCCATGAGTTCGCT
>JBOEHD010000095.1:0-48521 GCA_050633745.1 Acidimicrobiales bacterium
CGACGGCCCCAGACACAGGGCCAATGGCCCTCAAAATTGAGGAGTTAACAATGGGTGAGGCGACGACCCTCGGCGGTCCGGCAGAAACCAGTGCATCGGTGGCTCGAAACCACATCGAGGCCCATCTCGGTTGGGTCAAAGAGTGCATCGAAGCGTTCGACCTCGACGCGGTGGAGAGCATCGTCGACCTGATCGTCGACGCCTGCAACAACCGCCGTCAGGTGTTCATCTTCGGCAACGGTGGCAGCGCCTCTACCGCATCACACTTCTGTTGCGACCTCGGTAAGGGCCAAGTTGTCGAGGGTAAGCCTCGCCTGCGGGTGGCCAGCCTGAACGACAATATGGCTTGGATTACCGCCATCGCCAACGACATCAGCTACGACGAGATCTTCAAAGAGCAGCTGGTGAACTTCCTCGAGCCAGAAGACGTGGTCATCGCCATCTCCGCGTCAGGTAACTCGCCGAGCATCATTTCGGCCATGGAGTACGTCAACGAGGTCGGTGCGGTCGGTGTCGGCATGATCGGCTTCGGCGGTGGCAAGCTGGCCAACCTGTGCAAGGAATCGCTCATCGTCGACAGCTACGACTACGGCGTCGTCGAAGGCCTGCATCTGGTCCTGGAACACATGATCGCTCAGTCGGTAGGCAAGAAACTCATCAGTGAGCTCTAGAGCGGTCTTCCTAGACCGCGATGGGGTGCTTAACCGTAAGCAGCCCCCGTCAACCTATGTAACAAATCCCGGCCAGCTCGATGTGCTGGCTGGCGTCGGCAAGGCCGTGCGTCGGCTAAACGATGCCGGCTACCTCAGCATCGTGGTGACCAACCAGCGAGGCATCGGCCGAGGTCTGATGAGCGAATCAGACCTCAATGCCATCCACCAGAAACTGGTGGCGGAGATTGCAGTCGATGGGGCGGTGCTGGACGAGATCCGGCATTGTCCTCACGATTACTCCAGTCCTCACGATTACTCCAGCCCTCACGATTACTCCAGCGGTGACAACACTGCGGGGTGCCGATGCCGAAAGCCCGCCCCCGGCATGGTGCTCGATGCCATCGCCGAGCACGACATCGATCGTTCGGCATCGATCCTGATCGGCGATTCCGATACCGACATCGCCGCTGCCGCAGCGGCAGGGATCGACGGGATCTTCATCGGCGACGCAGCCGAAGTGGACCGGTGGCCAAGTGACGCTGCTCGACCGGTTGCCGTGCACCGCGACCTGTCGGCCGCAGTTGACTGGTTTCTAAGCACAGTTTCGGCCCGATCGAGTCACCGACATCAACGACAAACAGAAGACAGCAAATGAGCAACGACAAGCTAAAGATCGCGCTGGTGGCGAGCAAGTTCCCACTGGTCACCCAAACCGCAACCATCAAAGACATCTACGAGCTCGAGCGTATGGGTCACGATGTGCGCATCTTCGCCATGGAAGCCCAGCCGTGGCCAGACGAGATCGACCCTAAGGCGCTGCAGTTCCGCGACAAGTACATGGACCTCGGTCCTAAGGAGCTACTGCGGAACGGCCCCGCGAGCCTGATTAAACAGGTGTCTCCTTCAATGATGGCCACCGTTGCCCGCTTCCTGGCCCTGGCCACCAAGTCGAGCGATCCTGGTTTCCGGCTGCGTCATTACTTCTGCGTGGCCGCCGGGGTGCATTTGGCCGAGCTAGCCGAAGCTCAGGGCATCGACTATTTCCACGCCAACTTCGGCGCGGCCCAGGCCTTCATAGCCTGGGTGGCCTCGGAACTGTCGGGCATTCCCTACGGTTTCACCACCCACGCCTACGACATCTACACCGAAGGCCACAACAACTTCATGCACGACAAGATCGAGCATGCTTCGTTGGTAACCACCATCAGCGAGTTCAACCGCCGACACATGGCCTCGGAGTTCGATGTGTCGGCAGACAAGATCGAAGTCCACTACTGCGGCATCGATCCGGAATCGTTCCCACCACGGGGCGCCAAGCTCGATGACAACGGCAAGCCGCTCATCCTGGCCATCGGCAGCCTGACGGCGCAGAAGGGCCACGAGAACCTCATCAAGGCACTCGGCATGCTCAAGCGGTCCGGCGTCGACAACTTTGAGACCGTGATCGTAGGCAAAGGCATCCCCGGCAAAAATTCGCTGCAGGGCCCGCTGGAGCAGCTGATCAAGTCAGAGGGGCTCGACGATCACGTTTCGATGGTCGGCCACGTCTCGCAGGATGAACTGATCCGACTGCTGCATACCGCCTCGGTCAGCGTGTTGGCCTGCCGACAGGATGCGGCCACCAACGCAGTCGACGGGATCCCCGCCACCCTCATGGAGGGTATGGCCGTCGGCGTGCCAACGATCTCCACCACCGTTTCCGGTGTGCCCGAACTGATCGAAGATGGTGTCAGCGGTCTGCTGGCCGACCCGGAAGACCCGGCGACAATGGCCGACGCAATCGGCCGAGTCATCAACGACCAGGCGCTGCAGGAGAAGCTCTCCGCCGGTGGCTATCAGCGGGTGCTCGAGCGGTTCGACATCACCCGCAACAGCCAAGCGCTGGCCCATCGCATCACCGACGTGGTGGCAGGTCAGTCGGCGACCCACTAGCTCCGAGGCCCTCCAGTTCAGCTGGTTTCAGCGACGTCGAGCTAGCGCCATCGACGTGGAGGTGTAGCATCGAAGTAATGTTACGAGCTTCCCGCAGGGCATCAGAGGCTGGCGTTTGCGAGTAGCGGTGCTCAGCAGGCGCGGTGTCTCCGACGCCACGACCAGCTTTCCGGCATACGGGGTATGGACCGAAGCGGAAGATGTGCTGACCCAGTGCGTCGATGCCGAGGTTGTGCAGCTGCCCCAGTCGATCAGACATCCACTGGTCCGAGTCCGCAGACAGGCAGGCAGGATCGCTCGCAGCACGCTTGGCGCCGACACCGCAGTGCCCGCGCTGCAGGCACGCTCGCCAGCCCGCCAGCTACGCGGCGAGTACGATCTCATCGTTTTCCTGGCCTACTCGATCTGGGATCTGCCGCTCTTGGAACGACTCGGTCGGCTGCGGAATTTCAGCGATCGAATAGCGGTGTGGTTTCTCGAGACCTGGCCGTCGGCCTACCTCGACGGTCGGGTGAAGAACGAACCGTTCCATACCGTCGACCACATCTTCGTCGGCCTCGACGTGGCGGTCGACCCGCTCGCTGAAACCATCGGCCGTCCGGTGCAATACCTGCCGATGTCCACCGATGTGACCCGGTTCGGCCCCGCCACAATCGATCAAGAACGGCCGATCGATCTATTCGTACCTGGCCGTCGTGATGAAGATCAGCACCGGGCGATGCTGAGTTGGGCCGCGGCCGAAGATCGTCTCTACATGTACGACACGACCGTGGTCGGTGCCCCCGCGGAGCTGAAGCCACACCGGGACGCGTTGGGCGAGCGCTACGCAAAGACCAAGATCACGGTCTGCAATTACGCCAAGAAAGACGAGACGAAGGTGATCGGTCAGCACCGAGTGATGCCCGGCAGGCTCTGGGAAGCTCTGGCCGCGGGCTGCGCCCTGGTGGGGGATCCACCTTCGAGCGAATCACAGCGGGCGGCGTTTGGCCGCCAGGTCGTGACGCCGCTACCTGAGGGTGCTGACGAGGTGGCGCCGTTCCTGGAGAACGTGATCGCCTCTCGATCCCACACCGAAATCGCAGGCCAGGTTGCGCTGGCCTACCGCGGTCATGATTGGGCCCACCGGTGGGGTGCCCTGTTCGATCAGGTTGGGCTCTCAACGCCCGCTGGATTGCAGGCCAGGATCGATGATTTGGCCGAGCGGTCGCGGCTGCTGACCGCCGATCTTTAACCGTAGACCCGAGCCTGGTTGCTAGAACTCGGTGACCCGGATTCGGCTGCGGGCGTTCTAGTTGCCGAGGCTGGAGGCCAGGTTCGACAGCAGGCGACTGCCAGAGCGGCCGTCGTCGTCATTCCCTCGGTGGAGTCGATCGAGGAGCAACAACACGAGGAGGTAGACCACGATCCCCGCCGCGGCCAGTGGGATCACAGCAACATCGCCAAACAGCAGCAGGAAGCCAACCTGGACCAGTCCCGCCGCCGCCGGGCGCCAGATGGCGCCGAAGATGTCAGTGAGCGAAACCACAGACGTGAGCTGGCGGTAGTGCAGCCCCAGCAGGGCGGCGCCGGAGAAGAGCATGGTGACCGCCACACCGTTCAACCCGAAGAGGCTCACGAACAGCAGGTTGCCGATCAGGCCGATGCTGACGCTGACCAG
Organism: Acidimicrobiales bacterium; assembly: GCA_050633745.1. Classification (GTDB taxonomy): domain Bacteria; phylum Actinomycetota; class Acidimicrobiia; order Acidimicrobiales; family SZUA-35; genus JAHELU01. The sequence continues at coordinate 4,243 of JBOEHD010000095.1, forward strand.
CCCGATGCGCATCGAGGTTCCCTCACGGGCGCTGGCCCACAGAGACTGGCCCATAACCGTGGCTAAGACATCGACGATCGACCACCAGATGATGAATCGCAGCAGCACGGCAGCTGGCTCGAACTCGCCGTTGTCGTACAGCACCTCGGCTACGAAGCCAGCGAAGACCCCGATGGAGATCGTAAGAGGAACGATCATGCTCAAGATGGCATCCATCAGGTTGACCAAGATCTGCTTAGCGTTGTTGTCTGGGCTCTCGAACTTGCGGCACATGGCGGGGAAGGCCACCCGGACCACCGAGTTGATCACCAGCGACAGCGGCACAACGGCCTGCATAGCCGCTCCGAGAACACCGACCGACTCCTCACCCAGCAGGGCCGAGACGACCAGCACAGGTGCCGTCGAGTTCATGGCGTAGACGACGTCGACTCCGAAGAACGAAGCGCCCCGCGTCATCTCGGCTTTGAGCCCGGCCCCAGTCTCCAGACTCCCAACTCCAAGACTCTCAGCCTGAGGCTGGGAATCCTGAGGCTGGGAATCCTGAGGCTGGGAATTTTCAGAGTCCCTGAGCGGGTTGGCGGTGTCAGCGGTCAGGCGCCGCACGATCAGCAACTCGACGCCGTAGACCAACCAGTAGGTGGCGGCGAACACCACGCCGAGCACACGAATATCGTCGGTGACGACCAACACCACGTAGGCCACAACGGCCTTCAACAGGTGAATCGGCACGTTGGCCAGAGCGATGTACTGCATCTTCTCCAAGCCTCGGAGCACACCTTCGAGCACCTGAGAAAGAGCGTTCGGCAGCAGGCCGGTGAAGACGATGAGGATGGTGACGATCGTCTTGGTTTCCCAACCGAACAGCGCGATCAACACCGCCAGCGGAATCATGCTCAGCGCTGTGCCCGCCATAACCACCGATCGGGCGGAGCGAGTTCTGGCCCTGACACTGCCGGGGTCGATGGCGATGTCGCGAGTGATCAGATTGGGCTGTCCGACCGTTGAGATGATCTGGAAGAGATAGAACAGCGAAAGCGCGAGCGACAACTGACCGAACGGCAGCAGACCCAACCGTCTGGCGATCCAAGCGTAGACCAAGAAGTTCGTGGCTCTGACGAACACCTCGCTGCCGATGATCGAGACCGTGTTGGTTGCGAAACTCTGCAGGGCCCAACGCTCGGAGCGGACTTTTGTCATGAGGCCGACGAATTCTCGGCTGCCGCGGTTGCCGAGCCAACGGCGTGACCATCGATCATCGACGCGGCCTTGTCGTAGACCTTCATGATCGAGGTGGCGATGGCCTCCGGCGACCACTCCTTATCGAGCTTCTCTTTGCCTGCCTGGCCCATCTTGGTCCGCAGTTCGTCATCGACGAGCAGCTTGGCCACCGCGTCGGCCAATGCCTGGCGATCGTCGGGTGGGACCAGCAGCCCGGTAACCCCGTGGTCGACCTGATCGGCCAGCCCACCGACGTTGGTGGCCACAACCGGCTTACCGAAGGTGTAGGCCAGCACAACGACCGCGCTCTGAGTGGCTTCGCGATAGGGGAGCACCACGACCGAGGCCTGGCTGAACAATGCCGCCAGCTCGGTTTCAGAGATGAAATGATTGTGGACGTCGAACCGCTCGGGATCGACCATGGCCTGGCGGTACTGCGCGAAGTCCTCGCCGCGTCCTGCGATGACAAATCGTGCTTCGGGCACCCGCCGGTTGATCTCGGGCTGGGCATCGATCAGCAGATCGAGGCCTTTGTACTTCCATATCCGACCGAACCAGAGCACGCTGTTCGACTCTTCGGAAACAGCGGGAGCCAAGCTGGGATCGCCGACCGCGGGGAGCGGAACCACTTCGATCTGGTCGGGCGAAATCCCGATCTCGTCGATGATGACGTCGCGCATCGCTGGCGTGTGGGCGATGATCACGTCGGCCTTGCGGAAACCAAAGTCGAACATCCACTGCGGCGAACGCTGCGAGGATTTGTCGCCAAGATGGTGCCGGGGATCATGAATGGATATGACTAAGGGATAGCCGTATCGGCGCAGTAGCGGCATCACCATGTTGAACCAGAAGTGCCCGTGCTGGACGTGGACCACATCGGGGTTGAACCGCCGGATGGCTTTGAAGGCCTGCATCTGGGCTCGGAATTGTGCGACCGGTTGGCGCAGTCTCGGCAGCGCAACGGTGACCAGCTCAACCCGCTCATCGAGCAGATGTTGGTATGGCTCGGCCTGTTCGGTCGACAGTATGAGCAACACATCGGCGTGGTCGGCCAATCCGCTGGCTATCCGGCAGCAGATTTCGCCCCACGAATAGGACTGCAGCACGACTCTGGGTCGTGCTGGGCCCGAAGTGCTCTTCGCTGCTGGTCGACGGCTAAACATCGCGCCATCCTGTTACTGAATCGTTGGGAGGTCTGGTGGAAGGTCCGGTCACCGATCGAGCGGCTGACCCGGCGGTCGCCGGCTCAAGGACCCGGCCCGAACGGTGCTCGGGCTTCGGCGGCATCGGCGGCGCGGTGAGCGAGGCGTAAGGCACGCCGAAGATGTTCTCTCCGTCTGTTTCGGAGCGAGGTTCGTATGAAAGCGCTCCGGCTACACCGGCAAGCACGACAAGGGTCAGCTCGGGGTACTGCACGAGAGCTTCGGTCATCGAGTTGATGGTCAGCATCACCAGCAGCGAGTCTCTCGTAGGGTCGAACCGGGATCGGATTCGCAAAACGATGGCGCCGAACGTGGCCACCAGGAGAAGCACACCAAGAATGCCGTGCTCCAGAATGCTCTGAAGCCACAGGTTGTGTGCGTTCGTTATCTGCCAGCTCAACTGCCCGCCACGAGAAAGCTCCTCGAACAGGATGCCGCTTGAGTTGGTGCCGTGGCCGACGATCGGCTTGACCTGAATCGCCTCCCAGGCGAGGGACCAGATCTCGGTCCGGCCGGTCAAGGTGAGCGCACTTTCGTCGAGCAGTTCGCCACTGGTCTGCACATCGGCGTCGATACTGCCGATGATCAGCGTCGAGACCACGATCAGCCCGACCGCCAGGCCAGCGGTCATCGCGGTGCGGGCGTTGCGGCCGATCGTGCGGTATGCCAGCACGATGAGCGAGGCGCCAAGGCCGATCATGGCGGTCTTGGCTACCGCAAGCACGACGATGAGTACACCGCCCATTAAGAAACCCAGCTGAACCCGCCGGTTGCCCTTGAACCCGGAGATGCCTGCCAGGGCCATGATCGCCCCGTAGCGACCGATATCGGTGGGGTTAGGAGCGATGCCGGTGTGGCGGCCCTGAGCGTTGAACATCGGACCGGAGACGACACGGTAGGCCAACCCGGCAACCAGAAAGGCCGCCAGCGTCATGGCTACGACCTTGGCGAAACGCTCCCAGCCGAATGTGCCAGCGTAGAACGATCCGGCCAGCACCACAGAGAAGACGCCGAGGGAGATGGCGATCGCTGGCTGCTGATCGAGCGACCAGTTGATGGCCACGAAATACCACACCGCCCACAGCACCAGTGTTGCTAGCGGGAGCCGCTTGATGTTCTTCGCCGCCTCGGGACTGCGGAACAGCCAGAGGAATGGCAGAGCCCAGACCAGGGCCGATACCGGCCACCGCAGCGGTGTGAGCGCTGGTACTGCAGCCCAGTGAAAGACCGAGAGCCAGACCAGTCCCGCAAGCTGCAACGAGGCGATCGTCGGCAGGTTTCGATTCACGCCTGGGCTGCCATCGCAGGCGCACGGTTGTCGGCCTTTTGCCTGCCGCGCCGGCGAGGGGCAACGAAAGCCACAACTCCGACGTCGGCGCCGAGCGCAGCGACGTCGGAAATGGTTCGCTGGATCGATGCAGGTCGAGACTGGCCCCGACCAACAACCAGAACCGAGGTGTCGCAGGCGGCGATAGCCCGGTCGAAGGTGTGGCCCCTCGATGGGTCGCCGAGCAGCACCAGAATCAGCTTGGAACGCCGTTCCTCAGGGCTGAGCAGCAGAGGGTCGGTGGCTGAGACCACCAGGGTCGGCTTCAACCACAGCGGGCTGGCGTCGCGCAACAGGTCGCCTAGCTGTTCTGGGTCGCCGACGAAACCGACCGCCTCGTGTGCATCGAGCTGCGTGGCCCACAACGCCAGCTGGCCGATACCTCGCTCGGATGTGGCATCGATGACCGGCAGGCCGGTGGTCGAACGTAGCGCGGCTGCAGAGCGAACCCGTCCCAGGCTGCGGTCGAGTACCCAGATCGCCATGGCGGCCACGGTTATGCCGGTCAGCCCGCCGATGACCTGCCGGGCGCGTAGCGGACTGGCCGTGAGTTCCTGCGACACCGCGGAACGCAGCAGTTCAACATCGGGACCGATCTGTTCTGACTCGACGTCGAGCAGGAGTCGGTCCAGTTCGATCCGGAACGCCGACAACCTTCGTAGTTCGCTGTCTCGCCGTGACCTGGCGCTCAACACTTCGGAGTCGAGGAGCGTCTTGGTTCCCAACGCCTCCTCAAGAACCGACTGCGGCTGCTCATCGTCGAATCTCAGCACGATCCAGCGGGCCTCGGCCTCAACCTGCTGCAGTAGCAGCTCTTCATAGCCGCGGTCCATGGTGGCAATGCGAGTTTCGAGCTCGGAGATGTTCTGCTCCAGCTCAACCAGCACCGGCCTGAAGACGCTGGATGTCTCGTTCGATGCGTCGCCTGCCACCAGCTGTTCGGCGATGGTGTTGGCGGCTAATACGGCCGTTTCGGGGGTAGGCGCCGTCGCTCGGATGTTGATGTAGGTTTCCGATGTCGGCAGCGACACGTCGATGGTCACCTGCTCGTCGACGATGCCGGCGAGCGCCACCGATGGGTCGAGATCATCGGCCCGGCCAGCCACTCGCTGCCTGGTGGCGTCAAAAAACGGCCAGACGACCTGGTCGGTAAGCCCGACACGGCTGGTTGCGGAATAGCTCTGCTGAGCGGGGGTGAACCAGCTGGCCAGCAGCACACCGGCCACGCCACCGAGAATCATCAGCCAAGACCAGCGCAGGAACCAGCGGGCCATGTCGCCGAAGCTCATCAGCGGGGGAGCCGTCCCTGGCGTCACGACAGCACCCCATCGGGACATGATTGTCTACCGTCGGGACGTGATTGTCTGCCGTCGGGACGGGGGTCACCGAGGAGATCGTCTGAGTTTGGTTTCGTCGCCGCGCCGCTCATGGCCATCTCCCTGGGGAAAATTATAACCCCATGTCCATCCTGGGCCACGGGTAACTTTGCCGGTGAGCGGACTACCGCTTGGCCCTCAAATAGAGCTTGGTTGCCGCCTTTGCCAGCAGATCGCGGCTGCTTTCGCGGTACACCGTGCTGTAGGTCTTTTCCTTGCTGAGAGTCTTTTGGGCCAGCGCCCAGTCTCCTTTGCCAAAAACGATCAAATTGCCGTAATCGGGATGCTGCCGGACCAGCAGCTCGAAGATCTCTCGCACCTGCGGGGTACGCAACTCGTCCTCGGACATTGAGCGATTGCTTATGCCATCGGTGTCGTCTCGTCCGTCGCCGGTCGAGGAATACGACCAGTTGTAATCGTCGAAGATCATCCAGCCGTCTTTGCGCAGCAGTTTGTCGGCCAAAAAGAACGCTGCGCCGTCGATTGTCCAGTTCTTTGGCCCATCGATAATGCACAGGTCATACACCTGGCGGCAGGCGCCATCAGCGGTGTTTCGTACGATTTCGTCGTGCAGGAACCACGTATAGCCCGATTGCATGCGGACGACTCGAGCGAACTGGCTGAGCCCGGTTTTGGCCAGTTGTTCCTCGACCGTCGGTGAGAAGCTTTCTGCGACATCGATCAGATCAACCGCGGTGACACAGCCGCGACCGAGTTCATGTAGGGCGGCTGCGATATAGCAGGTCGCAGTGCCGTGGGCGATGCCCAATTCGAGAACATCGGTGAGCTGACCTTCGATTATCAGGTCGTAGAGGTAGCGAGCGTTGTCCTCGGCGATGAACGGGGTCATCCCGACCAGTTCATGCACATCCTCAAACTTCATTGACCCTCCACCGCAGTCGGCAGCGCCATACTTTAACCCCTCCCGATCGGGCTTCGGACGCTCACGCGTCGCTCAGCAAAGCCTCTGGCAAGCAAACCGCCAGTGAAATCGCCCAAATTGCTGCGGCCTTGAGCGTTTTGCTCAAAGAACCGTCGCCGCCTAACCCAGAAACTTTACCTACGCGAAGTCCTGGTTGTTGATTCATGTCGAAGGTAGCATGACTCAGTGATTTAGGGCGACGGGAAGTAGTTGGCGGATGGGTGAGCTGGCAGTGCTGCTGGTTGAAAACGAGTCGGTCCCAACGGATAAACGCGTATGGATCGAGGCTTGCATACTTCGCGACTCCGGATACGACGTCATCATCGTTTGCCCGACTGGCATCGGTCGAGACCATGAGACCGAGGTCCAGATCGATGGCATCACCATTCGGCGGTTCCCGCTAGATCGAGCGGAAGAGGGCTTTGTCGGCTTCATCGTCGAATACCTGACCGCCCTCTGGCGTATGGCCTGGATCGTGTGGCGGCTCGGTCGGCCGATCTCGGTAATTCACAGTGCCAACCCACCCGACTTTCTCTTTGTCATCGGCCTGATCCCCAAGATGCGCTGGGGAACGAAGCTGGTCTTCGACCACCACGACCTGGTTCCCGAGCTGTTCGAGGCCCGTTTCGGCAGCCACAAGCTCCTCCTCCGGCTGACCAGGGCCACCGAGTGGCTCAGCTTCCGGACCGCCGATGCCGTCGTGTCGACAAACGAGAGCTACCGGCGGATCGCCATCGAGCGAGGCGGCAAGAGGCCCGAGCAGGTTCGGGTCGTTCGCAACGCCAGGGATCGCGCCACGTTCCGCCCGGTCGAGCCCGACCCGAGCCTCAAGCGGGGTCGACCGAACCTGGCGGTCTACGTCGGGGTCATGGGCCACCAGGACGGTGGTGATGTCGCCGTCCGCGTCGCCGGGATCTACCGCAACCAGCTCGGCCGGGACGACCTCCAGGTGACCTTCGTCGGTGACGGGGACCAGGTCGATGACTGCAAGCGGTTGGCGGCCGAGCTCGGGGTGGAGGACATGATCCACTTCGCCGGCTGGGTCGACAAGGACGAGGTGCTCCGCTATCTCTCGACCGCGGATGTCGGGCTGGCCACGGATCCGCCAAGCCCACTGAACGACGTGTCGACCATGATCAAAGTGGTCGAGTACGCCGCGGTCGGCCTACCGATGGTGTCGTTCGACCTGGCCGAGTCGGTGGTGAGCGCCGGCGATGCCGCCCTCTACGCCCCCGCCGGCGACGAGAAGGCGCTGGCCGAGCAGTTGGCTGCCCTGATCGACGATCCGGAGCTCCGCGAGGAACTGGGACGACGAGCCATCGCCAGGAGCGACGGCCCCCTGTCGTGGCAGACGGCCAACGATGCCCTCCTCGAGACCTATGAGCGGCTGGAGAACGACTGGCGTTCGAGCCAGGCGATCGGCCGATCGAGGGTGGGCGCAATTGCCCAGTATCCAGGTCGTTGGATCCACATGCGTCGTCACTAAGGTTTCCGGTGTCCGCTCCAGGCGACAAAGCGGACCCACGGCGGGTGGTNNTGGTCTTCGACCACCACGACCTAGTGCCGGAACTGTTCGAGACCCGCTTCAAGCGAGCGGGGGCGGTGCTTTGGTTCGTCCGGCTCGTCGAGCGGCTCAACTTCAAGGTCGCTGATGCCGTCATCTCGACCAATGAGAGCTACCGGCAGATCGCCATACAGCGGGGCGGAAAACGCCCCGATCAAGTTCGAGTGGTTCGCAACGCCCGCGATCTTTCGTCGTTCAAGCGGGTGCCTGCCGACCCAGAACTGCGTCGTGGCAAACCGTTCTTGGCTGTCTACGTCGGGGTCATGGGTCCGCAGGACGGCGCCGACTGCGCTGTTCGAGCCGCCGCCCACTACCGCCACGACCTCGGCCGAGACGACCTCCAGGTCACCTTTGTTGGCGACGGAGCGTCGGTTGACGACTGCAAGCGGTTGGCCGAAGAGCTCGATGTGGCCGACATGATCGAATTTGCTGGCTGGCAGGACTTCGAAGGTGTGCTTCGCTACCTCTCCACCGCCGACATCGGGCTGGCCACCGACCCGCCGAGCCCGCTCAACGATCGTTCCACCATGATCAAGGTCGTCGAATACATGGCGATCGGGCTGCCCGTTGTCTCGTTCGATCTGCCCGAATCAATCATCTCCGCAGGCGACGCAGCACTGTATGCGCCCGGCGGAGACGAGCTGGCCTTGGCCCGCAACATCGCCCGGATCATCGACGAACCCGATCTGCGCGACGAATTACGTTCCCGAGCCCTGGCCCGCAACACCGGGATGATGTCGTGGGAGACCGCCAGGGACGAACTGCTCGCCACCTATCGCTACTTGGAGACCGCCGGTGTCTGAAGAAGCCGTTCCTCTGCATTACGCACCATCTCACGGGGCTGCGCCTGCAGTTTCGCTGGTTACCGAGGACACACCAGTTCTCGGCGCCGCCCGTTACGGCCGCTCGGGCCGCTTTGTGAAACGATCGATGGATGTCGTGCTCAGCGCGGCGCTGCTGGTTGTGCTTTCGCCGGTGCTAGCGGTCATCGCCCTGGCGGTGCGTCGCACCAGCGCCGGACCTGCGTTGTTTCGACAAACCCGTATCGGTTACCGCGAGAAGCCGTTCACCATTCTGAAGTTCCGGACCATGGCCGTCGACAACGACTCCGACCGCCACCGGGAATATGTGCAGGCCATGCTGCGAGGCGATATCCCGACCGATTCGCGTGTCGCTGGCGATCAGCAGACGGTATTCAAGCTGGTCGATGATCCTCGGGTAACGCCGCTGGGGGAGTGGCTGCGGGCCAAGAGCCTCGACGAACTACCGCAGCTGGTAAATGTTCTGCGCGGTGAAATGTCGCTGGTCGGCCCCCGCCCAACGCTCGACTACGAAGTCAGCGAATACCAGCCCCATCATCGCTGTCGGGCTTCGAGCATGCCCGGCATGACCGGCCTCTGGCAGGTCGGTGGTCGCAGCGATATCCATATGACCGAGGCGCTCGACCTCGACGTTGTCTACGTCCAGACCTGTTCGCTGCGAGGCGATCTGGGGATCCTGGCCCGGACGTTCCGAGTTGTCGTCCGAGGCACCGGGGTCTAAGTAATCCCGAGCGTAAGCCCAGCGTTAGGCTTCGGCTGAAGTCGCGGCCACCGGTTGCGATATCTGTTGGCGAACGGCACGGCGATCTACTTTCCCGCTCGGCGTCAACGGGAAGTCGTCCACCGGTTCGTATGTAGCGGGCACGGCATAGAGAGGCAGCTGCCCGGCCAGGCTGCGCCGCCATAGGCCCGGCTCGGCGGTTTCGTCTGCCAGGTAGCGGGCCACCAGCACACTTTCACCCGCCGCATCGGGCCGAATCCCGACCACTGCCTGCTCAACACCTTCGAGCGAACAGAGCGCGGTTTCGACCAGCTCCAGCTCGACTCGGTTGCCGCGGATCTTGATCTGGTTGTCGCGGCGCCCGTGATAGAGGAGACAGTCTTCGCCCTGGGTGACGTCTTCGGCCCAGCTGACGAAGTCTCCGGTCCGGTACCACCGTTGCGAGGCGCCGTCGGGTCCGGCCAGATCGACGAAGGCTTTCCGGTCGAGATCGGGACGTTTCCAGTATCCGGCCATCATCGTTTTTGCCCGAACCAACAGCTCACCCTTTTCAGAGCTCGGCGCGGTGATCGGTCGGTCATCGCCGTCGACAACCAGCAGCTCGGCCCCCGGGCACTGGTAGCCGATCGGCAAGGTCTCATCTTGGCCGACGGTGTCGAAGTGATAGTAGGTGCACTGATTGACCTCGGCCGGTCCGTAGATGTTGCTGAACTCGGCGTTCGGCACCAGCGCTATGAGTTGGGCCAGCGGCTCCGGAGGAAACACCTCACCCCCGGGCAGAACCCAGCGGACAGCGGATAGATCGTGCTCGGCCAGTCCGCCTCGGGCCAGCAGCTGCTGGAACAGCGATGGCACGGTATAGAGCGTGGTACAGCGCTGCTCGGCGATGTATTGAGCCAGGCTCGCAGGGAAGCGCAGGTATGGCTCGGGGATGAGCACCACTCGGGCGCCGACAGCGACACCGGACAACACTTCGAACGTCGATTGGTCGAAGTGCAGCGGCGCGAAGTTGGCCATACGGTCCTCGGGCCCCAAACCGTAGAGCTCAGCCGACATCTCGACGTAGCTCATCCCGCTGTAGTGAGTGTGAGTGATGCCTTTCGGCGCTCCGGTCGAGCCCGAGGTGTACATCACATAGGCCAGGTCGTCAGCCGCAACCGAGGCCGGGTTGGCGGGGTCGAATCCCGCGACGTCGCCCCAACCGATGGTTCGGCCGACGCCGGGAATCGACCGTTCGGTTTCGTTATCGGCGTCCTGATCAGCATCGCTATCGGGGTTGCCGTCGATGCCGATCACCGTCTTCAGGGCAACGCCGGTTCCCGGGTCGGTGCAGAGCCTCTCGATGCCGGCCCGTCGCGGCTCGTGAGACACGATCGTGGAGATGCCACAGTCGTTGACCATGGCGGCCATGGTGTCGGTTGGAGCTAGCGGGTCGATCGGGACGTAGGCCGCCCCGGCTCGTAGGATGCCATGGACCGCGACGAGCGATTCGAGCGACTTGTGCAGGTAGATGCCAACGCGTTCGCCTCGCTGCACCCCGCCGTCGAGCAGCGCGGCCGACAGCTGGCCGACCCGCCGGTCGAGCTCGGCCCAGCTCAGCTCATCACCGTCACATGTTGCGGCGATGGCCGCCGGTCGATCCTGTGCTGACCGGGCAACCAAATCCGATAACAAGCGCCTCTCGCTCACGCCATACCCCTCCTCAGTCGCGGGATCGATGTGGCCCATGGTTGAGCGCATCCCCGACTGGCTTTGAGACGAATGATTCTCTGACGAGTTCGTCTCGGCAACGTAGAGTACTACTCGATGCCGCTACTCCGGAGTATCGGAATGCTGGGGCATCTGAAAAGGACCAACCGTGATTGAAAGAGCGACGACATGAAGAGCTTCGACGCTGCGGCAGCACTCGATGCCCTAAGCGATCTTGATCACCCAACAAAACGCGACGCCAGCGACTGGGCTGCGGAGAACCTCGACGACCCGAAACTGAGCGAACGAGACCGAGACTGTCAGTTCTGGCATGAAGGTTGGTCCCGAGCGGCCAAGCAGGGAATCACCGGGCTGATGGTCGACCCGGCATATGGCGGTGGCGGGCACGACGTGTTCCACACCCTGTTGACCTTTGAGGGGCTCGGCTACGGCTGTAGTGATGCCGGCCTGCTGTTCGGTCTCAGCACCCAGGTGTGGACCATGCAGCCGCTGATTGAGCGCTTCGGCTCGGAAACCCAGAAGCAGCGTTACCTGCCAGGTCTTTGCTCCGGCGAGTTTCGAGCGGCGTTCTGCATTACCGAGGCCGAGTCCGGTTCCGACACCTTCGCCATGGGCACGGCGTTTAGCATCGAGAACGAGGCCGCTAGTGGCGATCCCGATTCTGCGGCTGAGCCGGTCTATGTGCTTTCCGGTCGCAAGTCGTACATCACGATGGCGCCCGAGGCCGATGTCTTTATCGTCTTTGCCACCAGCGACCCAGCCCTGGGCCACTGGGGCGTTAGCGCGTTCCTCATCGATGCCGACCACCCCGGCCTGTCGGTAAGCGAGAACCGCTCCAAGATGGGCCTGCGAACAACGCCATTCGCCGACGTGTCGTTCGATCAGTGCCGGTTGGGCCCTGAACACGTGTTGGGAACCATCGGCTCGGGAGCGTCGATATTCTCGGCCGCCATGGAAGCGGAGCGGGCCTTCGTGTTCGCCGGCCAGATCGGGGCCATGGAACGCCAGCTCGACGACACGGTGGCCTACAGTCGAGAGCGGTCGCAGTTCGATCAGCCGATCGGCGACTTCCAAGCGGTGGCTCATCGCTTGGCCGACATGAAGTTGCGCCACGACAACGCCCGACTGCAGATGTATCGGGCGGCGATCCTCGAAGCCCAGGGGCGGCCCTCGATGGAGGCCGCAGCGCTGGCCAAGATTCAGGCCAGCGAAGCGGCGGTGGCATCGTCGATCGATGCGGTGCTGACCCATGGGGCCCGAGGTTTCATAACCGAATTCGGCGTCGAACGAGACCTGAGGAACGTGGCCGGTGGCGTCGTCTACGGCGGAACCTCTGACGTCCAGCGAAACATCGTCGCCCGGCTCGGCCGGCCGCTGCGTGGCTCGGCGCTATCAGTTCGCCGGACGAGTTCGCACCCAGGCGTGCTGATCGGGCAGTCTTAAGTGTATGAAAATCAGGATCGGCTACGGGCTTGGAACTCGTAACGCCACGAACGACCAGGATCGATTCATCCAGTTGGTCGACGCGCTCGAACGTAACCGCTACGACTCACTGTGGCTTTCCGAACGGCTGAGCGGCGACTGCCCCGACCCGTTGGTCGGTATGGCCTTCGCGGTGGCCAGAACCCAGAAGCTAAAAGTCGGCATGTCGGTGATGGTCCTGCCAGGCCGAAACCCGGTGGTCTTGGCCAAGTCGTTGGCCAGCCTCGATCGATTGTCAGGGGGCCGGCTACTCCCGGCGTTTGGCCTCGGTGTCGCCGACTCTGCAGAGCACCAGGCATTTGGCGTTGATCGCAAACAGCGTGGGGCGTGGTTCAACGAGGCTCTACCGCTGATGAAACGCCTGTGGAGCGAAGATCACGTGACTCACGAGGGCAAACGGTTCCAAGTCACCGACGTGACCATAAAGCCTCGCCCGATCCAGGATCCGCTCGAGGTGTGGCTTGGTGGCATCGCCCCGCTGGAGCTGAAGCGGGTCGGTCGTCATGCCGACGGTTGGCTGCCTTCGTTCTGCACCCCTGGGCAGGTCGCCGAAGCTCGCACGGTCATCGAAGAGGTGGCGAAGGAACACGATCGGGAGATCGAAGACGAGCACTACGGGGTGTTGATTCCCTACCGGGCAACCAACACCGCCATCCCCGAACAGATGCAGGTCATCCTTAACAAGCGCAACCCCGATGCCGCGCCGGAGGAGATCATCCCGGCCAAGGATCAGGTCGAAAAGGTCATCGGTCGTTTTGTCGACGAGGGCTTCTCAAAATTTGTGATGATCCCAACCATCGAGCCAGATGACTGGGACGACGAGCTCGATGAGCTGGCTTCGATCGTCAAGCCGCTAGAGAACTAGATCAACCCTGGTTCGCGGGATCCCAGACCGATGTCATGGCGGCTGGGTAGACGGCTAGCGGCCAAGCGGTTCGCATCGCAGGATCGGCGACTACCAGACGGTGGTTGCCGGTATCGGCGATGAGTACATGGCCGGTGCTCGTCATGGCCAGCGAGGTCGGTTGGTTTAGCCCGGTCAGCCCCAGTGTCCTGACCCGACGGTTCTCGAGTATTCGAATACGGTTATTGCCGGTATCGGCGATCAATAGCGAGCCGTCTGCGGTTACACACAGCCCCGTCGGCCGCTGGAGTCGTGCCCGGTGAGCGGGCCCATCGACCAGGCCCCAGTCGAAGAAGTCGTTTCCGGTGATGGTCAGAACTCTGCCGTTGTCGGTCAGCAGCCGCACGTTGCTCGACGCAGCGTCGCAGAAGGCGATTCCCGAACTGGTTCTGGCCAGGCCGGTCGGTTGCGCTAACTCCGCCTGTCCGGCGTTGCCATCGCGGGTGCCAGACAGTCCGCATCCGGCGATCGGGCCGACCACTAGGTCATCGTCGGATCCGCCTGCGATGCGAACCAGTTGGTCGTTTCCGGCGTCGGCGACGACCAGGCTGCGATCGCCGTCGACCAGCAGGGCGGTCGGTACCGCCAGTTCTTCATCGGCCAGGATGTCGAGCGTGCCGTTATCGAGATCGACCTGGAGCACCGAGCCGGTGCCGCCTTCCACCACATAGATCACCGAATCGGAGGCGCAGGCCACCGCGGTCGGGTTGTCGATGTCTGTTAGCTCGATCTCTGGTCTCACGGTTCGCAGGTCGGAGTCCAGTTCACCGATCAACAGCCGATCATGTCCGCTGTCGGCGATCACCACCAGCCCGGACGGCGTTGTGGCCACCCCGGACGGGAACAGCAGCGTGGAGTCTTCAACGTCGAGAGTTCGGTCTGCATCGACGTCGAGCACGTCACCGGTATTCGAGCCAGCTGGGCTCGAGCCAGCTAGGTTCGAACCGTCTGTGGCTCGAGTCTTGTTTCGGGCTCGGTCGCCGTCGGACGACGAGCGTCGACCTGAGTTGGGTTTTGCCAGCTCCGTGGCCACCACCTCGGCGATTAGATCGCTTTCCGATGTGCCTGCGTTGATGCCGATCACCCGGCCCTTGCGGTCGACTATTGCCACCGCGGGCCAAGCTCCTGGGTTGTAGCGGTTCCAGGTGATGTAGTCGGGGTCGTGCACCACCGGCAGGGTGATGCGATGACGGGCGATGGCCGACTCCACGACCCGTCGGTCATCCTCGTAGGGAAAGCGGGGTGTGTGTACGGCCAAAACGGTGACCGTCGAAGGCCAACGGTCGGCCAAATCTTCCATACGACGGACCGCCAGCAGCGAAGCCTCACAGCCCGAAGACCAGAACAGCACGATGACCACTTGGCCCCGGAGATCGGCCCAATCGACCGGGGTTGTGGATAACCAATCTCGACCTTCGACTGGTGGCGCGACGGGATACATGGGACCCGTATCGGTCATCGGCCGAGCGTCTTGAACAGCTCGGCGGAATTGTCGCTGCGATGCGGTGGCGGTCAACCTGCGTAGCAGGGCGCCGAGATACTACATTGGCCGAGATACTAATTTGCTAGCGGCGCTGCCCGTCGGACACGATCCGGTCGGGCCTGGAAGATACCAAGCACCGGAAACAGCAGTAACTGAAGAGCCTCAATCCAGGCGAGAAACCAGGGGAGATTTACAAATGAAAGTCCCATTGACGATCAACGACTTTCTTGATCGGGCGGTGGCGGTGTACCCCGACCGGGTAGCCATCGTTGACGAGCCGGATCAGGTCGCGCCGCCGATGCCGGATATCACCTTCGGCCAGCTCGGCGATATCCGTCGGCAAATGGGTGTCACGATGGACGAACTCGGTCTCCCGATGGGTAGCCGAGTGGCCATGGTTTCCCACAACTCGGCCCGACTGCTGACCTCGTTCTTCGGCGTCAGCGGCAACGGGCGGGTATTTGTCCCCATCAACTTCCGGCTCAGCAAAGCCGAAGTGACCTACATCGTCGAGCACAGCGGAGCCGAGGTTCTGCTGATCGATCCCGAGTTGGCTGACACCCTTGGTGACATCCCCTGCAAGCACACCTGGATCATGGGTCCCGAGTCCGACGCCATCTGGTACGGCAAAGAAGGCACCCCAGAGTCCTGGGAGCCAGACGAGGATGCCACCGCCTCGATCAACTACACCTCGGGAACAACCGCCAGGCCAAAGGGCGTTGAGCAGACCCACCGGGCACGGTGGACAAACGCCGTGACCTTCGGCTGGCACGCCGGTGTCAGCGACCGCGACGTCTACCTCCACACCCTGCCGATGTTCCACTGCGACGGTTGGGGCATGCTCTACACCGTTACCGGTATGGGCGTGAAGCACATCGTGCTTCGCAAGGTCGACGGGCCGGAGATCCTGCGACGGGTTGAAGAGCATGGGGTCACGCTGATGTGTGGTGCCCCTGCCGTCTGCGCCGCGGTGCTCGACGCCGCCGCCGACTGGGACGGCGAGATCCCCGGCCGTGGCAAGGTCCGGATGGTCGTGGCAGGAGCGCCGCCTCCAACCGCCACCATCGAGCGAATGGAAACCGAACTGGGCTGGGAGTTCATCCAGATCTACGGCCTCACCGAAACCGCTCCGCTGCTGACCATGAGCCGCACCAGGCAAGAGTGGGATCACCTGAGCCCCGCTGACCGGGCCAAGAAGCTCGGTAGGGCTGGTGCACCGACGATCGGTATCGACATGAAGACGAGCGGCTCCGGTGAGCTGCTGGCGCGGGGCAACCACATTCTGAAGTCGTACTGGGATAACCCAGATGCTTCGTCCCAGGCGCTCGAAGGTGGCTGGTTCCATACCGGCGACGGTGGTGTCAAAGACGAAGAGGGCTACTTCAGCATCACCGACCGCAAGAAAGACGTGATCATCTCCGGCGGCGAGAACGTGTCGTCGATCGAAGTCGAAGATGCGCTGTTCTCCCACCCAGACGTCACCGAGGTGGCGGTCATCGGCGTGCCACACGAGAAGTGGGGCGAGACGGTGAAGGCCCTCGTGGTGTTGGCCGAAGGGGCCAGCGCAACCGAGCGTGAACTCATCGACTACTGCCGTGAGAACCTGGCCCACTACAAGTGCCCAACCACCATCGAGGTGCGGGAAGAGTTGGCCAGAACGGCGACCGGAAAGCTGCAGAAGTACAAGCTCCGGGCGCCGTACTGGGAGGGTCGCGAGAAGCTAGTTAACTAGCCTCTGTGACCAAACCCATACACATACGCACCCACAGGCGATTGGCGACAGCGGCGAGGTATTCGTTCGCTGCTGTCGCCGCGGCTTGCCTGGTTGCCGGCTGCGGCCAGGCCGAAGCGTTCGATCGTGCGGCGGCGATCGAGAGTTTCTCGAACGCCAATCCGGTGGCCACTCCGGAGCAGAGCGAGTGCGTGGTCGATCGCCTGGTCGACCGCTACGGCTTGGAGGGTCTGCGCGACGAGCTAGACGCAGAACCGCAGGACCAGGCGTTCAGCAACGCTCAATTTCGGGACATGTTTGCCTGCAGCATGGACGGCGATGTTCGAGATCAGATCGATGAACAGCTACAGGCGAACGGTGTGGCGGCCAAAGATGCCCCGTGCGTCGCCGATGCCATGGTCGATGAGCTGACCGATGACGATTTTGATGTGCTCTTGTCCGGTGAGATTACCGACGACTTCTTCAGCAAGTTCGTGTCGGCCATGGAGGAATGTGGTGCAATCAACTCATGAGTTTTGATTACGAAGCGGCTGACCGGTTGATCGCCGAAACCTGGCGAGATGAGCTGATTCCCCGGCTCAAGGAGTACATCGCTATACCAGCGTTGTCACCGGCGTTCGACGCCAACTGGCAGAACACCGGCCATCTTGGCCGGGCCGTCGACCTGGTTGAAGACTGGATGCGAGCGCAGCCGATCGAAGGTATGACCGTCTGGCGGCAGGAACTCGATGGGCGAACCCCGGTGGTGCTGGCAGAGATTGCACCCTATGGAGCGCAGGGGCGCGACGACGCGGGGACCACCATCCTCTACGGTCACCTCGACAAGCAGCCCGAGATGGAGGGCTGGCGAGACGACCTCTCACCCTGGACCCCGGTCATGGAGGGCACCCGGCTGTATGGCAGGGGAGGCGCTGACGATGGCTACGCTGCGTTCGCCAGCCTGACAGCCATCCAGGCGGTGCAGTCAGCAGGCGGTAGCCACGGACGGCTTGTGGTGCTTATCGAGGCCTCAGAGGAGTCCGGCAGCCCCGACCTCCCGGCCCACGTCGAGGCGTTGGCCGATCGCCTGGGCGAGGTCGAACTGGTGGTCTGCCTCGACTCCGGTTGCGCCAACTATGAGACGCTGTGGTTGACGTCATCGCTGCGTGGCCTCGTCGAAGGCACCCTCGACATCAAAATTGTGGAGGAGGGCCTCCACAGCGGCGGAGTCGGCGGTGTTGTGCCGTCGAGTTTCCGGATCGCTCGTATGCTGCTCGATCGGGTGGAGACCGCCCAGACCGGCGAACTCCTGCTGGATGGCGCGACGGTTGAGATTCCCGAACATCGGGTCGCCGAAGCCGAGGCCACCGCCGACTTTCTCGGTGATGCGGCAGTTGAAACCGTGCCCTATGTCGCTGGCGCCGGACCTGCGGTTGCCGAGCCGGTAGAGGCGCTGCTGGCCAAAACTTGGCGGCCATCGCTTTCTTACACCGGCGTCGACGGTATGCCTGCAGTGGCGTCGGCTGGCAACGTATTGCGGCCCGGCACCGCCCTGAAGCTCTCGCTGCGGGTGCCGCCAACCGCAGACCCCGATCGAGTGCTGGCCGAGCTTACCGGCGCCCTGGAGGCCGACCCGCCGTATGGCGCCAGCGTGGCCTTCAGCGACAGCGGTGCGGCACCAGGCTGGAACGCCCCCGATCTGGCCCCGTGGCTGCGTACAGCCCTCGACGAGGCCTCGTCTCGCCAGTTTGGCCAGGCTATGCAGCTTTACGGCGAGGGCGGCACAATCCCGTTTATGGGCATGCTGGGAGATAAGTTCCCCGCCGCCCAATTTGTGATCACCGGAGTCTTGGGTCCAGAGTCGAACGCCCACGGCCCAAACGAATTCCTCGACGTAGCGTTCGCCGAAAAACTCACCTGCTGCCTGGCCGAAGTGCTAGACGCAGCGATCCGTCCTACAACCAGTTGAAAGGCCCGAAATGACCAATACTGCAGACAGCGCCCAGAGCCAGGAGATGGCGGGCAAGGTAGCGATCGTCACCGGTTCGTCCAGCGGCATCGGCGAGGAGATCGCCCGTCGTCTTTCCGCTCTCGGAGCGTCGGTTGTGGTCAATTCGGCTTCATCGGTTGCCGCCGGGACGGCAGTCGCCGACTCCCTGCCAGGCGAGTCGCTCTACGTGCAGGCCGACATCTCAGACCAGGCTCAGAGTAAGAGCCTGCTCGACGCCACCATCGAACGGTTCGGCAAGCTCGACATCCTGGTCAACAACGCAGGCTGGACGACCGTGGTGCCTCATCACAAACTCGACGAGCTGACAGACGACATCTTCGCCAAGACCTTCGATGTGAACGTCTTTGGTACCTGGTGGCTGACCAAGGCGGCGATTCCACTGCTCCAGCAGTCGGACGACCCGAATGTGATCACCATCACTTCGATCGCCGGGGTGCGCCCGGTCGGCTCGTCGATTGCCTACTCGATGGCCAAGGCGTCGCTTAACCAAATGACCCAGCTGTTGGCCAAGTCCTACGGTCCTATTCGCTTCAACGCGGTGGCCCCCGGCTTGGTTGCCACTCCGTGGACCGAAGATTGGGATGCCCAGCACAAGGCGGTCGCCAAGAACGCTCCGCTGAAGCGCTCAGCGACGCCCGACGATTGTGCCGAAGCTACCTTGGGCCTGCTGCGGATGAAGTACGCAACCGGTCAGATTGTGGTGGTCGACGGTGGCTTGACCATCGCCGGCTAACCCCGGTTTTAGAGCCAGACCTCGGCGGCTTTAGAGCTTCAGGTCGACCGGGCGGGAGGTGTCGGCGTAGAAGTCGTTGCCCTTGTCGTCGATGACGATGAAGGCGGGGAAGTCTTCGACTTCGATGCGCCATACCGCTTCCATACCAAGCTCGGGGTATTCGAGTACTTCGACCTTGCGAATCGAGTCCTTGGCGAGGCGGGCCGCTGGCCCACCGATCGAGCCGAGGTAGAAGCCGCCGTGACGCTTGCAGGCGTCGGCCACTTCCTGGCTGCGATTTCCTTTTGCCAGCATGACAAGCGAGCCACCGGCGGCTTGGAACTGATCGACGTAGGAGTCCATACGTCCGGCGGTTGTCGGCCCGAACGAGCCCGAGGCGTAACCTTCGGGGGTCTTGGCCGGGCCGGCGTAGTAGATGGGGTTGTCGCGCAGGTACTCCGGCATGGGCTCGCCTGCGTCGAGTCGATCTTTGATCTTGGCGTGGGCGATATCGCGCCCGACGACCAGGGTGCCGCTCAGGGCCAGGCGGGTCTTGACCGGGTACTTGCTCAGCTCGGCCCGGATCTCGTCCATTGGCTTGTTGAGGTCGATCTTCACCACATCCGATGACAATTCTTCGCCGGTGACCTCTGGCAGATACTGGGCCGGGTCGCGCTCCAACTGTTCGAGGAAGACGCCCTCGGCGGTGATCTTTCCCAGCGCCTGTCGGTCGGCTGAACAGCTGACGGCAACGCCGACCGGCAGCGATGCGCCGTGGCGAGGAAGCCTGATGACTCGAACGTCATGGCAGAAGTACTTGCCGCCGAACTGAGCCCCGATACCGAATTCCTGAGTCAGCTTGAGTACCTCGGCCTCCATCTCCAGGTCGCGATAGCCGTGGCCTGCCTCCGAGCCCGAGGTTGGAAGCGAATCGAGGTAGCGGGTCGATGCCAGCTTGGCGGTCTCCACTGCGAACTCCGCCGAGGTGCCTCCGATGACCAGACCGAGATGGTACGGCGGGCAAGCGGAGGTGCCGAGCAGCCGCAGCTTCTCGTTTAGGAATGCCCGCATGCTCGTGGGGTTGAGGATGGCCTTGGTTTCCTGGAACAGGTAACTCTTGTTGGCCGAGCCGCCGCCTTTGGTCATGAACATAAACTTGTAGGCGTCGCCCTCGATGGCTTCGATCTTGATCTCCGCCGGGAGGTTGGTTGCGGTGTTGCGCTCTTCCCACATCGAAAGCGGCGCCATCTGCGAGAACCGCAGGTTGGAGCTCTGGTAGGTGTCGAACGCTCCCTGGGCGATGGGCTCTTTGTCGTTGCCCTCGGTCAGCACGTACTGACCTTTCTTGCCTTTTGCGATCACCGTACCGGTGTCTTGGCAGCCGGGGAGCACGAAGCCTGCGGCGATGCAGGCATTCTGCAACAGCTCGGTGGCTACGAAGCGATCGTTGGCCGAGGCTTCCGGATCGTTCAGGATGTTGCCGAGCTGCTGAAGGTGCCCGGGGCGCAGCAGGTGCGAGATGTCTTTGATGGCCTCGGCCGACAGCAGGCGGATGGCCTCGTTGCTGACCTTAAGGAAGGTGGTGCCGCCTAGGTCGACCTGCTCGACACCGTCGGTGGTTAGCAGCCGATAGGGAGTCTCGTCCTCCCCAAGCGGTAGTAGATCGGTGAACGCGAACTCTGGAGACGGAGCCATGGCCCCACGTTAGCCAAGCCTCAGTGCGGTGCCTCATATGCGAACCGCACTGGGGAACTTCAACACAAACTCAACCGGCAAGCCGAGCGTTTGCGTCGCTAATCGGCGATCCAGATGGGGCCGATCTTGGCCACGAACTCCTCGAATTCTGTTCGCAGCGAGCGCCACATTTCGGCCTCTTGCTCGGACTCGAATTCGATCTCGTCTTCGTCGACTTCTAGCTCCACCGCGGTGTTGAGGGCGCTGAGCCGCCGGGGGCAGATCGATTGCTCGCGGGACACAGCTGTTTGCTCAGGAGATAGAGACATGGTTTCAACTTCCATGGCTACAAAGTAATGATTCACTGTGACAGCGAGAGCAGCGATTCACTGTGACAACGAGAGCAGCGATTCACTGTGACAACGAGAGCAGCGATTCACTGTGACAACGAGAGCAGCTGGTTAGTCCTCGGCTGAGGAGACGATGCCCAGGATGTCTGCGCCGTATCGTTCCAGCTTGGCTGGGCCGATGCCGTCGATGTCGCCCAGCCGGGCCAGGGTCTTTGGGCTGGTGGCGGCGATGGCATCGAGAGACTTGTTGGTCAGCACAACATAGGCAGGCACACCATCGGCTTTGCAGCGCTGCCTGCGCCACTCGCTCAACGCTTCTCGCAGCGCGGCCTCGCCGGAGCTGGCCGGGTTGACCCGTTCGCGAGGCGCTCCACCCTTCGGAGCGGACTTAGACGAGACCAGGGTCTGCTGGCTCTGCTCCTCGGCCCAGGGTTTGTCTGCCGGTCTTGGGTTGGCCAGCTCGGCCACGAACGGCGACGGCGGTCCGGAGACGGTGACCGCCACCGATTGGCGGCCTCTAGTAACCGCCACGTGGAAGATGCGACGTTCCTCTTCGATGTCTTCCGCCAGGCGATGGGGATACAGGCCGTCTCTGACGTCGTGCACAATCACATGGGGCCACTCCAGGCCTTTTGTGGTGTGGATCGTGGCCAGGGTGACAGCGTCGGCAGGCAACTCGGGATCGAACATGGGGATCGAGTCCAGCTCCTGGCGAAGCCACTGCTCGAATGAGTGCGGCTCGGGGTGGAGGGCGGCGACGGCGACCAGGGCTGCCAACTCATCGGCGTGGGCCGCTCGGCGGGCGCTGCGCTGAGACTTGTCGAGTTGAGAGGCCGCTCCGAGCAGGCCAACCTGCTCATAGATCATGGTCAGCAGATCCTCGGTGGTGCAGTCGTCATCGACCGCGTTGCGAAGGGTCTCGATATCGGCGGAGAACTCAGCGACCGACTCGGCCTCTTTTTCCTTGTTGAGTCTGCCAGCCAAACTCAGCAGCTGTTTTGTCGATGGCTGTTCGCAGACCCAATCCACAACCTTGGGGTGCAGCGAACGTGGCGGTCGACGCAGCGCCAGTCTCAGATCATCGGATCGGAAACCCTGGGCCGGCCCAACCGCAAGACGAAGCCAGCTCAGAGCGGCGCCGACTCCGGAACGATCGAGCACGTCAGGCCCGAGACCGTACGGCCGGGTGACCGGGATGCCAGCATGATTGAGGTAGACCGCCACCGGTAGGAGCGCGGCGTTGACTCGGGTCAACACCGCGATTTCGCCGGGCGCCGCGCCGTCGGCGACCAGCTTGGTTACCCGGCTCGACATGTTCTGTTGCGGATCGCCTTCGGACAGGACGAACAGACCGCGGTCGCGGCCTGCATCGTTCTCGGTAGTGCTCCCGGCATCGATCTGCTTTGCGACCCGCCGCCGATTGTGGGACAGCAGGTTGACCGCGCCCTGGACGACCTCGGGTGGGCACCGATAGTTCACCGTCAGGCGGTGGTCGAACGCACCGGGAAAGAAGCGGTCGAACTCGATCAGCCAGTCGGGGGAGGCGCCGGCGTAGCCGTAAATGGTCTGGTCGTCGTCTCCGACGCCGAAGACCTCTGCCGCCGGTCCGGCCACGATCCGCAACAGGAGCAGGTGGGCTGGGGTCAGGTCTTGAAACTCGTCGACCAGAAGTATCGGAGCGACGGAACGGGCCACGGCGCGAGCTTGCGGATCGGTCATGAGCCGGTCGATCGCCCGCACGATCTGCTCATCGAAGTCCATGGCGTTTGCCCGAGCGAGTTCGGATCGATAGGCCTCGAGAACGCCGGGGAATCCGGCGACGTCGCCACCGTAGCTCTGCTCGATCTCGGCCGGATCTCGCAGCCCAAGCCGACAGGCCGAAAGGGCATCGACCCAGGGTTCGAGCGGGTCGGTCAGCTTCTTTCGTCGCCGACCGGGCACCACCCGATCGAGTAGTCGCCGGACCTCGAGTTCGGTGATCGTCTTTAGCCTGGCCGAACCGTTGTCATTCGACGACCGGAACGGACCGCTCGATGTGGCGATGGCCAGGGCCAAGCTGTTCAGGGTCCGAACGTCGAGGGCGCCGACGTCTGGAAGACGGTCTCGCATTTCGTCTTTTGCCCGGCGGTTGTATGCCACCAGTGAGACGGCTCTGGCCTCGATGCCGCAGTCGTTTATGAGGTGGCGGGCCCTCTCGGTGAGCACCCTTGTCTTACCCGAGCCAGCCGGAGCCAAAATTCGAGCCGGGCCGCCTCGGTGCTCAACCGCGGCCAATTGATCGGGGGCTAGCTCAGCGGTTGCGTTTGACCGGGCATTTAGCGGTCGAATCGATCCTGAAACCAGGTGGCCGCGGGGAATGATCGCTCCGGCGACGGCCGCCGGTAGGTCCAAATCGAGAGGTCCGCCGTCGGCCCAGGCCGTTCGGCCATCACTGAGTACCACATCACCATCGGGCCCGCTGTCGGCCAGGCTGGCTCCGAGGCTCAGCGCCGCGGCGACCGGGCCGAATGTTGGCTCGGTTCCAAGCAGGCCAACGGTGTTGGCGGTGACGGCGAAGGCCAACCGTTCTCCCGGCAGTTCTTCATGCACGGTCCATTCGTGGAACGGCTTTTGTAGCGTCGGGTCGGTGGCTGGAAGCGGCCCGGACCAGCGGATAACCAAGCGCTCCCGGGTGCGCCAGGCGCGGTGCAGCCGGTCGATGAGGTCCCCGCTGGCCTCGGCGTCGGCCTTGACCTCTTCCACATCGTGCCAGGGCAGGGGGACGTCATCGTCCGGTCCGATGAGCACGCTGCGTGCAAACTCGACCGGTCCGGCTAGCCGGTCGGCGGTGACACCGGCGACGACATCCGAACGGGTTGCCGGTTTCGGTGCGGTTGCGCGGGGCTGGGCTGCCAGCTTGGCAGGAGCGGTATTGGTCCGGGTATTTGTTGGCTGACCGCCGCGGGGCAGGGGAGCGCTAGCTAGTGGTTCGTTCGCTATTTTTGTGCCGGGAAGGCTTGTGCTGGGAAGGTTCGTGCCGGGTGCATCTGCACCGGGTGTGTAGTCGTGCTCGCCCTGGGAGCAATCACGTACTTCGGCAATCGAGCCGTGTGTGCCGCCGCAGTGGCCGCAAGCGATCGAACGAGCCACCTAGACGTTCCGAACCTCGTAATAGAGGTTGGCTGCATCATCGAGGTCGTGTTGGTGGAAGGATCCGAATCCGGCATCGGTGACGAGCTCTTTCATGCGCTCAGGGTATAGACCAAGCGTGCCCAGTCCCATGCCGTCCGGCTCGGATCGGGCAGACTGCAGACAGGAGGCGACCGAGAAGCCGTAGAACATGGCCAGCAGCGGATTGCGTCGATCCTTGTCGAAGTCGCCGGTTGAACGGATGTCCTTGATCAACAGGGTGCCGTCGTCGGCCATCGACTGGCGGATGGCGTCAAGCGACCGGTCGGGCCGAGCCATGTCGTGAAGGCAGTCGAAGCACAGCGCGAGGTCGGCCCCGGTGTCGGCGGGTAGTTCGTCGGCTGGTTTGGCGAAGAACTCGACGTTGCTAAGTCCGGCGTCGGCTGCCCGCTGGCGGGCCATGTCGATGGCGATCGTCGATGGGTCGTAGCCGATGCAGCGGCTGTTCGGGTAAGCCTCGGCAATGGTGGTGGCGGTGACGCCGGCCCCGCAGCCGATGTCGATGACGGTTGCGCCCCGCTCCAGCTTTTCGATCACGCCGTCGAGGGCGGGGAGAATGACTGAGGTCAGCGCCAATCGTGACCACGGGCCGGTCATCCTGGCCAGGCCAGCGGCCGCTGCGGTTCCCTGTTGCTCGTAGGTGACGCCCAAGCCGGTCTTGAAGGAATCGACGAGCGCATCGACGCTTGATGAGTCGGTTCCGCCTCGGAAAGCCCCGGCGGCGAAGCTGAGCGAGTCGTCCTCGTCGGCGAGGACCGCGGCCTGCACTTCGCTGAGCTGGTAGACGCCATCGTCGACTCTGTCGATCAGCCTTGCTGCTGCCTGGCCCAGTAACCACTCTCGTACAAACCGCTCGTCCAGCTCGGTGTTGGCGGCGAGTTGGTCGCTGGTGATCGGGCCAGCTCCGTTCAGCGCTCGATAGAGACCGAGTCGATCCCCGAGGTGGATCATGAGCGAAACTTGTTCGCCCATCTTGTAGGTCCATACCGAGAATGAGAACTTCTTGAGTTCGTCGGTGTCCATATGTGCGATCTCCAGCCAGGCTCGAACAACGCCCGGATTTCCGGACGAGTGGTAAGCAAGAACCGTAGTTCCTAGTCCGGCCGCTGGTCACGCTGTGCATCTCAGCAGTGAATGCCAGCTCCGAATGCCAGAGGGAGGGCAGCGGTAAGAGGGGTGTGGCCGTGCCGCCGCGCATCGGCCACACCCCGATCTTGTAGACACCACCAGTCGGTCACCGCTACTCCGACTGTTTGGCAGCGTCAGGCGAAGATTAGTTATCTTCGCAGGCCACAATCTTGCGCTGTCTGAAATCCAATGTTACCGGGACCGTTCTTCGATCTGAAGATTGAGGGCGAACGTTCTTCAATCATTAACAATCATCAAAAAAATTGGCTTATGTCTCAATCCCGCATGCTGTATCGGAGCTGCGGGCCCTCGTGGTTAGTGTCAGCTTCGTTACAAAATCTAAGGTGTTCGAGATGGGCATAGGTCTCACTCTCAGCCATTGGCCCCCAGGACCGAGGCTTGAATAATTCCTTCATGTACTGCTCGACCGTGCCATCGCCCAAATGTTCACCAGCACTCTTGAGCTCGTGCAGGCGATCACGGTGGTGGCGGCTGATGGCGTCGGCACGACCGGAGAGATCGGAAAACACCAGCCCGTGAGCTGGCAGCACCGCCGAAACGTTGGTGAAGGTCTTCATGCGGTCGAGCGATTCGAAGAACTGAGCGAGGGGATCAGGGCTCTCGCTGAGGCCCGAGATGTGGGGGGTGATGGTTGGCAACACATGATCGCCGCTGATCATCACGCCACTGTCGGCGTCCCACAGACAGAGGTGATCCTGAGTGTGTCCCGGGGTGTGGACCGAAACCCACTCTCGCCCGCCTAGCTCGAGTACGTCGGCATCGTCGACCCGTCGGGTCGGGGTAGGAGTGGAGACGAAACGCCCGGAGGCCATGCGCATCGCCCGGTAGCGAATCCGCCTTGAGATCGGCAGATCGTATGGCTTGCCACCCCACGGGGTGACGTCAGGGAACGGGTTAACCGCCTTGGTATCTGGTCGGGGATCGGCATGGCTATGACCGTTGCTGTGGCCGGTACTGTCGCTGTGGTCGTGCCCACAGCTGCTCGGTGTGCTTTCGCCGCCGGTGACCGTCGAAGGCTCGGCGATTCTGGTCACCACCTCCTCATCGTCAGCCTCGGCCTCGGGGTCGAGAAAGGTTCGGAAGTTGCGGTGGGAAATGATCTCGGCGCCTGCGGCCTTTTTGAGCCGCCCTACCTGGCCAAAGTGGTCTGGGTGAGAGTGGGTTACGACGACCGTGTGGACCCTGGTTATCGGTATGCCGATGCTTTTAAGGGACTTCTTCAGCTGCCGCCAGGTCCGTATGCCGGGCAATCCAGGGTCGACCAGAGCGATTCCTCTTGCGTCTTCCATGATGTAGCAGTTCACGTGTCCCAGACCCGGAAACGAGATCGGCAGCTGCAGACGCAAGATTCCCGGCGCTACCTCGTCGATTCCTTCCTTGGCCGGCCGCTGCTCTTCCCGGATAGGTTTCTTTGGCATTGGTTCGGTCATCGAAGTAAATGATACTTGACCGGCCGGTCAACATAGGAATGCGCTTGGCCAAGCAGGTAATGGTTGCCTGCCAAAAACCGGCAATCCGAAACCCGGGCGGGGTGAATCGACCTAGGTTTCGAGGGTGGTGAAGGAGACCTGTGAGCTGGTGGTTAACTCGCTACCCCGGGCCTTGATCGTCACTGCGAGGACGTAGTCGGTCTTGGGTTTCAGGCCATTTCGACCCTTGAAGTCGAGTTGCCAACCCAGAGCGCAGTTGGCGTCCGGGTTGAAGCCGGGGCTGGAACCGGTTTGTACCGAGCCGTCGGAACCGTTGAGGGTGAACTGCGTAGCGACGCACTGATCGCTGGTGTAGCTGACGGTTGCGGAGCGACTGGCGACACCGACCGCCTCAATCGACACCACCTTCGGCTTCGCCGGGCTCGTGGCGGGGTTCTGGATGCTCGGCGGGGTGACTTCGCTGCCCGTCGTCGAGCTTGACTCGACGGTTGTCGCCGTCGTGGGGGCTGTCGTCGGGAGGGTGACGGTCGTCGGCGCCGTGGTTGGTCGAGTGGTGGTCGTGCGGCGGGTTGTCGTCGGACGGGTTGTTGTCGTGCGGCGGGTTGTCGTCGGACGGGTTGTTGTGGTGCGCCGCGTTGTGGTGACGCGGCGGGTGGTCGTGGTCCGCCGTGTTGTCGTTATCCGTCGTGTGGTTGTGGTGCGTCGCGTCGTGGCCACGGTGGAAGGCGGCTTGACGGTCGTGAGCCTGACCGTGGTGCTGGGCGCCGTAGTCGGGAGAACCTCGGTCGTTTTGACCGTGGTCGACCCGCCCTTTGTCGTCGGCGGGGCGGTGGTAGGAGCGGCCGTGGTTGGACTTGCCGCTAGCGCCGTTGTGCTGGTGCTTGTGCGGCGAGGAGCGGGCTTGGTCGTTGTTGTATTCGGCAGGTCGCTAGGGAACGTGGCGACGGGCCGGGCGAGGTTGCTCGGAGGTAGGAAGCTCACGGGGCTGGTCGCCGTCGTCGGGGTGAAGGGGCTTCCCTCGGCTTCGGTTTCGCTCGTTTGGATCTCGCGGGCCACCACGAACACCGCAACCGCGGCGATAGCTACAACGCCGAGTACCGCAGCTGAGGATGCCAGCGATCGGCGGGTGCGGAACCAGAAAACTTCGGTCGCCACCTGGGCCTTGGCCAGCCACGACTGCGGCTCGGCGCCAACGCGGACCCTGCCAACACCGGTGAACGGGATCTCTTCGGCTCGGGGATCGGAGAACGGGCTCAGCACCGGGCCGACCGACATCGCCGCGGCGGGAACCGCTAGCTCGTCTCGATCGTCGAGTTCGTCGGCAGGCGTCGGCCCATCGCCGAAGACCTCGGTCAGGTCGTCAGAGAACGCAACGCCTGCAGAGGCATGTGCTGGCTCAAGATCGGGGGCCGGGAGAGGCGCCTCGGGTTCGTCTGTGGCATGTTCCTCGATGTATGCGGCCCGGGTCGCTTCGAGCTCGTCGAGGTCGAAGATAGTAGTGGCGTCCCGGCTATCTTCGTCTGGCTCGTCGTCGTACCAGTTGTCTTCAGCGGCTTCGTCAGGATCGTCGTCGAAGACCTCACCGTCGAAGACCCGGTCTGGGTGATTTTCGACGATCGCGTCCGAGTCGTCGTCGAGATACTCGTCGGCCGAATCGACTGCCAGTTCGTCGAGGTTGAGGGCGGTGGTTTTGTCTTCGAGCTCGTCGAGGTCGAGAGCGACCGTTTGGTCTTCGAGCTCGTCGAGGTTGAGGGTGGTGGTTTGGTCTTCGAGCTCGTCGAGGTCGAGGGCGATGGTCTGATCTTCGAGTTCAGCTAACTCGTCTGGCGTCTCGTCGGCAGACCGGACCAGCGTGGCGATCGATGACGGGTTGGCCGCGGCCTCGTCATCAACATCACTTGGCTGACTCGGGCTGGCAGAGTCTTGTTCGGCGCTCCCGTAGTCCTGGTCGGATTCCTCTTCTTCGATATCGAACGGGACCAGGGTGGGGTCGTCGTCTTCAAAGACGTCTTCAGCAACATCGTCGTCAGCCGGAAGCTCTTCATCGGTATCAAGATCGTCTTCGGAGTCGAGCTCGTCTCGGAGGTCTATCGAGGTCGGGTCGTCCTCGGACCACTGCTCATCGGACGGGATGTCTCCATCGGAAAGCTCTTCGACTCCGGCGGCATCGAGAAGGTCATCGATCTTTGCATCGTCGTCGGCCGTGCTCTCGCTCGATGACTTCGATCGCTGGGTGTTTGGCGAGATGATGACGAGGTCTTCAAGCCCCGCAGGCAGCGAAAGGTCAGCGCCGTCGCTGGCGTCGACGGCGTACCCGTCTTCCTGAAGAAAGACGATGTCTTCCAGGCCAGGAGGCAGCCCAACGGCGCTCGGCTGCTCGCTCGGCATGGATTCTTCCGGCTCGGCAAAGATCTCCTCGAGGTCGAGGGGATCTACCGAGTCCGAATCGGCGTTTGATTGAACCATCGCCTCGGGATCGGAATTGATGGCGGCGTTGATAGCCCGTTCCATCGTCTGCGCGTCGCGGTGTCGATTGGTTGGCGAACTGCTCAGCCCGTGCTCGATGACCTCGACGAATCGTTCCGGCGCCACCTCACGAAGCTCAGCCAGGTAATCCTCGTTTGACTCCGAGCGAGCCTTCGCCCGGCCAGCGAGCAACGCACCGAATACCAGCGACAGCGAATAGACATCTGCTGGCGGGGTCAGCCGTAGCTTCGGGTCTTCTTTTTCCGGGGCGGTGAAGACCGGAGTGCCGTCATCGAAGCGCCGTGTGGCCATGCCAAACGCCGCAATGACCGGCTGGCCAACCGCCTGCAACAGAATGCTCGAGGGACGAACATCGCCGAGAACAACACCCTCGGCATGAGCACAGCCGACGATGGCGGCCACCTTGGCCATCAGCTCGGCAGCAAGCCGCCATGGCATCGGCCCATGACCGATCTGGTCCTGCATGCTGCCCAGGTCGTAGTACGGCGAGATGATGTAATCGTGGCCGGTCGAGGCAACGCCGTTTGTGAGGAGTGGGACGTAGCCGACGTTGGTGGTGGCAAGACGCAGGAGTGTTTTGCGATCGCGATCGAATCGCTTTGGCAGAACGGGTTCTTTGGCCCGATCTAGAACCTTGATAACGACGTCTTCGCCAGTCGAAACGTTCCGAGCGCGATAGACCGAAGCACGAGTACCGCCAAGGGTCTTCACTATCTCAAATCCGGGAATCTCCGGAACGTTTGCACTTCTCACGCTTACTGGCCTTTTTGCCGCCCGAATGTCACCCGTTCGGATCCCGGTTTCCGGGGCACGAAGTTTGGGAATTCGGCACGACGCTACTCGAAACTGCAGTCCCTAGACCACTCTAGGCGGTATAGCGACGCGGTGAGCGTCATGATGGCCAATGATCATCTGATGGTAAACAAGCAGGTGTTCGGGTCCAGAAACAGGCTCGTTCTTGCGTTTGCTGCCGGTCTCGGCCTCTACTTGGGCTAGTTCCGACAACGAGCGGAGCAAGGGGAGCAACGTGGCGAAGTGGGCAAACTGGTCAGGGCGGCAGACCGCCGAGCCGGCTAGAGCAGCGCAGCCGGGTTCGGAAGCCGATTTTGTGTCGGCCATCCGTATGGCCGAGACCAGCGGTTGGACAATACGGGCCGTCGGTGCTTCGCACAGCCATTCGCGGATTGCGGCCCCCGATGGTCTGCTAATTGAGACCGACGGTTGGCAGGGCCTTATCGAGGATGAGTCGGCCAAAAAGGGCTCGGACGAGAGTAGTTCCAGCGCTGCGTCTGACCAGTCGACGGTGACCGTGCGCTCGGGCACCCGCATCTTCCAACTCGGCGAGCCGCTCTATCGGCGTGGACTCGGCCTTATCAACCAGGGTGATATCGACAAACAATCGATCGCTGGCGCTATCTCGACCGGCACCCACGGCACCGGTCCGACCCTCGGCAACATCTCCACCGCGGTCGCTGGCGTCAAGGTGGTGCTGGCTGGCGGCGAGGTGGTGCACTGCGACCTAGACAACGAACCCGAGCTCTTCGAGCTGGCACGACATTCGCTTGGCGGGGTAGGTCTGATCACCGAAGTCGACCTGAAGGTTCGACCTCGCTACATGCTTCATGAACGCCAGTGGGTAGCTGGCTTCGATGAAGTGATGCCGCGGATCGATCAGCTGACCGCAGACACCAGGCACTTCGAGTACTTCTGGGTTCCCAACCGAGACCTCTTTGCCTGCAAGTCGTTGGCCGAGATCCCAGCATCCGCCGATGCAGCTCAATCTAACAACGGTGGTGCTGATGGCGCCGAGGGTACGGAAAGCCCCGACCCCGAGGACATCGACAAAGGGGAACGTCAGGGGTGGAGCCACAAGATCATCTCGTCCATTCGCGATGACAAGCACACCGAGATGGAATACTCCGTGCCCGCCGAACGTGGTCCCGATTGTTTCGCAGAGCTGCGAGACATGATCAACACCCGTTTCCCTGATCTCGAGTGGCCGCTCGAGTATCGGACCGTGGCGGCAGACGATCTTATGATCAGCGCGGCGTCGGGCAGGCCGACGGTGACGATCTCCGCCCACCAGGACATCACGCTTGACGACCGACCGCTGTTCACCGCATGCGAAGAGGTCTTTCGCCGTCACGAAGGACGTCCCCACTGGGGGAAGGTGCACTATCAGACCGGTGCCGAGCTGGCTCAGCTCTATCCGCAGTATCAGCGCTGGTGGGAGCTGCGGGACCGATACGACCCGGCCGGTCTATTCGTCACAACCGACCTAGAACGACTGCGGCCCTAGCCAGATCAGTCCGGTTTAATGGCCGCGGTTCGGGGCCCGTCTGGTTGATCGAGGCCAGCCCATTCAAGGTCGATGATGGTCACGAGACCTTGGGACACGAGGTACTCGACCAGCATCTCGGACGAGTCGAGAAACCGCACGTCCTTGGTGCGAAGCTTCGACCGCAAACGCTGCAGCGTGTTGTCGACCGTCTTCTTCGAGACACCCCAGGTTTCGGCGATGTCGGCGTGCGAGGGGAGTGGTCCGCCCCGTCCGGTCAGCCGGCCTTGAGCCAGCACAACAACGAAGTCGAGCTCTCGGGGTGTGAGTTTGGTGCCGTAGGTGACCGTGTCTGCTCCGACTGGAACGCCCCGCAGCGTTTCCGACAACAGGTCAGGTACTTCCTGCTCGATCCAGTAGCCGACCTCGTAGCGGGTCGGTCCGGCCACCAGCGATACGATCCCGCTCTGGCCGAGCACCGGGCTCGACGCCCCGGCGTGCAGGTCGATTACCGAACCATCGGCCGAAACCATTTTTAGGCGCAGTCGACTGCCGCGGTTCTCCAGCCACCAAATGTCGCCGATAAGGCGGAATCTACCGGCGCGACGATGCAGGTAGCCGTTGTCGGTGTCGAGGCTCAGTTCAGCGTTCCGACCGAAGTAAAGCTCGGATTCGGGACGGAACGTTTGCTCGATGAACTGAATGACTAGAGGCGCCATTGGACATCATGGTGGTGAGCAAACACTGAACCATCTTTCCAGAATCGGTCCGAAATTGCGACCGGCCGAGGCAACCGACCCAGAAGGGT
Source organism: Acidimicrobiales bacterium (assembly GCA_050633745.1). GTDB lineage: Bacteria > Actinomycetota > Acidimicrobiia > Acidimicrobiales > SZUA-35 > JAHELU01. The sequence goes on from JBOEHD010000095.1 coordinate 36,751, forward strand.
CGGCCACCTCGGCCGATTGGTAGGTAATTGCATCAAATCGAGATCAGCTCAGCGCTGCTCTCGCATGACCAGGACCGGCAAATATTAGGAACCGGCAAGTATCAGGAACCGACGATGCCGCCGTCCTTGCGTCGGATGGCGATGGTGGCATCGCGAGGGATTGAATCCCCGCCGTCCGGGAAGTTGGTGCGCTCCGGGTCGCCGTTGCCCGGGTGCTGCAGGTTGACGAACATCGTCTTGCGGTTCGGGGTGACCGCGATGCCGGTTACCTCCGCTCCGTCGACGCCGGTGAACATACGCTTGAGTTCTCCGGTGGCGGCATCGGCGACCAGCATCTGGTCGTTCGCGCCGTCTGGCTGTGCACCGTCGGTCTGGATGAAGATCCGACCGTCAGGGTCGGCCCAGATGCCGTCGGGCGAACCGTACGCCGAATCTGTCCCGGCAAGGTCACTGGACAGCAGGAAGATGTCCCACACGAAGGTGTTGCCGACATGGTCGTCGGAATCGTGCCAACGAATGATGTGGCCAGTGAGGTTCGGAGCCTCGGGGTTGGCCACGTTTGGCTCTTCCCGGCGACTGTTGTTTGTCAGCGTGCAGTACACATCGCCGTTTGGAGCAACGCTGGTCCACTCGGGACGGTCCATCGGGGTTGCACCGACGATGTCGGCAGCGATCCGGGCGTAGGTCAACAACTCGGCTAGGTCGGTGAAACGCTCGGCCAGGGCCGGGACGTCCATGCTCAGCTCGAGCCATTCGCCGACGCCGCCCTCTTCGAACTTGGCGACATACAGGGTGCCGTGATCGAGCGGTGACATGCCCTGGTTGAGCATCTTGCGGTAGCTGTCGCTCGACACGAACTTGTAGATGTAGTCGAAACGCTGATCATCACCCATGTAGGCAACGACGCGCTCGTCCTTGCCGACGGCTATGGCGCAGCCTTCGTGCTTGACCCGGCCAAGCGCGGTGCGCTTCACGGCCTTCTTGGTCTGGCGGTAGGGGTCGACTTCGACGATCCAGCCGTAGCGGTTCTCGGAGTTCTTGTAATCCGGGTTGCTCAGGTCGAATCGGGGATCGAAGTTTTCCCAGCCGTAGCCGAAGCCGGTGGTGCTGAAGCCATAGCGAGCCTGGCCCTCTGAGGCCTCCCACTCGCCGGTGGCGCCGTAGTAGCCGTTGGTGTTCTCTTCGCAGGTGAGGTAGGTGCCCCACGGGGTGTAGCCGTTGGCGCAGTTGTTGAGCGTGCCGGTCGGCTCATCGCCAGCCGGGGTCTGCAGCAGCGGGCTATCGGCGGCGGGGCCGCTGAACTCCACCGGGGTGTTCATGTGGACCCGTGACGAGCGGCGGCCGCCGGGAACGATTTCCCAATCGCCAAGGGTGGTCTGGCGAATCTCGATCATGCTGATGCCGTGAGCGGCCTGAGAGATGCGCACATCTTCCAGGCTTTCCGGAGCGGCCTTGCCGAACACGTGGGTGTTGCGGCCGAACTCGTGGTTGATGGCCAACACACCGCGACGGTTGCGGTCCGAGCCGCGACCGGTTGGGAAGAACCACATGCCGTCGTGGCCGATGCCGACCTGGCGTTCCTGGGCCGCGGCTGAGGTCTGGGGCCACGAGAAGTCGGGATCGCTGGCCTTCAGAGGCGTTCCCCAGGGGATGACGACCGAGTACTCGTATTCTGGCGAGATCACGGGGACCTTGCCGTCGTCGAGAGGGATGGGCGTGAAGCCGATCTCTGGACCGTCGGCGCTGGCGTCGGAGGCGCCCTCGGCCGCTGCGTCTGATGTCACCGCTCCAGCCGGGCCAGCGGCGAAGAAGGTTGTCGCTGCCAGTGCGACGCCACCCGCTAGCACTGTCCGGCGCTGCAGGTGGGCTTCGAGGACGTCTTGGAACGGCCTGTTGTCTGTCGGGTTGCTTACTGTCTCGTCGTGCGCCACCTGTGGGCTCCTGTCGTTGCGGGGTTTCCGATGGTTCGCCACCTGCCTTCCGACAAGACTGCCTTCGGACAAGACTCGAGACCCTCTTTAGCCACCGCCCCAACTATGCGAAGCGGTGGTGGCTAAGGAGAATTGTCGAATCGTGATGAACCAGATTGCAGCAGCAGTCTTGATCTGTCCCTGGCGGCTGTCAACACTATCGACGAATTAATCTCCACCTGGGACTGCTGCTTGGTGGATCGGCCGGATCCGTTCCTCTGTCTTGTCAGAGCTGCGGACCTCGAACAGGTTGTAGCAGCGGCGATTTGTCGACGGTGATGGCAGCGGTGTAGGTGGTCGATCGAACCATCCGGAAACGATGCGCTCGACTGCCGACCGAAGCATCGCTGGGTCGCTGCGGGTCGGGGCCCAGCTGGCTGGCGCTGACTCAAAAACCGCCAGTGTTGTTCGGTCAAGACATGAGACGAAACGGCGGTACTCGGGGTGCTCAGCGGCTCTGGCGGCAAACGGGGGTTGGATGAAGTGGTCGAGGTCGACGATGATCCCCGTCGCCCAGGAGTCGCCACATAGCAGGCTCAGGTTGAGGGCAGCATCGCCGGCTCCAATCCCAACTTCAACTTCAAGCCCGGCTCCAACTCCAAGTCTGGTCGAGGTGATCCTCGGCCGTAGCTTCCGTCGGCTGTTGCGGCGAGCGGTGCTGATGAGCGTTTCGGCTGGCTGATTCCACGACGCAACATGAGCTGGCGTCGGGATGATGATCGCCTCGTCGACGTCGATCCCCACATCGAGGGTGAGATCATGGCCAATCGCTCTGCCCAGCGGCCCCGCGGAGTGAATCGGTACCACGCGGATCATCAGTCGATCTGCGACCGCGTCCCAGTCGTGTACACGCAGTTTCCGTATCGTCTGCTGGCTGGCGACCGCCGCGGCAACGAACCGTTCGATCCGCTCTGGCCACTGTGGTGCTGGTGCCTCGGCGAGCTGGTCGAACAGGCGCCCAAGGCTGATGGTCATCGATCCAGACGAGGCCAGGAGTTGGCATCGCTTGAGGTCGGCCAATACCTCCCCGTCGGTCGCGTCCAGCAGCGACCGAAGGGCCTCGGCTGCTCGTTCGATAACGGCTCGTTCAACTACGTCCCGGTCGGGGGCACAGTTTTCGGTTCTGCCGGCCGGGCGGGCCAGCGGCGCGTCGCCGCCTGACCATTGTGGTGGCCGGACTGTCTTGTCGGTGCTCATAGCTTCCCCGCTCTTTCCGGCACAGCGCCGGCGTCGCGATCGCTCGACCGATGGCCAGCGACCTAGCGTTCCTTGGGGGAAGGTATGGAGGGCACCTGCATGCAATTACCCTCAGCACCACCCAACGTACCGGCAACACTCGATCTTGCCGCTGGGCTCCATAGATTCGGGAATCTTGAGTTACCGTGCAGATATGGACATCGAATTTTGGGTTGACCCCATTTGACCGTGGTGTTGGGTGACGGCCCGTTGGGTCGTCGACGAAGTAGCTCCACACCGAGATCTGAACATCACATGGCAGCCGATATCGCTGCTTGAGAAGAACCAACCGGCTGAGGACAGCGATTACTTTGCGCCGGTGCAGCGCACGCACCGTTACCTCCGGGTGATGGAGTCGCTTCGGGCAGCCGAAGGCGACGACGCGGTCTTCCCTCTCTACTGGGAGTACGGCCGTCGCATCCATCACGACAAGGAGCTGATCTTCGAGCCGGCCGAGGCGCTCAAGGCCATCGGAGCCGACGAAGCCCACGCTGCTGCCTTCGAAGACGAGAAGTGGGATGCGGTCATCAAGGACCGTATGGGTCAGGGGCTAGCCCTGTCCGGCGACGATGTCGGCACGCCACTCATCGCCTTCAACGACGACAACGGCGACAAGGTCGCCCTCTTCGGTCCGGTGATAACCCGTGTGCCGAGCGCTGAGCAGTCGCTGAAGTTGTGGGACGGCTTTGTCGCTATGGCCACCGTGCCTGGCTTCTGGGAAGTAAAGCGCACCAGGACCGAGCGTCCTGAGTTCGGCGATCGACCCTAGCTCTAACCGCAGCCTGGATTGTTGAGCACCAAATCGGTCAGCCCGGTTCGGAGGCTCACAACCATGCCGTTTTCCACTACGAAGACCAGGCGGTAACGCTTGTCGGCCTCATCGGCGGGCACGAACACGAGCAGTTTCGTGTTCGTGTCTGCATTTGGCGCTGGCAGGGACTCGATCTGCTGGCCGTACGCCGCCAGCACATCACCTTCGGACGCTCCAACACCGATCTCCGATCGGGTCAGCTGCCCTGCGCTGAAGACCTGGATGACCGCCACCGTGCCGTCGACCACGGTGAGTACGGGGGAGTAGGGGTCGCCGGCGAGGCTGGTTACATAGCACGCGGCGTCTGAGGTTGGTAGAGACCGCCCCTCGAGCGAGCCTTCCAAACTGATGGGAGCGGCCCCGATCTCCACCGGGCCGAAGCTGCTGAGGCCGAGCGACTGCCCGTTTAGAGCGCGCTGGCTTGGGTCGACCGACCACAGTCCGCTGACAGGGTGGGGCGTCGCATTCAGGTCGGTAAGCCCCGGCTGAAGGAACGTGCCTGCTGGCTCGGTGAGAAACGTGGTGGTGGGCTCGATCAGAACCGACAGCCCAGCGAGATCGAAACTCACCGCGTCAGGGGTGTTGTTGACGAATTCGACCCTCTGATGGGCAGCGATCAACAGACACCGAACCGCAGGTGTCGGAGTGGCGTCGATGCTTAGCTGCCAAGGTCCAGCACCCGATGCGGTGACACAGTCGGCCTCGGTGAGGGCCGCCTCGGCCGCGGTCGTCGTGGTTTGCGCAGCGGTTGTGGCGGACGTAACGGTTCCAGCTTCGGTGAGAAGGACTGGGCGTTCACCACTGCACGAAGCCACAAGTATGGCCATCGCTGCAGCTGCTATTAGTCGTTGACGTCGACTTTGCATCGTCGTCGAGGGTAGAGCACGTTCCGCGTTTCGCGTTGCTCTCAGAGGGTATTCATGGCCGCGGCGCCAGTGGCGCCTGCAGGTCAGGAATTCTCGGTTAGATCGAGCTCTTCTTCTTCGGTGAGTTCAACGATGGGCTTGCCGCCCATGTAATGAGTGACCGTGTCATCTTCGTTGGTCTTGAGGTACCGGAACCCGTCGCGCATGCGAGGAGCCAGCTTGCCAAGGTCGATGTCGATGTCGGAATCCCAGGTCAGTGTGTCGACCTCGATTACGATGCCTGCGCCGAGATCTCGATCTGGATCGACGAGGTCGTCGCGCTCGTCCTGCCAAACCACCTTGGTGGCCTTGACTCTGGCTTCCAGACGATCGTCTGTGCGGAGGTAGATCCAGCCGGAGCGACGAAGGTAATGAGGGAAGGCCCTAGCCGATAGCGACGGTGAGCCGATCAGCTTGTCGACATCATTCACCGGGATCGACATGTCTAGATCGCCAGCAAGCGGGGAGATCTTGTCCTTCGCCGAGCTCGGGTTCTTTGTTGCCCGTGGAGTCGCCGGCGGAGGCGGTGTGATCTTCTTCGGCATTGCGAGACATTCGAGGCATGCTGCCACGACCTCGCCATGCTCGCAGTACGCGATTGCTGCGGTCTTAGTGCCCATCCGGATACATCACCCTTTCGGATCTTCTGCTGCTGCCCGTACCGACTGTACAGGTCTGCTGGCACCGAGTCTGGTGGTTCAACGCGAACGCGAAGCAATCACTACGAAAACGTCACGTGCTTCTTTGGTCGATATGCGCTAGGCGTTCTGTCGATCTGTGTTGAGTCGACTATCTATGGTCAAGATGTGGCTCGATGTCGGCCGCAACCTATGTCCGGACGCGATGGTCTCAATCGTCCTACGAGGAGGGAGCTAGCCCAGGGTCAGAACGGCTGGCAGGACAGCGGTGTCGGTCTCGCCGGTGACCGGATCGGTCACGATGACGCTCACCGAATACGCCGTGTCGGCCAGAATCGGCTCGTCGGCGTCATCGCCCAATGTGACCCGATGCAACTCGGCGCACGGCGCCTCCCCGGAAGTCACCGTGACTGGATCATTCGGCCGGGCGCGTGCGGAAACTCGGTACTCGACGCAGCGGTTGGCATTGATACTGATGGTGATCTGCGCAGGGCCAGGCGCAGCCGACACGCTCGCTGACAGTGGTGCAGCAGCGACGGTTGCGGAGACGCTCACGCTCGATGAGGTCTTGTCGTTTGCCACAGCCCGGACCCTGTATGTGTATTCGCCGGGGGAGAGATCCGTTTCGGTGAACGTCAGACCGCTTGGCGAGCCGAGCGGTTCGGCGACACCGGAACGTAGGACCTCGTAGTTGTCTGGCGTCGGCCCACTGGCGGGAGCGGACCAGTTGAGGGTGACCTTGTCGTTCGCAACCGTGGCCACGAGCCCGGTCGGAGCGTTCGGGGCAGGCAACGTCGTTGCGGTAGTGGTGGAGGTCGTCGTCGTTGTCGTTGTCGTCGTTGTGGTGGCGGTGGTTGTTGTCGTCGATGCCGTCGTCGGTGTCGTAATCGTGGTGAGTGCGGTCGTCGGGACCGTCGAGGTTGTCGAAGCCGTTGTGCTGGACGTCGAACTGGATGACGAACTTGTGGTCGTTGCCTCGGACGTCGTCGAACTGGCGCTGCTCGATGTGGTGGAGGCCTCGGTCGTTGAGCTTGTTGCGGCTGGGTCGGCTGTCGTGAGGGTGGTCGAGTCGCTCGACGGGGTGGCGAGAGCGGTTGTCAACGTGGAGCCGTTCCCGAGCCCGGTAAGCGTGGTGGTGGGATTGGACTGCTCAGTGCCTGACCCAGCATCGATTGTTGGCGAGGCGGGGTCGGTGGCAACGGTGTCATCGACCTGACCGCCGGTTGCTTCGGTCGAGGGGGTCCGGTTCAGAGCCCAGAAGCCGATTCCGACCATGCCGAGGAATGCCAGTAGCCCGAGTAGTACCGGGCCGAGCCGGAAACGGTCGAAGTCGAGCAACGTTGTCGGCGCCGCTGGTGGCGGTCCTGCCGGCGGGTGAGCGACCGGCAGAGCGGTTTCCTGTAGTAGCGGACGCGACGCCGCAGTCGGTGGCGGTGCCGAAGCGAGGTCGACCACCGGTGGAGGCATGCTCGCTGAGTTGGCCACTGGCGGCGGGAAGGCGCCGGGAGCGGTCGGGGCCAGCATCTGGGTCTCTAGCGAGCCAGACGGCGCGCCGTTTGCGTTTCCGTTTGCGTTCCCGTTCGGCTGGGGTGGCGGGGCGTTCAGCAGCATCGTGCCCGGGGTTTCGACGGCGGCTGGCTCAAAGTCGGCGGACGATGCTGCCGCGGCATTCTTCAACGCGGTGCTGAACTCTCGGGCGCTCTGATAGCGGTCTTCTGGCTCCTTCGCCATGGCCCGCTCGATGACGTTGCAGACCTGTTCCGGAGTGAAGTGGCGCAGATCGCCGACCGGGTTGTTGACGACGCGGCCGATCACCGCCATCAGGTTTGTGTCGTCGCCCGGGGTGAGGAACGGAGGGTGTCCAACCAGGAGTGCCCATAGTGTGGCGCCGAGTCCATAGACATCCGATGGGGGACCGGTCTCGCCGTCGAGGAAGGTCTCGGGGGCGCTGTAGGCCGGGGTGAAGGCTGCGCCGCCGGTCGTGCCGGCGCTGGCCCCCTGACCGGATGTGAGCTTGGCGATCCCGAAGTCAGCGATCCGAGGTGCGCCCTGATTGGTCAGCAGGATGTTTGCCGGCTTCAGGTCGAGGTGTACGACACCTTCATCGTGGGCCGCGGCGATTGTTTCGGCGGCAACATCGATGTAACTGACGGCGGTCTGCCACTCCATGGCCCCGGCATCGATCTGATCCTGCAGTGAGCCGTTGGCGTAATAGGGCATGACCAGATAGGGCTCGCTATGCGCGGTGAGGCCACTGCTGTAGACAGGCACGATGCCTTCATGCAGCGACAACCGACCCATCGCTTTGCGCTCCCGGTCGAAGCGCTTCGATACCCCTTGGTCGTGGCCGGGGTTTAGAACCTTTACCGCAACGATCCGGTCGAGGTCGACCTGGCGGGCGCGATAAACCCGGGATGAGCCACCAGTTCCGATTTGCTCGACGTCTTCTAGGCCGTCGATGCCAAGATTGCTGACACTGAGAGACAAGGTTCCTCCATCCCGACCTTTGAGTGTAGTTGGCTACATCGAAAGGTGTTGGCGCCCGCCTGTGCCATATGAATCAGTTGAAGTGAGCAGTCCCGCCAAGTAAAGGGGAACTAGGGGTTCTGGCTGATGATCTCCTCGAGCCAGTCGGAGAATACTGCAGTGGTGATGCCAAGGTTCGCATTGTCTTCGCCGTCGGCTGCGGCATACACAACAGCGACGACCTCATTTTCATGGAAGACCGCACTGCCAGAGGCTCCCTGGCCGCTTGAGAAGAACGAAGAAAGCAAGATGCCCCGGTTGAGATCGCCGGACGGCGAGCAGGCGACACCCGGTGGGGAATCAGCCGGTATATACAAACCGCTATCGGCGTTGGAACAGCCCGGCCAGAAGGCGAAATTGCCGGCCTCGCCGCTGGTGGCCACCACCGAAGGGAGTCTCAGTGCGCCAGCATCGTCGAGGCTGGTGATCGAAAGGCGGCCGGGAAAGGCGGTGTTGAAGACCCTGTCGCCGATTGTCACGCTGGCCGAATCGCCAATCGTCACCGCCGGCAGGTCGATGTCGCCGACCGGCTCAGATGTGATCTCGGTGCCGTCAGCGGTTTCGATTACCCGGTTCGAGACCCGCAGTACCGCCAGATCGAGGAACGGATGATTGGCTACCAGCTCGGTCGCGTACTCGATCTCTGCCGGTTGATCGGCCTCGCGGGAAACGCCGACGAGCATCTGCGGTGAGAGCACCGCAACGTGCTGATTGGTCAAGATCAGGTCGTCGGAAACGAAGAACCCCGAGCCTTGGCCACCTTCGAGCCCGAACAGCATCACCGTCGACTGCTTCGCCGAAATGAAGTCAGGCTCGACCGAGGTTGTGTCGTTCCTTGTAAGCAGCAGTGCCAGCACCGCCAGGGGCACGAGCGCGGCCGCGGCAAGGGCTGCGATGATAAGGGTCGTCTTGTCCCTCGGTACCCGGTGTTCCCCCGCGGTGATCACCCGGAGCGGAGTGCCAGCATCATCATCACCGAGCTTGGCCAGGAAGGCCCCTTCGGCCTTGTACGGCTTCTTGAGCTTCTTGCCGTTGACGAAGGTTCCCTTGCTTGAGAAATCCTCCATCCACCACGAGTTGTCGTCGAACGTGATGCGCAGATGTTTGCGGGAAACCAGCGAGTGGCGCTCGTCGAGCTGGATCAGACATGACGGGTCTCGGCCGATGGTCACATCGGCGCCGGGGAGGAACGAGTAGTCCTGGCCGCCAACGCTAACACTCAACGTTGCGTCGCTGATCAGGGTGCTGTTTGGGTCGATCGCCGGTAGTCCACCGGTGAGGCCAGGGTTGAGCAGCTCGGACTTGGCGGGCGTGTTTGGCGGGGCTGCGATGTCGGGCTGGGCCAGAGCTGGCGTCGACTGCTGTAGTCGCACCGCCGGAATCGCCGATGGGGCATCGGTTTTGCTGAGGGCCGTGAGATCGGAATCGGGTAAGAGGTCAGAATCGGGCGCGAGATCGGACTTTGCCAGCACTTGTCTCGGCGCCTCTAGCCCAATCTCCGAACTCTGAACGCTCGAGCCGTTTGACAGATCTTGCGCGACGTCGGGAGCCCACTGGCTTGCCGACTCCGGCTGCTCGGACTGGCCTGGAAACAGCGAGTCTTCTTTGAAGCGCAGCATCGGCTCCGGAGCCTGAGCCGCTTCTGGCGGAGCGGTGAAGAGCCCACCGAAGCTCGGTTCTGGTGCTGCTGGTGGGCTGGCTTCAACCACGGTCTGATCGCTGCTGGCACCGTCGCTAGCGGGCGGCGCCGGAGCTTCGACCGCAGCGACCGGAACATCGATGTTGGATGGTGGCGCTAGTGGCTCCGGTGTCGACACCGGCGGCGGCATAAAATCTTGGAGGGGAGCGTGCTCGCCCTGAGCCCCATTGTTGGAGACAGCACTGCGGCCGGGCACGTCCCGGGCGATGTCGTGCATTCCGGCGCCATTGAGAGGGATATCGCCACGCGGGGTATCCGACGAAGCGGGTCGGATTTGTATCGGCACACCTTCGACGCCGCCGAGCCGGACTGAGCGTTCACCGGAAAGGGCCCAGATAGAAGGCAGGCGAACGCCGGCAGGGTCGAAGGTTCCGTGAGTTGAGCTGTCGTTAGCGGTCCAGCTGGCGCCATCCCAGACCAGGACTAGGTGCTGACGCGAAACCGATCCCTCGGTCAGCGGTACAGCGGCGCTTGACGAGCGACCGAGATGGATGGGGGAATCGGCGACCGAGAACCGAGTTTTGCCCTCGGGCCAGGTGATTTCCAGGTCCTGCATTTCTTCTTGCCTCCAGCGCTGAAGCCGCTCCGTTCGGTCTTCCTCGACGGGCTGCGATGTATTCTTTCAGCCATCGGGGAATTTCAGAGCGCGCCTCTGTAGGCAACAAAGCTAACCGCTCTCAGGGTTCACGCAACCGTGAGGTCACTCGAACATGCAATCCGGGTCGCCAAAGAGGCAATCTTGGCCCTTTTAGGGCTGCAAGAGTTAGCGAGGTTGGCGCCCGAGGATCACGCGGCGCTGCAGGTCGGGTTGTGTTTTGCTTGGCCGATGTCGGCCGGCCGAACTAGCCCGCGGCGCTGATGTGGTGGATGTCAGCCGGTGAAACCCGAACAACCTGGCGGTCGACAGCGATCGATACGCCCTTTGCGCCAACGGCGAGGATCGTGCCATTGATCACTCCATCGGGGGTTTGAACCCGAGAGTGGCGGCCGAGCATGGTCGTTGGATCGGTGTTGCTATGCATGTTGATTCTTCTCCTACGCCACTCGCCATTGAGCGGCATTGGCACGAGACTACATCGCCAAAGCCACTGATTTACCGGCATGCGGGGAATTTCACCCAATATGACGGCAGATGAATGGCAGTGGATCGAATCGGCATCAAAGCCGGCTCTAAAGTTGAGGCGCCACAGTCTTCGAGATCCAGATGTTGTTCAGGTCATAACTACTAGCGTTGCTGTAAGCCAACCTTCGGAACTTCCCAGCGAATTCTTTAGGATCCGGACCCCGTCGCATGCTGTCCGAAGTCGTCGCTAGCTATCGATTGCAGCTGTAACCCAGAATCGATCGACCTCCGCAGCCAGGTCGGCCTCGCTACCGCCGTTGGAGATTACGTAGGTGGCGACGGCCCGCCGTTCGGCGTCATCAGCCTGATTGGCGATTCGGGCCATCGAGTCCTCATCGGTCATGCCTCGAGTCGACCGCAACCGCTCCAGGCGAACCTCCAGCGGCGCCTCAACAACCAGCACTTCTTCGTACTGGCCTTTGCCGAGGTCGGTCTCGACCAGCACCGCCATATCCAGCACCACCGTTGGGGTTGGGGCAGCAGCGATCGCATCGGCGATCTCGAGGTCGATCGCCGGATGGGTGATCGAGTTGAGCGCGGCCAACGAATCGGCGTCGCTGAAAACGATCGAGGCGAGCTTTGCCCTGTCGAGCTGGCCATCGGCCTGGGCGATATCGGCGCCGAAACGATCGATTACACCCTGGTAAGCCCGGCCATCGGGTTGCACCACCAGGCGGCCCAGACCGTCACAGTCGACGATGGTGGCGCCCTTTTCGGCCAGCAGCGCCGCGACCGTCGACTTGCCGACCCCGATCCCTCCGGTCAAACCGATTACTCGCTTGCTACTCATCACACACTCCCAACGAGGCGATCAACCTCAATCTCGATGACGACCCGATCGGGGCGTTGCTTCGGCTGCCGGT